>NZ_CP092417.1:6732500-7032500 GCF_023716865.1 Endozoicomonas sp. SCSIO W0465
AAACAGTAATTCTCCAGATCATTCTGACGACCTTTCCGCAGATAAAGGTACCGATCCATCGGATGAAAAACCCAATCCTAAAAGTCTGAGACAGTCTTCTGGTAATAAAGCCGGTGGAAAGAAAGGGCATCAGGGCACTTGTCTTAAACAGGTCGATATCCCTGACTATATTCTGTCTCTTGATCACAAATAGCTACCTTGTTCTATCATTTCTCACTGATAAAACAGGTCATGCTTCCACTTTCTCCTAAACCATGGTCAGAACTAACTTTTGGATGTGCTGATTTGGGCGATACTCGACGTACAAAACGACTTGTCAAAGTTGCTGCCGAGCTTTCAGCTCATACCGGTAATTCTTTGTCATCTTCATGCGAAGGTTATACCGCACTGGTAACTGGAGCTTACCGGCTGATTGAGAATGAGGCCGTAAAGCCTGAAGCAATAGCTGAGGCAGGCTTTCAGGCAACTGCCAAAATAGCGAGACAGTCTCGCCTACTTCTGGCTCTCGAAGATACAACAACCCTGGGTTATAAACATGCTGTCAGATCCGAGCTTGGTGATCTTGGAGGTCCTGAAGGCTCTAAAACCAGAGGATTCCACGTCCACTCTGTCTTCTTGGTTGATGCGGATACAGAGCGAAGCATTGGGCTTATTGATCAAGAACGATGGGTTAGAGAGGACGTTCAGCGGGGGAAAAAGAACCAACGTCGTCAGCTACCTTACGAGGGAAAGGAAAGCTTTAAGTGGCAAAGAGCCTCTGAAAACACAGAACAAAGGATGGGGGGTAAAATGCCTGACATCATCAGTGTTTGCGACCGGGAGGCGGATATATACGAATATATGCACTACAAACTGGATAACCGACAGCGGTTTGTTGTAAGAGCTACACAAAACAGAATCCTGGTGGATGGCGAACTCTTATTATTTGATTCCTTAGCTCAGACTGAAGTGTTGGGGAAATATACGATAGTGGTTCCTCAAAAAGGAGGTAGAAAGAAGCGAAAGGCAACGCTGCAGGTCAAAAGAAAGAAGATGACAATACAGGCGCCGCAAAGGCCAGGCGGCAGGCCGGAACCGGTAACTATGAATATTGTGTCGGCTGAAGAGATTGGCAATGACTCCGAAGACCGTTTGCACTGGGTACTATTGACAACTGAAGATATTGAAACATTCGAAGACTGTCGCTCTATCATTCGATTTTACGAGCTCCGATGGCGAATAGAAGAGTTCCATAAGGCTTGGAAATCGGGAGCAGGAGTAGAAAGGCTTCGTCTGCAATCTCCGGATAACATTGAACGACTTGCGGTCATATTAATGTTTGTCGCTGTCAGACTAATGCAAATCCGTGAAGCATTAATGTTACCGAATGACAGGCAGCACAAAGACAGAAAGCTTTGGAGTGAAAAAACACTCGCGAATGAGGTGGTCAGTGATGATGAATGGCAGGTTCTCTGGCTAACCTATGAAAAAAAAGCGTTGCCCGATAAGCCGCCAACAGTCACTTGGCTGCTTCAAACGATTGCTCGGCTTGGTGGTTGGGGTGATTCAAAGCATACAGGGCAGCCCGGCTGGTTAGTGGTATGGGAAGGCTGGGCGAAATTGCAGGATCGGGTAAAAACCTGGCAGATAGCCCGGCAGTTCAGCGCTGGAGAGATGTGATCAAGAGTCAGGACTATATTGAGTACCTTCCGGTTAAAGAATGCAATAAATGTCAGGCGTCTCTTCTTGATAATGAGCCGGTCAAATATATTGAACGACAGGTGTTTGAACCAGGGAGACCGGGTGAATTTGAAGTAACGGCCCATAGAGCTGAAGTAAAAATCTGCACTTGTGGTTGTCGGAATCAGGCTGAATTCCCGGAAGGTGTTACCGCTGCCGCACAATATGGCTCAGCCACACAGGCTATGGCCGTCTATCTTAACCAATACCATTTCCTGCCTTTTAAGCGCGTGTCAGAGTATTTTAATACTCTCTATAAAAGGGGCTTTTACAGGTTGGCTGATCATTTCAGAGCCTCCTGTCTAATTTTCAAATATAGGTAATCAAGGTCATTGTAACCGCATGCTTTATAGATGATCCGTTTGATAACCCCATTGAAGGCTTCGATTTTCGCGCTGGTTATACGATGCTGGCAGTATGACAGTAACCCTTCTCTAGCTCTGTCTAACCCCTTGGCGAACTTCTTTAACTCGGATATCCCTGTTTCTTTGGCAAGTGCTATCCAGTTGTCCAGGCACTTTCTGGCACAGGCTTTATATTTGTACGTCCATAGCTGTTTTAGCATATCTTTCAGGATATATGCCTGATTGAGATCCTCATTCATGGCTAACAACTCCTTCAGATTACTTTGCCCTTTTGGTGTTAAATTCTCAGGATTTCTGAACAGGTTAAAGCGTTGCCCTTTGATAAACGGCTTGTCCTCTTCTTCTGCCTGTCGCCACTCCCTGCGCCTGATTTGGTCAATCACATCGTTGTAATTGGCAATAATATGAAACTTGTCGTATACAATATCGGCGTTTGGCAGATGCTCTCTCACTGAAGCCTGATAGCTTCCACCACGGTCAATACCAACGCATTCAATGCTTGCTTTTTGTTCTTCTGTCAGACTGGAAAGGAACCGATCCAGAACTTCTTTCTTTTTTCCTTCACCAAGGAACAGCGTTTCACCGGTATCAGCATTCAGAGCAACGGTTAAAAAATGATGCCCATTACCAATGGATTTTTCATCGATAAGAAAGCGCGAATACCATCCCGCTTGGGTGCAGGCAGCATCTTCATGAGCATCTCTTTATCCCAGCGACGAGCGGTGCCGCCAGAGATAGCAATGAATTCAGGAACCTTGTCACATGGCATATAGCGGCATAGATGGCTGACATGCCTTTTAAGTCGCTCTGTTGCTTGAGCTTTAGGTGCAAGCCCCGGAGGAGTGACTGTTTCTATATTACCGCAACGAGAGCAACGCCCTTGAAATGCAGTGAAGAGAAGATTTACCTGAAGAGTCCCCAGTGGCAGATCCTGAACGCTTCGATCGTTTGTCTTCATCTGCCCCATAGGTGTTTCGCACTTACTACATCTGACGTGTTGTATACGGCCATCCCGACGGAGATGGACAAAGGCATGTTTGATATTCCAGTCAATATCAATTCGCTCGATTACCCAGCCAGGAAATGCGAACATAGGACGAAGTGATGGGGTTGCAGACATGTCTGATCCTTCAGAAGTTTTGATCCTTACAAATCAATCTTCCTCTGAAGGCTATTTCTGTTGCAACCCCTCACTTTTCATCCGCCAACCTGTAAAAGCCCCCTATAAAATGAGTGTAAGTGCAGGCACTGTCGCCAATTTTGTGGCCAGAACCTATGAAAATCTGGCTTCTACTGAAGAGGTTATTCGTGACGCCTTGCGGGAATCGTCTGTTGCCGGAGCCGATGAAACGGGTATGCGGGCCGAGGGCTCTTTGCACTGGCTACACGTTATGCGGGATGAACAATGGACGCTCTACTACTTGTCTGAAAAGCGAGGTCGTGAGGCCATGGACACGATGGGCATACTGCTAACATTTGCAGGCGTTCTGGTTCATGATCATTGGAAATCCTATTTTGCATATGCGGCAACTCACGTACTTTGCAATGCCCATCACCTGAGGGAGCTTTTGGGTGTTGTTGATAGGGACAGCAATCAACTGGCGTTGCGATTGATGAAGCTACTGAGGCTTTCCTGGCATTACTGCAAGGGCTTTAAGACCATAGGTATGCTACAGATGCCAAGTGTTGTCTGTGAACGAATCGAGAAGATTTATGACCGGTTGCTTCAGCGGGCTCTAATGAAAGAAGTCGTCTATATGGAGAAGCAACGAGAGGAGCTTAAGCGCAAGAAAGTCAAGAATACTAAAGCTTACAATCTCTTCAAACGACTCACTGAGTTCAAGGCTGAGACACTGCGCTTCATGTCAGATTTTACCATTCCCTTCGATAACAATGGCAGTGAGCGGGATGTTCGAATGGCCAAGTTAAAGCAGAAAATCTCAGGCTGCTTCAGGAGTGCAGACGGTGGTTCTATGTTTGCACGGATTCGCAGCTATTTGTCGTCTGCCAGAAAACAGGGAATGGACATATATCAATCACTTCATAGAGCTGTTCGGAATTACTGTAATATGCCTTTGCTCAGTGCTGAATAGTTACAAGCCAGATAAGCCAATAGATGCAAAACCGCATAAAATAAGGCGAATAAACCCAACATCCGTCGAAATCGAATCAGCTTCCCAATGCCCGTCAGCCGTCGTGCAGGTGAGATAGCCAGAGATAAGAGCAAAAATATTAATGCCCACTCTCCCAACCCGTGGGTGAGTGCACTGGCCGGATCTGGCCCCAGATCATTTTCAATGGCCCTGATCATCAGATAGGCCAAGGGAAAAAGGCTGAGAGGAAACACAACAAGTTTGATTTTTGCAACCCGATTCATGCCTCTCTCCTTTATGTGAACCTGTTAATAGAAGCGCGTTAAATCCATGCCTTTATATAAGTCAGCAACCTCTTCGCCGTAGCCATTAAAAGGCTGTGTCTCAATTCGATTGGGAGAGAGCAGTGTACCCGGCAACCGTCGCTCATATTTCTGACTCCAGCGGGGATGATCAACGGCAGGGTTTACATTGGCATAGAACCCGTACTCTTGTGGTGCTGATGTTTCCCAGGTGGTTGCAGGCTGCTGCTCGGTCAGACGTATTTTGACAATGGACTTAATGCTTTTGAAACCATACTTCCAGGGCACCACCAGCCGGAACGGTGCACCATTCTGATTGGGCAATATATCGCCGTACAGCCCTGTTGCCATCAACGTCAGCGGATTCATGGCCTCATCGATTCTCAAAGCTTCAACATAGGGCCAGTCCAGCGAAGCAAAAGAAGACCTCTGTCCCGGCATCTGTTCAGGATCATACAGCGTGGTAAATTCGACAAAACGGGCTTTGGACGTTGGCTCAAACGGCTTGAGAATATTGGCCAGAGGGATACCAATCCACGGAATCACCATGGACCAGGCTTCAACACACCGAAGCCGATAGATTCGCTCTTCCATAGCGTGAGGCTTGAGAATATCTTCAAGATGGTAGCGGCCGGGCTTGGCAACTTCACCTTCAACAACCACTGACCATGGATCGGTTTTCAGGGAGTGTGCGTTCCTGACCGGATCCCCTTTCCCTGTACCAAACTCATAAAAGTTATTGTAGGCTAAGTTACCGTTAATGGTTGGAAGCACCAATGTTCAGTAATTCTGCTGATCAACCGGCCAACAGTTAATTTTTTTGCTGCCGTCAGTTCTCGCCTCCAGGCCAGATAATGGGGAAGGTAACGAGTTGCAACCCCTTGGAATACGCCGCCAATCCAGCGTTTTAAATGACTGTGATAAGAATTTACAGTCTGGATGTGGTAGATGCCTTCAACAACATGTTGACCTGCTGATGTCACCAGCTCCTTGAAGACAAATCCAAGCTTGTCAGCAAGTTTTTCGTGAGCGAGGTGTGCATCCGCACAGACCGTGGCCTGTATCGATATGCGGCCATTTAAATGCCTGCACAATTCATTAGCACTTTCGTTTTCTAATACACCGTCAACGGTATTTCGATTACGGTCCCGAGCCACCATTACCGGGACTTTTCGGGCTTTGTTGGGATCATTACCCCGCTTTCGGGTTGGCCGTGGAAGGCCTTCTCTTTGCCCTTTGAAGGATTCACGGAAAAATGTTTCATCAAGCTCAGTAATGCCACAAAGCTCTTCTGCTTGATCATTATTAATCACTTCAAGAAAGCGGTGACGCCAGCGGAACGCAGTTTTCAAGTCAATGGCATTCTCAGCAGCAGCTGGTCGCAAGACCATAGAGTGAGTCATACCTGCGAGGTACTTGTTCCATTTTTCAGGGTGCCTGAGCCTTGCCAAAGGCGTTCCACTAAAGGCGTTAAACGTTGAGTCGCAAGTCTTGCAGTGGTAGCGCTGTCGGCCATTTCGTATGCCCCAGCGACCAACGCTATGGCTTTTGCATTTGGGGCACCTGGGGTTTTCGGCAAATTGGGCAAGTATGCTCTTTTCTACGTCAGGTGTTGCATTATCGTTATTGGGTATAGATTCACTGTAAACAGGTTCAGAGTCAGTGGTTTCTACTACCTCGGTAACCTCTATTTGAGTACTAAGGAGCGAGTTGTTAAGAATGTCTCGCTGTTCACTGGTTAATGTTGAAATGGAATCAATAAAATTCTGGAAGAGTTCAGATTGCATATCACTCCCCTACAACGTAGATTTTATGGGAGTTTAGCTGATTCAACCATTAACGGTAACTTAGCCGTTATTGTAGGTAGTAACATCTTTATGCGGTGTCAGTACTTCATTTGTCGTATAAACGTTGGGGGTAAACTCAAGCACCTGCTTTTTCAGCCATTGTGGACCTGGCTGGGAAGGCATGGTATCGACCTGGGCTTTTTGACTAATGGCCTCCCCTTCCTGAGAGCATCCTGCCAACATCAGCCCAAGCCCGGCCATGGCAACACGTCCGGACTGCTGCATAAAACGACGCCGGTCGTGATAGATAGGCTCTGGTGTAATTTCACTGCTGCAGATATCGGATCGTTTTTTTATTTTCAGTAGCATGATATCTCCTTACCAAACACTACTTTTATTACGGTCATTCTGGAGAGGTGATCACACCCATGGCCGAATTTTCCTCATAATGCCAAGGGAAATTAAAGAGCTCAAGCATCCACGGATCTCACGTATAAAAAAAGCCAGCAATGCTGGCTTTATAAAAAATCGAAGAAAATCTAAACCGTTCCTTCGTGATCACTCTTCTCTTCCCCAAGCCGCCAGATCGCGGTGATTGGGCCAGAACAGGCATAAGCCAGGAAGATCAGCAGCAGTGTGCGGGGTGGATCCATAAACACCACAGCGAAGGCCAGCACAATCGCCAGCAGGAACACAAAGTGTACCCGACCTCTCAGGTCAATCTTCTTGAAGCTGTGATAGCGAATATTGCTGACCATAAGGACACCCGCTCCCCCGGTAACCAGCGAGCCAAGTAAGGCAATAAAGGTGGACTCACCATTGAAACCAAAGTCACTTAATGCCCATACCATACCAATCACCACTGCGGCAGCCGCCGGACTGGCCAGACCGGTAAAGTAGCGACTGTCGGTTTCTTCAATCTGGGCATTGAACCGGGCCAGCCGCAGGGCTGCACAGGCTGCATAGACAAAGGCAATCATCCAGCCAAACTTGCCAAGCTCCTGCAGTGCCCAGCTGAAAGCCACCATGGCTGGGGCAACACCGAAGGTGACCATATCCGCCAGACTGTCATACTGCTCACCAAACTTGCTCATGGTGTTGGTCATCCTGGCCACGCGACCATCCAGACCATCCAGAATCATGGCAACAAATACGGCGATACAGGCCAGGGAAAAATTACCCGCCTGTGCAGCGATAATGGCGTAAAAGCCACAAAACAGGTTTCCGGTGGTGAAAAGGTTAGGTAACAGGTAGATCCCTTTGCGACGGATCGCCTGCCCTTCTTCAATTACCTCTTCTTCGTGCTCGTCTATAGGAAAAAAACCGTCGACGGCATCTTTATTACTCTCCGGCTTTTCCATTTTCTCAGTCATTGACACATCTGCTCATCATTACAGAACCAGCGTGGGACTGTACCACGAATACGCTTTTGGAGGGATACAGTCAGATCAAACATTAGGTAAGGAACCACCCCTACTGACATCGTTTACGAAGTGAAGACCAGAACCGCTCAGCACCGGCATGCAGACGAACATCATTCCGGTAAAGCTTGATCTCCACAGAGCCCCAATATTCCTGATGTTTTTCTGGGTTGACGAAGTCCACCAGCTGTCCACTGGCCAATTCATCCACAATGGCATAACCCGGCAGCCAGGCAATGCCGCTGCCATTCAATGCCATGACTTTCAACAAGTTGGTCAGCGAAGACTCCATAACTGGCTGAAATCGGGGAAGGTCATTGATAGCTCGAAGCAAACCATTCACCTGCCTTCCCATAAACGCTGCCGGACTATAACCCAAAATGGGGACAGGCTCGGCCTGGTAAGGTTTGAAACGGGGTAGACCATCTGCATCAGGCGCACAAACAGGCCTGAGTTCCGTGTTGCCTAGGAGGCTGTCCGAGAATAGCCTGATTAAGTATAATCAGGCATCTTCTGCCCACTTTGTTGTTGCCGAAACGGATGTCATCAATCAAATTCAAAGATAACCCTGCTGATTTTGACCAGCACCTGATGTTCCCATCGAACATCTTCGACCTGCTGCCACCAGATCATGATTGCTTCGTTTTTGAAGATATCTTCAAGCATATCGACACCTCTGAAGTGGAAAAGCAGTATCACCATCTTGGCCAGAATGCCTACCACCCACGACTGATTATATCGATCCTGATCTATGCCTATAGCCATGGTGTGTTCAGCTCCAGGGAGATTGAACGGCGCTGCAATCAGGACTTGGCTTTCATGTATATCGCCAAACAGCACTGCCCAAATTTCCGGGTGCTCAGTGACTTTCGTAAAAACCAGGCCACCTTTTTTAAAAGCAGTTTCAAACAGAGCGTGCTGCTCGCCCGGGAACTACAGATGGCCTCGCTGGGCCACATCGCTCTTGATGGTTCCAAATTCAAAGCCGACTCATCAAAGCATAAGGCCATGAGCTACGCACGACTTAAGGCCAAAGAAGCTGAATTAATGGCTGAAGTTGAGGCCCTGATTAAAAAAGCCGAAACCAGTGACAGTGAAGAGGACGATGCTTATCAGCAGGAGACTGGCTACAGCATTCCTGAAGACTTGCAATTCAAGCAGGAACGGTTAGAGAAAATCCAGGAGGCCAAAAAAGCGCTTGAAGAACGGGAACAGGCCCTGAATCCCGATAAGCCGATAGACGACAAAAAGCAAATCAGCTTTGCTGATCATGATGCCAGGATCATGGGTAAAAAAGGCAGTGGCTATCAGTACAGTTATAACGCCCAGATCAGCGTCGACAGCGATAATGGTATCATTGTTGGCCAGCACATCAGCCAGCATGCCAATGACAAGCAGGAAGTAAAGCCTGCACTTGAAGCCATTGCAGAAGCAACAGATAACGCGTCCATTGGCAAAATGAGTGAGGATAATGGCTATTACTCAGGGCCCAACCTGCAAGCGTTTGATGATGCGAACATTGACGCTTACATGGCTACGGATCGACAGGAGAAGCCTGCAACAGAGGGACTGGAAGACTCTGACAGAAAGTTTGTCAAAGCGGATTTTATTTACCATGAAGCAGACGACAGCTTTACCTGCCCTGCCGGTGAGAAGCTGATTTATAACACGGCTAGCAAAGCAAAACACAAAAGCTACCGCGTCAGTAAAGATATCTGCCGGGATTGCCCGTTACGTAAAAGGTGCAGTGGTGACAACAAAGACCCGGGGAAAGTGATTCGCACAGACCGCCACGAAGCCATACGCCAGGCGATGAACCGCAAAATGGAAACCAAAGAGGCCAAAGCGGTTTATGAGCGTCGCAAGGTGATTGCGGAACCGCCTTTTGGCCAAATCAAGAACTCAGGATTCAGAGGGTTCAGTGTCCGGGGTAAGGAAAAAGTGGCTGGAGAATTTTCACTGGTCTGCAGTGCTTATAATTTCGTAACTATTCAGCACTGAGCAAAGGCATATTACAGTAATTCCGAACAGCTCTATGAAGTGATTGATATATGTCCATTCCCTGTTTTCTGGCAGACGACAAATAGCTGCGAATCCGTGCAAACATAGAACCACCGTCTGCACTCCTGAAGCAGCCTGAGATTTTCTGCTTTAACTTGGCCATTCGAACATCCCGCTCACTGCCATTGTTATCGAAGGGAATGGTAAAATCTGACATGAAGCGCAGTGTCTCAGCCTTGAACTCAGTGAGTCGTTTGAAGAGATTGTAAGCTTTAGTATTCTTGACTTTCTTGCGCTTAAGCTCCTCTCGTTGCTTCTCCATATAGACGACTTCTTTCATTAGAGCCCGCTGAAGCAACCGGTCATAAATCTTCTCGATTCGTTCACAGACAACACTTGGCATCTGTAGCATACCTATGGTCTTAAAGCCCTTGCAGTAATGCCAGGAAAGCCTCAGTAGCTTCATCAATCGCAACGCCAGTTGATTGCTGTCCCTATCAACAACACCCAAAAGCTCCCTCAGGTGATGGGCATTGCAAAGTACGTGAGTTGCCGCATATGCAAAATAGGATTTCCAATGATCATGAACCAGAACGCCTGCAAATGTTAGCAGTATGCCCATCGTGTCCATGGCCTCACGACCTCGCTTTTCAGACAAGTAGTAGAGCGTCCATTGTTCATCCCGCATAACGTGTAGCCAGTGCAAAGAGCCCTCGGCCCGCATACCCGTTTCATCGGCTCCGGCAACAGACGATTCCCGCAAGGCGTCACGAATAACCTCTTCAGTAGAAGCCAGATTTTCATAGGTTCTGGCCACAAAATTGGCGACAGTGCCTGCACTTACACTCATTTTATAGAGAGTATTAAAATACTCTGACACGCGCTTAAAAGGCAGGAAATGGTATTGGTTAAGATAGACGGCCATAGCCTGTGTGGCTGAGCCATATTGTGCGGCAGCGGTAACACCTTCCGGGAATTCAGCCTGATTCCGACAACCACAAGTGCAGATTTTTACTTCAGCTCTATGGGCCGTTACTTCAAATTCACCCGGTCTCCCTGGTTCAAACACCTGTCGTTCAATATATTTGACCGGCTCACTATCAAGAAGAGACGCCTGACATTTATTGCATTCTTTAACCGGAAGGTACTCAATATAGTCAGGGATATCGACCTGTTTAAGACAAGTGCCCTGATGCCCTTTCTTTCCACCGGCTTTATTACCAGAAGACTGTCTCAGACTTTTAGGATTGGGTTTTTCATCCGATGGATCGGTACCTTTATCTGCGGAAAGGTCGTCAGAATGATCTGGAGAATTACTGTTTTTACAAGGTTTTTGATAACCATCAGACGATGGCGGCTTGCTGCTGTTTTGACTGTTCTTGCCAACCTTTTCTTCCAATTCTCGACATCGCTCTTCCAGACAGGCAACTCTCATCCGCAGCTCTGCATTCTCTTTCAAGAGAATCTCAGCCGACATAGTTGCGGGTAGTTCTGGAATCATGCTGGCGAATATTGTGGAAAAATGGTGCTTAAGAGGATGGTATAAAAATCAGAAAATTCCAGATTTATGTGGGGGTGCTGAACAGTTACATAATTTCAAAAAGGCTCTTGTAGGATTTCAGACTGCTACTGGGTTGAACATTGCTGAAGCCCTTTATCTACAAAGGTTGTCAGCATATTGTCCGGTAATGTTGCCCAATCCTTGTTTTTCGTGACCTACAGTCAGTTTTCACTGTAGAGCAGTTCGTAATCAAAATAGAGCCTTCAAAAAAATTGTCAAATCGGTTTCAACGGGATCAATCCGTCTTGAAGAAGCAAAAAGGCTTAAAATGGCAGCATAAAGGCAAGCAAAAGGGTAAAAAACGCAATTTTTACCCCAAAACAGGCTAAATTTAGGTCAATATTTGATCAGCCAAGAAAATGCTGAAGCTTTCGTTTTTCAATAGCTAGTTCTCGTCCAAAAACACAACCAATTGAAAACTGTAGATTTTATCCTGAAAAATTAAGTGGAGCCCTACTGCTATCTGGCGACTAAACTTCCCAAGAGCAAGAAACATAAGGGATTGCCAAAAACAGAGGACTCCAAATGCGCAAAAAACGCAACCCGCAGTGTAGTATGGAACTCCATTACGTACCTCATGAAATCTGCTCCCAGCTTTCCGGTATCTCGCAATGGCTTGACGCCCATCCACAGTTCAATGACTGGATTTATGAGGACTTAAGTTCTGGTGATAAACAGAACACTGGGCGGAACGGACTATCAGCAGAATCCGTTCTTCGTGCGGCACTCCTGAAACAGTATTTGAATTGTGATTATGACTACTTGTCGTTTGTTTTGATGGACTCCATGCTCTTTCGAGACTTTTGTCGCCTCGAACCAAACCAGCGCCCCAGTCGCTCCAGTTTGCATGGGCTCATCAGCCTTCTTACTGCATCTACATGGGAACGGATTAATAACTGTCAGCTAATGACCGCTAAAGATCAGGGTATTGAAAAAGGGCGCACTGTGGCTATTGACAGCACAGTCACCGAATCGGATATCAAACCTCCTTGCGACAGTGATCTTTTAGCCAGTTCCGTTAAAGAAATTTGTCGGCTGCTGGAACGGGGACAAACACTGACAGCGACACCGCTTTATGAATATACCCATCACAACCGAGCCGTAAAAGATGCGGCCAGAAAATGCATCTACGCTGGCAAAGAAGAGCGGCATCAGCATTATAAAAAACTGCTGCAGTTGACCCGAAAATCCCGGAAGGTACTTATCGAAGCTACTGTCACGCTAGCAAACGCCCGTCAGCAGGGGCAGTGTCTCCTGGCTGATGATGCCGACAAGTGGCAGGCCGATGTGGATCACCTGTTACCCCTGGTGGATGCAATAGTCTCCCAGACAGAGCGCAGGGTCTTTAAGGGTGAAAAGGTGCCAGCCCAGGAAAAAGTGGTTAGCCTGTATGAACCCCATACGGATATCATCGTAAAAGACAGGCGGCAAGTACAGTATGGCCATAAACTGAACCTGGTTCAGGGAAAAAGTCGATTGATCCTGGACCTGGTTATTGAGGAAGGTAACCCAGCGGATTCGGACCAATTCATTCCGATGATGGAAAGACAAAAAGAAATTTATGGTCGTGTACCTCGCCAGACAAGCGGTGACGGCGGATACGCGTGTCGCGCTAATTTGGAAAAAGCCAAGGCCATGGGAATCAGCGATGTAGCTTTTAATAAGAAGCGCGGACTTGAAGTCGAAGAGATGACTAAAAGTCAGTATGTGTATAAAACGCTCTTTCGCTTCCGGGCAGGTATTGAAGCGGGAATTTCGTGGCTAAAGAGATGTTTTGGGCTATCACGTTGCCACTGCAAGGGTTCTGAGCGTTTTGATTCTCATTGCTGGTTATCGGTGGTCTGTTACAACCTGGTGATTCTGGCCAGACACCCGGCACCATCCTGATAGCCACCTCCACGCTACATGAAAGTACCTTTCCAGCATGGTGGGAGGATGTTTTCTGCCTGCTTTTCGCGTTTTTCTCCAATATCCGTCCCAGATTAGAGAAAAAAAGGGAAGAGTTTTTGCGGCTCTCTGGAATTTCAGGAAATATCAAAACGCACGTACAATCTAATTATGATTGCCTGATGCGTTTTTGGACGAGAACTAGCTAGTTCTCGGACAGCCTCCTAGGGAAAGAGATAGAAAAGGAGGCTGCATCAGGGCTTCAATATCAAAAGCCAGGAGAAAATCACACCGCCCTTCCTGAAGCCCTTCAACGGCCAGGTCGACATCAATACTCTCCACCCGACTTCTCAGAACATGGCCATCATTGCTCATGGTCTGTATCAGTTCCGGCAACAACGTGACGGAAAGAGAGTGAGCTGCCGCAAAATCCAATGGTTGTGGCCCAACGCCGTTCTGGCCTTTCAGCTGATGCAGGCCATCTTCCATCTGTCGAAGCAGATTCCGGGCGGTGGTATGGAACAGTCGCCCTTCCGGGGTCAGTGCCAGCGGTGTTGTAGCCCGATCAATCAGCTCGACACCAAGGGAATGTTCAAGGCTGCGTATACGACGACTGAATGCCGGTTGCGTAACATTCCTGAACTGCGCAGCCCGGGAGAAGTTGCGCAGCTCCGCTAACGCCAGAAAATCTTCCAGCCATTTGGTTTCCAGATTCATTCACAGGACCATTCAAATGCACCCTTAACCCGTAATTGACCACATGCATAACTGTCCACAGGAAATCACATGGCTGACAACAACCTCAGGCTGGCTCAGGGCGGAGAGAGAGAATGCGGTAAAGTGAGCATCACCGACTATCGCTACAGGACTTTTTCAATACCCACTGAGTCTGCCACAGTCGTAGAAAGGAGGGAAAATATATCGCTTCCCGTCTCTCACCGGAGTGAAAAAGAAAGCACCGGAAAAGGTGCTTTCTTTTTCACTCTCCGTTTCAACACGCATTTAAGGGGATTGATTTGCCGTCAGCATCTGATAAAGCTCATCTTTTAGCCTGGCCCGACGCTGTTTCAAATCGTCATAAACGTCATCGGTCACGGGTACATCACTGTCCTCAAGCCCACGCACCTGATGATCCAGCTTGTGATATTCGTTTGCCTTTTCAGCAAGGCGCTATCCGTTTGTTTCAATCTGTTGATTTGCTCATGATGCTCTGGAAACTCATGATAAAGGCTATGACTCAGGGCATCTTTCATTTCAGACATGGCGCAACCTCCCTTAGAGCAACCTGAATCAGTTTAGGCAGCTTCCGGGACAGGCGCTATTGTCCATGTGTCATGCAGCTTGCTTCTGGTAGTCGCCCTGATAATGATTGTCGTGACCGTTGTAGAACCAGTCGACACAGGCTCTGGCCAGCAGCTCTGTCGCATCAACACACAGTTCAGGCTAAGTTACCGTTAATGGTTGAATCAGCTAAACTCCCATAAAATCTACGTTGTAGGGGAGTGATATGCAATCTGAACTCTTCCAGAATTTTATTGATTCCATTTCAACATTAACCAGTGAACAGCGAGACATTCTTAACAACTCGCTCCTTAGTACTCAAATAGAGGTTACCGAGGTAGTAGAAACCACTGACTCTGAACCTGTTTACAGTGAATCTATACCCAATAACGATAATGCAACACCTGACGTAGAAAAGAGCATACTTGCCCAATTTGCCGAAAACCCCAGGTGCCCCAAATGCAAAAGCCATAGCGTTGGTCGCTGGGGCATACGAAATGGCCGACAGCGCTACCACTGCAAGACTTGCGACTCAACGTTTAACGCCTTTAGTGGAACGCCTTTGGCAAGGCTCAGGCACCCTGAAAAATGGAACAAGTACCTCGCAGGTATGACTCACTCTATGGTCTTGCGACCAGCTGCTGCTGAGAATGCCATTGACTTGAAAACTGCGTTCCGCTGGCGTCACCGCTTTCTTGAAGTGATTAATAATGATCAAGCAGAAGAGCTTTGTGGCATTACTGAGCTTGATGAAACATTTTTCCGTGAATCCTTCAAAGGGCAAAGAGAAGGCCTTCCACGGCCAACCCGAAAGCGGGGTAATGATCCCAACAAAGCCCGAAAAGTCCCGGTAATGGTGGCTCGGGACCGTAATCGAAATACCGTTGACGGTGTATTAGAAAACGAAAGTGCTAATGAATTGTGCAGGCATTTAAATGGCCGCATATCGATACAGGCCACGGTCTGTGCGGATGCACACCTCGCTCACGAAAAACTTGCTGACAAGCTTGGATTTGTCTTCAAGGAGCTGGTGACATCAGCAGGTCAACATGTTGTTGAAGGCATCTACCACATCCAGACTGTAAATTCTTATCACAGTCATTTAAAACGCTGGATTGGCGGCGTATTCCAAGGGGTTGCAACTCGTTACCTTCCCCATTATCTGGCCTGGAGGCGAGAACTGACGGCAGCAAAAAAATTAACTGTTGCCGGTTGATCAGCAGAATTACTGAACATTGGTGCTTCCAACCATTAACGGTAACTTAGCCGAGCTTTTGGGTGTTGTTGATAGGACAGCAATCAACTGGCGTTGCGATTGATGAAGCTACTGAGGCTTTCCTGGCATTACTGCAAGGGCTTTAAGACCATAGTATGCTACAGATGCCAAGTGTTGTCTGTGAACGAATCGAGAAGATTTATGACCGGTTGCTTCAGCGGGCTCTAATGAAAGAAGTCGTCTATATGGAGAAGCAACGAGAGGAGCTTAAGCGCAAGAAAGTCAAGAATACTAAAGCTTACAATCTCTTCAAACGACTCACTGAGTTCAAGGCTGAGACACTGCGCTTCATGTCAGATTTTACCATTCCCTTCGATAACAATGGCAGTGAGCGGGATGTTCGAATGGCCAAGTTAAAGCAGAAAATCTCAGGCTGCTTCAGGAGTGCAGACGGTGGTTCTATGTTTGCACGGATTCGCAGCTATTTGTCGTCTGCCAGAAAACAGGGAATGGACATATATCAATCACTTCATAGAGCTGTTCGGAATTACTGTAATATGCCTTTGCTCAGTGCTGAATAGTTACGAAGTTACCTAAGAAGCTGCGTTGGGAATTATGCGACAATTTGATGCCGTTTATCGGCGGCTCAGGTCAGAGTGTTCCTGATAAAAAGTCAGGCTCTTTTCGTATTGCAGACTGCTGATTTCATAAATCAGGCTGGAATCCTCCTGTGGCAGGGCTTGGCAATATTTAGCCAGCAGTTTCCTGAAGGCATTGTATATCAAGGCCTTTGGCCAATTTTCATTGCAGAGCAGTCTGTAACCCGAAAAGAGCCAAAAGTCATTCTAAATAAAGCTGAGGATTAGCAAGTGGAGCTATTATCCGGCGCGGACATGGTGGTCCGATCATTGGCTGATGAGGGAGTCGAGTATATCTACGGGTATCCGGGGGGGGCTCTTCTGCACGTCTACGACGCTATTTTCCGGCAGAAGGCCATTACGCATATCCTGGTACGCCACGAACAGGCCGCCACCCATATGGCTGATGGTTATGCAAGAGCAACCGGCAAGCCCGGGGTTGCGCTGGTCACTTCTGGCCCGGGGGCAACCAATACCATTACCGGTATTGCCACTGCTTACATGGACTCCATTCCTATGGTGGTTATTTCCGGTCAGGTACCCTCTGCCTACATTGGCAGTGATATGTTCCAGGAAGTGGATATGGTGGGCATTTCAAGACCTATCGTTAAACACAGCTTCCTGGTCAAGCGGTCCGAAGATATTCCCGGCGTGATCAAAAAAGCCTTCCATCTGGCGCAGACCGGTCGCCCGGGGCCTGTTGTGGTGGATATCCCCAAGGATATTACCGACCTGAGCAAAAAGTACGAATACCATTACCCGGAAACGGTACGTCTGCGCTCCTATAATCCCCCGGTTAAAGGCCACAATGGCCAGATTCGCAAAGCGGTTGAACTGCTGGCAGGAGCTAAAAAACCGATTATTTATGCCGGTGGCGGTGTGATTCTGGGCAAGGCATCAGAACAACTGACAGCGCTGGCAAAAACGTTGAATGCGCCGGTGACTAATACTCTGATGGGGTTGGGTGCCTATCCGGGATCGGACCGTCAGTTTCTTGGAATGCTCGGTATGCATGGCAGTTACTGCGCCAACCAGGCGATGCATAACGCGGACTTGATTCTGGCAGTGGGTGTACGTTTTGATGACCGGGTCACCAATAACACGTCAAAGTTCTGCCCGGATGCCAGGATCGTTCATATCGATATCGATCCGGCCAGCATCTCCAAGAATGTACAGGTGGATGTTCCGATTGTCGGGCCGGTGGATGCCGTACTGGACACCATGATCCATCAGATAGCAGAGACCAGTACACGGATTGGTCAGGAAGCTTTGGATAGCTGGTGGCGTCAGATCAATGAGTGGCGTGAAGGTCGTGGTGGTCTGTTCCCATACGACACAGGTGACGGTACCATTCTCAAGCCTCAACAGGTAATCGAAACGCTGTATGAAGTGACCCGGGGTACAGACACCTACATCACGTCTGATGTTGGTCAGCACCAGATGTTTGCTGCCCAGTATTATCCATTTGATCAGCCCAACCGCTGGATTAACTCCGGTGGCCTGGGAACCATGGGGTTTGGTCTGCCGGCCGCCATGGGGGTTAAGCTGTCATTCCCGGACAGCCATGTCGCTTGTGTCACCGGTGAGGGCAGTATCCAGATGAATATTCAGGAACTCTCTACCTGTCGGCAATATGATTTGAACGTCAAAATCATCAACCTGAATAATCAGGCACTGGGTATGGTACGACAGTGGCAGGATATGCAGTATGACAGCCGTTATTCCCATTCTTACCTGGAATCGTTGCCAGACTTTGTCAAACTGGCAGAATCCTACGGGCATGTGGGCATGAGAATTACCGATCCGGCCAAGCTGACATCGGCTATGGAGGAGGCGTTCTCGCTGAAAGACCGACTGGTCTTTATGGATATCGTGGTGGATACCAGTGAGCATGTGTACCCCATGCAGATCAAGGACGGCAATATGGCCGATATGTGGCTCAGCAAAACGGAGAGGACCTGATGAAACGGATTATCTCTGTCCTGGTTGAGAACGAACCCGGTGCCCTGTCGCGCATTGTCGGGCTCTTCTCCCAGCGTAATTTCAACATTGAGACATTGAATGTTGCGCCCACAGAGGACAATACCCTGTCCCGCCTGACACTGACCACGGTGGGTAATCCCCAGGTCATAGAACAGATTACCAAACAGCTGAACAAACTGGTGGATGTGGTAAAGCTGGTGGATCTGACCGAAGGTGCCCATATTGAGCGGGAGATGATGCTGATCAAGGTGCGTGCCAGCGGGCCACTGCGCGCTGAGGTGAAGCGGACAGTGGATATCTTTCGCGGTCAGATCGTCGATGTGACCAGCTCTGTCTACACCATCCAGCTGACCGGAACCGGGGAAAAGCTGGATGCCTTTATTGAAGCCATTGGTCAGGCACAGGTGCTGGAAGTTGTGCGCAGTGGGGTGACCGGTATCTCCCGTGGGGAAAAAGTGTTATCTCTTTAAGCACTGTCGGTTAATTAATCGTAACTATTCAGCACTGAGCAAAGGCATATTACAGTAATTCCGAACAGCTCTATGAAGTGATTGATATATGTCCATTCCCTGTTTTCTGGCAGACGACAAATAGCTGCGAATCCGTGCAAACATAGAACCACCGTCTGCACTCCTGAAGCAGCCTGAGATTTTCTGCTTTAACTTGGCCATTCGAACATCCCGCTCACTGCCATTGTTATCGAAGGGAATGGTAAAATCTGACATGAAGCGCAGTGTCTCAGCCTTGAACTCAGTGAGTCGTTTGAAGAGATTGTAAGCTTTAGTATTCTTGACTTTCTTGCGCTTAAGCTCCTCTCGTTGCTTCTCCATATAGACGACTTCTTTCATTAGAGCCCGCTGAAGCAACCGGTCATAAATCTTCTCGATTCGTTCACAGACAACACTTGGCATCTGTAGCATACCTATGGTCTTAAAGCCCTTGCAGTAATGCCAGGAAAGCCTCAGTAGCTTCATCAATCGCAACGCCAGTTGATTGCTGTCCCTATCAACAACACCCAAAAGCTCCCTCAGGTGATGGGCATTGCAAAGTACGTGAGTTGCCGCATATGCAAAATAGGATTTCCAATGATCATGAACCAGAACGCCTGCAAATGTTAGCAGTATGCCCATCGTGTCCATGGCCTCACGACCTCGCTTTTCAGACAAGTAGTAGAGCGTCCATTGTTCATCCCGCATAACGTGTAGCCAGTGCAAAGAGCCCTCGGCCCGCATACCCGTTTCATCGGCTCCGGCAACAGACGATTCCCGCAAGGCGTCACGAATAACCTCTTCAGTAGAAGCCAGATTTTCATAGGTTCTGGCCACAAAATTGGCGACAGTGCCTGCACTTACACTCATTTTATAGAGAGTATTAAAATACTCTGACACGCGCTTAAAAGGCAGGAAATGGTATTGGTTAAGATAGACGGCCATAGCCTGTGTGGCTGAGCCATATTGTGCGGCAGCGGTAACACCTTCCGGGAATTCAGCCTGATTCCGACAACCACAAGTGCAGATTTTTACTTCAGCTCTATGGGCCGTTACTTCAAATTCACCCGGTCTCCCTGGTTCAAACACCTGTCGTTCAATATATTTGACCGGCTCACTATCAAGAACTCGACTTTAGAGTCTGTATTAAACGATAATTCGGTCAGCTTTTTATAGTGAAGCAAGCCGAAATCAGTGAACTGTTTTTCCAAGTTCGTTATTACTTCCGTTTTTTGCCTAAAAGCCTTTAGTTATGCTGCTTCTGAATTATCCGGTATTAACTGGTCGATCAGATCGCGAAAATTGAACTCATATTTTTGCTTATATCTGTTCCAGCCCTTGCGAATAGAGAACCTCGGAATAATTCCTGAAAGAGCAATTTTCATCATGCCTGCAGTGGTTGTATCCGGGCTTCTCCAGGGTATCCGAGAAATATTCAGACATGCCTGATTTTTACAAACGGTTAATAACTGCAATAATGCATAGCCTGCCATTTTCAAATGCATCCATCGAAGCAGTGTTCGCAATTTCTGCTGCCATAAATGGCAACAGCCAAAAGCATGTTTGAGTTGGTGAAACATTGGCTCTACCGGCCATCTCCGGGAATAGGCACGAAGCACCTCCAGTCCCTCAAGTTCCGGATTGGTCGAGATGAATATTCTGCTTTCGGTCAGACCTTTGTCATTTTGTAACTGTTCAGCACCCCCACATAAATCTGGAATTTTCTGATTTTTATACCATCCTCTTAAGCACCATTTTTCCACAATATTCGCCAGCATGATTCCAGAACTACCCGCAACTATGTCGGCTGAGATTCTCTTGAAAGAGAATGCAGAGCTGCGGATGAGAGTTGCCTGTCTGGAAGAGCGATGTCGAGAATTGGAAGAAAAGGTTGGCAAGAACAGTCAAAACAGCAGCAAGCCGCCATCGTCTGATGGTTATCAAAAACCGTAACTGTTCAGCACCCCCACATAAATCTGGAATTTTCTGATTTTTATACCATCCTCTTAAGTACCATTTTTCCACAATATTCGCCAGCATGATTCCAGAACTACCCGCAACTATGTCGGCTGAGATTCTCTTGAAAGAGAATGCAGAGCTGCGGATGAGAGTTGCCTGTCTGGAAGAGCGATGTCGAGAATTGGAAGAAAAGGTTGGCAAGAACAGTCAAAACAGCAGCAAGCCGCCATCGTCTGATGGTTATCAAAAACCTTGTAAAAACAGTAATTCTCCAGATCATTCTGACGACCTTTCCGCAGATAAAGGTACCGATCCATCGGATGAAAAACCCAATCCTAAAAGTCTGAGACAGTCTTCTGGTAATAAAGCCGGTGGAAAGAAAGGGCATCAGGGCACTTGTCTTAAACAGGTCGATATCCCTGACTATATTGAGTACCTTCCGGTTAAAGAATGCAATAAATGTCAGGCGTCTCTTCTTGATAGTGAGCCGGTCAAATATATTGAACGACAGGTGTTTGAACCAGGGAGACCGGGTGAATTTGAAGTAACGGCCCATAGAGCTGAAGTAAAAATCTGCACTTGTGGTTGTCGGAATCAGGCTGAATTCCCGGAAGGTGTTACCGCTGCCGCACAATATGGCTCAGCCACACAGGCTATGGCCGTCTATCTTAACCAATACCATTTCCTGCCTTTTAAGCGCGTGTCAGAGTATTTTAATACTCTCTATAAAATGAGTGTAAGTGCAGGCACTGTCGCCAATTTTGTGGCCAGAACCTATGAAAATCTGGCTTCTACTGAAGAGGTTATTCGTGACGCCTTGCGGGAATCGTCTGTTGCCGGAGCCGATGAAACGGGTATGCGGGCCGAGGGCTCTTTGCACTGGCTACACGTTATGCGGGATGAACAATGGACGCTCTACTACTTGTCTGAAAAGCGAGGTCGTGAGGTTGTCTGAAAAGCGAGGTCGTGAGGCCATGGACACGATGGGCATACTGCTAACATTTGCAGGCGTTCTGGTTCATGATCATTGGAAATCCTATTTTGCATATGCGGCAACTCACGTACTTTGCAATGCCCATCACCTGAGGGAGCTTTTGGGTGTTGTTGATAGGGACAGCAATCAACTGGCGTTGCGATTGATGAAGCTACTGAGGCTTTCCTGGCATTACTGCAAGGGCTTTAAGACCATAGGTATGCTACAGATGCCAAGTGTTGTCTGTGAACGAATCGAGAAGATTTATGACCGGTTGCTTCAGCGGGCTCTAATGAAAGAAGTCGTCTATATGGAGAAGCAACGAGAGGAGCTTAAGCGCAAGAAAGTCAAGAATACTAAAGCTTACAATCTCTTCAAACGACTCACTGAGTTCAAGGCTGAGACACTGCGCTTCATGTCAGATTTTACCATTCCCTTCGATAACAATGGCAGTGAGCGGGATGTTCGAATGGCCAAGTTAAAGCAGAAAATCTCAGGCTGCTTCAGGAGTGCAGACGGTGGTTCTATGTTTGCACGGATTCGCAGCTATTTGTCGTCTGCCAGAAAACAGGGAATGGACATATATCAATCACTTCATAGAGCTGTTCGGAATTACTGTAATATGCCTTTGCTCAGTGCTGAATAGTTACCAAAAACCTTGTAAAAACAGTAATTCTCCAGATCATTCTGACGACCTTTCCGCAGATAAAGGTACCGATCCATCGGATGAAAAACCCAATCCTAAAAGTCTGAGACAGTCTTCTGGTAATAAAGCCGGTGGAAAGAAAGGGCATCAGGGCACTTGTCTTAAACAGGTCGATATCCCTGACTATATTGAGTACCTTCCGGTTAAAGAATGCAATAAATGTCAGGCGTCTCTTCTTGATAGTGAGCCGGTCAAATATATTGAACGACAGGTGTTTGAACCAGGGAGACCGGGTGAATTTGAAGTAACGGCCCATAGAGCTGAAGTAAAAATCTGCACTTGTGGTTGTCGGAATCAGGCTGAATTCCCGGAAGGTGTTACCGCTGCCGCACAATATGGCTCAGCCACACAGGCTATGGCCGTCTATCTTAACCAATACCATTTCCTGCCTTTTAAGCGCGTGTCAGAGTATTTTAATACTCTCTATAAAATGAGTGTAAGTGCAGGCACTGTCGCCAATTTTGTGGCCAGAACCTATGAAAATCTGGCTTCTACTGAAGAGGTTATTCGTGACGCCTTGCGGGAATCGTCTGTTGCCGGAGCCGATGAAACGGGTATGCGGGCCGAGGGCTCTTTGCACTGGCTACACGTTATGCGGGATGAACAATGGACGCTCTACTACTTGTCTGAAAAGCGAGGTCGTGAGGCCATGGACACGATGGGCATACTGCTAACATTTGCAGGCGTTCTGGTTCATGATCATTGGAAATCCTATTTTGCATATGCGGCAACTCACGTACTTTGCAATGCCCATCACCTGAGGGAGCTTTTGGGTGTTGTTGATAGGGACAGCAATCAACTGGCGTTGCGATTGATGAAGCTACTGAGGCTTTCCTGGCATTACTGCAAGGGCTTTAAGACCATAGGTATGCTACAGATGCCAAGTGTTGTCTGTGAACGAATCGAGAAGATTTATGACCGGTTGCTTCAGCGGGCTCTAATGAAAGAAGTCGTCTATATGGAGAAGCAACGAGAGGAGCTTAAGCGCAAGAAAGTCAAGAATACTAAAGCTTACAATCTCTTCAAACGACTCACTGAGTTCAAGGCTGAGACACTGCGCTTCATGTCAGATTTTACCATTCCCTTCGATAACAATGGCAGTGAGCGGGATGTTCGAATGGCCAAGTTAAAGCAGAAAATCTCAGGCTGCTTCAGGAGTGCAGACGGTGGTTCTATGTTTGCACGGATTCGCAGCTATTTGTCGTCTGCCAGAAAACAGGGAATGGACATATATCAATCACTTCATAGAGCTGTTCGGAATTACTGTAATATGCCTTTGCTCAGTGCTGAATAGTTACGTCATTTTCAAAGCGACTCCAGACGACGCGTACTTCACGACCTTTAAGGAATCTGGCGCGACAGATCAGGGTACGATAACGTATTTTGCGAAATTTGCCGTACATCCATACTGTTGCTTTTTCTTCCGGCAGTTTCTTAACCTGTTCTGTCGTCATCTTGATGCCGTACTTTTTTGGGCGCCCTCGCTTCTTTACGGTGGGTGCTGGCGGCAAAGCATAGAGGGCCCGATTTGAAGGTATCTGACCAACAACTTCTATGTTCATTTCCAGAGCTGGCTTTATCAGTGTCCAGTTCATATACCAGCAATCGGTTAGCAGGCGTAGCACTCGATCCTTCACTTCATTGCGTACCACCCTGAGCATGGCCACGGCAATTTTCAGTTTGCTGGTGTTACCTGAAGCTGGTGTCGGAAATGAGATCACCGGTATGGCGGTAAATACTTCATCTGCAGCCCGCTCAAATATGATGGCCAGGGAAACCCAACACTGCCCCCAGATGTACGTCGGCCGATTGCGTTTCTTGCTGTGTTGATGATGTGTACGACAAGCAGGGGCTTTGTCGGAAAACCGTTCGATTACCCAGTCATCAAGCCCCAGGACCACAGGTTGATTCTCAGGAGCTTTGGAGCAGACCAGACGGATCAAGTGGCGTGCCAAGTTCTTCCATTGCCACTTGCCCTGAGATAGCCAGTGGTGGTAGCTGCTCCACACACAATGAAAATCAATTGTTAACAACGCCTGTGTAACAAAGCCGTCGGCTGAAAGCATGCAACCGAACAGCAGTTCGCAGAACGTTGGTACTGCAGTTGATGATAGCGCTCCAGCAAGAAAGGTTGTATATGAAGCGAGCTCCCTGAGGATTACTTGATGATCTGAAGTGAGCATGGCAACCATCTCGAATTTCGTCATTGGGGATGGTTGCTTTTAGCAGATTATGCGCCGGAACTATTGTGCTCTTAAAACTCTAAAGTCGAGTATCAAGAAGAGACGCCTGACATTTATTGCATTCTTTAACCGGAAGGTACTCAATATAGTCAGGGATATCGACCTGTTTAAGACAAGTGCCCTGATGCCCTTTCTTTCCACCGGCTTTATTACCAGAAGACTGTCTCAGACTTTTAGGATTGGGTTTTTCATCCGATGGATCGGTACCTTTATCTGCGGAAAGGTCGTCAGAATGATCTGGAGAATTACTGTTTTTACAAGGTTTTTGATAACCATCAGACGATGGCGGCTTGCTGCTGTTTTGACTGTTCTTGCCAACCTTTTCTTCCAATTCTCGACATCGCTCTTCCAGACAGGCAACTCTCATCCGCAGCTCTGCATTCTCTTTCAAGAGAATCTCAGCCGACATAGTTGCGGGTAGTTCTGGAATCATGCTGGCGAATATTGTGGAAAAATGGTGCTTAAGAGGATGGTATAAAAATCAGAAAATTCCAGATTTATGTGGGGGTGCTGAACAGTTACAATTAATCATTAGGTAAACCCCCGGCTGTGCCGGGATGACTCGCATAGGTTTTACCGACGCTTCGGTAGCTAACCTCGAAGATTCCACCACAAATCAAGAGGTTTGACTTATGCCAGACTACAAAAGTCTGACTCATACTCGCTGGGATTGTAAATATCATATCGTGTTCATTCCCGGGAAAAGACGAAAAGTCATCCACGGAAGTTTGAGGGTATGTACTCAAAAACTAATATTTTGAGGAAAATACCGTCCCTACAGTCTACCTTTCAGGGTCATGAATACATCGCTTGATAACCTTTCTACTGAAAAGCTGCTTGCCTTCATAACTCAGCAGCAGGAGCACATGGTTCAGCTTCAGGAACGGATAAAGATTCTGGAAAACGAAATCACTCGCTTGAACAAGCTGAACCCAACACCAGATATAAAGCCAAACACCAAACCATCCGATAGCCACGACGATAACGGCAATAACATAGGTGTTTCTATCTCCTCAGGGGAGCTCAGTAATCTGATTACCAAAAGCCACGAATCGTTCCACCAAAAGTTCCTGACATTATTGCATCGCCCGTACCGGGCCTATGTGCTGAATGCAGAAGCCATCGGCTATCTCAGGGAGCATGAATTCGCAAAGAAATGGCAGCGTATACTGGCGCAATATCAGGATGTCCACTTCCTGAGTGAGAAAGCCCGGAAAACCTTTATGAACGACATCGGTCTCACAGGCTCCAGAAATCACCAAAGAGCCAGTGAAGCCATGTTATACGGAAGCCTGATCAGCCACGGGTTCAATCTGGTGACATAATGATCCCATTCTATAATGAATCAAGTCTGGCGACGGGGAGTGCGAATTCCACAGGGTTACCTTCTGGTAGTGATCACACAACGTCATCCAGACCATCAAGCTCTTTCTATTCAGGTCGGCACGTATCAAGACAAGAACCCATTGGAAGCAGCCTTCCAGCCATAGATAATTATGAGCCCCCTAAAGAAAAAGTATCTTTAAAGAGAAATGTTTCTCACATTGAAGTTGCAGTACAGGATGAAAAATTAAAGAGAAAACGACCGGATCGTGAAAATGAGTATCAACAAGATTCATTGATAGCGACTTTAGATCAATTAAAGGGCCTTTGCCAGGAACGCAAAATCACCGTTAAACCAACGTTAGATAAGCTGGTTAATTCTTGCCCGAATGAGTCGAAAGTCCAACTGGTATCCAAGCTTGGCATTTATTTTAGTAGTGTGGAAAGAACCGTTAAAAACACGGGTACGATTACCAGCATGCTCTTGAAGGGCGAAGGAAGCTCAAGAACAAAGAAAAACATTAAAGAGTTTCTGAGTATTGAAGACCGTGATGTACAAGCAATAGCATGTTATCCATTTATTACATCCATTTCTTCCATCTGTAATGGTAAAGGCTTTCCCAAAGCCGAGGACGTGGACACGCTGCTGAAGCTACCGAGCCTCCAGAAGGATGGTCAGCTTGACCGGCAACTGCTGAGCTCCATTTCTTCCATGATGAGTGGCCGGGGCTTTCCCGAAGCCGGGGACGTGGACACGCTGCTGAAGCTACCGAGCCTCCAGAAGGATGGCCAGCTTGACCGACAACTGCTGAGTTCCATTTCTTCCATGATGAGTAGCCGGGGCTTTCCCAAAGCCGGGGACGTGGACAAGCTGCTTAAGCTACCGAGCCTCCAGAAGGATGGCCAGCTTGACCGGCAACTGCTGAGCTCCATTTCTTCCATCTGTAATGGTAAAGGCTTTCCCAAAGCCAGGAACGTGGACAAGCTGCTTAAGCTACCGAGCCTCCAGAAGGATGGCCAGCTTGACCGACAACTGCTGAGCTCCATTTCTTCCATGATGAGTAGCCGGGGCTTTCCCAAAGCCGGGGACGTGGACACGCTGCTGAAGCTACCGAGCCTCCAGAAGGATGGCCAGCTTGACCGGCAACTACTGAGTTCTATTTCTTCTATCTGTAATGGTAAAGGCTTTCCCAAAGCCGGGGATGTGGACAAGCTGCTTAAGCTACCGAGCCTCCAGAAGGATGGCCAGCTTGACCGGCAACTGCTGAGCTCCATTTCTTCCATCTGTCATGGTAAAGGCTTTCCCAAAGCCGGGGACGTGAACACGCTGCTGACGCTACCCAGCCTCCAGAAGGATGGCCAGCTTGACCGGCAACTGCTGAGCTCCATTTCTTCCATCTGTCATAGTAAAGGCTTTCCCAAAGCCGGGGATGTGGACACGCTGCTGAAGCTACCGGGCCTCCAGAAGGAGGGCCAGCTTGACCGGCAACTGCTGAGCTCCATTTCTTCCATCTGTAATGGAAAAGGCTTTCCCAAAGCCGGGGATGTGGACACGCTGCTGAAGCTACCGAGCCTCCAGAAGGATGGCCAGCCTGACCGGCAACTGCTGAGCTCCATTTCTTCCATGATGAGTGGCCGGGGCTTTCCCAAAGCCGGGGATATGAACACGTTGCTGAAGCTACCAGACCTCCAGAAGGATGGCCAGCTTGACCGGCAACGGCTGAGCTCCATTTCCTCCATCTGTCATGGTAAAGGCTTTCCGAACGAGAATTTAGTTTCACGAATTATAGAATCTATAGGTCTCAAGAATCTGGAACTACCAGAAGGCCTTAAGTCCCGCTTAACGAATTGAAAAAGAAAGGCTGAAGGAATTGAAAGGAGTGTTCCCTGTGCTGTTCAGGCAAAATACCTGTGCTCATAACAACGCACCCATATGGCGCTGCACAGGGACGTTACAAAATGGTAATTCCAAAGCCTGAAAAAAATCGAGATTGATTTTACCGATGCCAAGCTGACTGGCATGGCCGGAAGCCTGTTCATAGCCCGGCTTGCCAACCAGCTCAAACTGCCCGAGCTGCTTGAAGAACACATCCACCTCAAGAAACGTAATCGCGGTTGCCCCACTCATTGAGCAAGGAATCCCTGTCTGGGCCCGCATGGATAATGCCTGCTACATTTGATAAAAATTCCACGGTAGTCTGGGAGAAAATCAGAATGGTACCTGCATCGACCGAGCTTACCCTTGCACTTGCGAATGCCAGTAGTTCAGACGATGTCCCATGTAAGTCCGCAACAGCAACTTTTTCTC
The DNA here is from genome assembly GCF_023716865.1 of Endozoicomonas sp. SCSIO W0465. Taxonomy (NCBI): domain Bacteria; kingdom Pseudomonadati; phylum Pseudomonadota; class Gammaproteobacteria; order Oceanospirillales; family Endozoicomonadaceae; genus Endozoicomonas; species Endozoicomonas sp. SCSIO W0465. Next base: position 6,760,755 of record NZ_CP092417.1, read on the forward strand.
ATCGAAATGTTCGTTTTACAATGGATTTTCCTTCGAAAAACATAAAGTGCAGCGGTGAAAACCACCTGATCACATCGATAGTGCAGTGTCTTGGAGATGGACATCTTTTTTTGTCGGGACTGCCAGTTTACCTCCATCCCGGACAAGACCAAATTAATGATGCAGGATCAGTGGATAAAAGAGTTGCAGGCACAACTCACAAAGTCTGATGAGATACAGAATACGGTGATACAATTTGTGGCCCGTGAAGCTGAAGCGCTGGATCAGCGATTGAGCGAGAAGATGGACGAGCTGCTGGTGGCCACTTGCAGTGTAGGCGACACATTTAAGGCAATAAACGCACGGTTTGAGACCATAGACAAAATAAATGAAGTGCGGCCGTAGTGACAGATGCCGTATCAGAGGAATCTCCGAGTTTGTATTCTCCTCCAGCCTATACAACAGGGGGCTATTGCGTTTCCGGGCAAGTTCGTCCTTATAAACACCGCAGTGGAACAAGCTATCTCGGGGTTTACATCGCTGTGTGGAAAGGTCAATACGATGAGCAGATTAGCTGGCCAATGAGAAAGATGATAAGGCTGTCTGTTATCAATCAATATAACCCTTCCGAAAATGTAGGATTTACGTTTCCCACTGATGACAAGCCAGGCTTCCAACGTCCTACAACTCTGATAAATTCCAGAAGTGGCTTTCCTAAATTCTTTATGTTGAAACCCCTGAATGATTCTGAATTTGTGAAAAACGACACTCTTCATATAGAGATTAAGCTGGAAGATCCCGCGCCCGGCTCCTTTGGTGTAGCCGAAAAGCATTAAATCACTAAATGCAACTATACGCAGAATCACCTGTCGGGTATGGTGTACTTCAGGTTGAGAGAGCGGACAGCACTCCCGGTGCATGCAGCCGCTGTGTAAATAACAAGCCTAAATCCATCAGCTGGCCACCGAACCGGTGTTTTTTTTCAGGAGTAACTCAATGAAAGTTTATTACGATAAAGACTGTGACCTCTCCATAATCCGCAGCAAGAAAGTCTCTATCATTGGCTATGGCTCTCAGGGGCATGCCCATGCCAATAACCTGAAAGACTCTGGTGTTGAAGTAACGGTTGGCCTGCGTAAGGGCTCCTCTTCCTGGGCCAAGGCAGAAGCTGCCGGCCTTTACGTGGCCGAAGTGCCCCAGGCGGTTGCCCAGGCTGATGTAGTGATGATTCTGACGCCGGACGAGTTCCAGTCCCAGCTTTACCGAGAGGTGATTGAACCGAACCTGAAGCAGGGAGCGACCTTGGCCTTCGCCCATGGTTTTGCCATCCACTACAACCAGGTAGTACCTCGTGCAGATCTTGATGTCATCATGATTGCCCCCAAGGCTCCGGGCCATACGGTGCGCTCAGAGTTTGTTAAAGGCGGCGGTATTCCGGATCTGATTGCTATTTTCCAGGACGCTTCTGGCCAGGCCAAGGATGTGGCTCTCTCCTACGCTTCCGGTGTGGGTGGTGGTCGTACCGGTATTATCGAAACGACGTTCAAAGATGAAACGGAAACTGACCTCTTTGGTGAGCAGGCTGTGCTTTGTGGTGGTGCTGTTGAGCTGGTCAAGGCCGGTTTTGAAACCCTGACAGAAGCGGGCTATGCTCCGGAAATGGCGTACTTTGAGTGCCTCCATGAACTCAAGCTGATTGTTGACCTGATGTACGAAGGCGGTATTGCCAATATGAACTACTCCATCTCCAACAATGCGGAGTATGGTGAGTATGTGACCGGCCCACGGGTGATCAACGACGAGTCCCGCAAGGCGATGCGTGAAGCGCTCAAAGATATTCAGAACGGTGAGTATGCCAAGAAGTTTATCTCCGAAGGTGCTCTGAATTATCCATCCATGACCGCCTATCGTCGCAACAATGCGGCTCACCCGATTGAGAAAGTGGGTGCCCAGCTGCGTGGAATGATGCCCTGGATTACTGCGAACAAGCTGGTTGATAAAGAGAAAAACTAAATTCTGGTTGAGAGTTCAGAGTTTTCACTTGAAAAAACAGGATATTTTGCAAGAAGTATCCTGTTTTTTTGGGAGTCACACTCTTGAATATAAAGAGGAGAAAATCAGGGCTGCTTGAGTGCTTGAATAAACTGCCGTGACTGGTCAATGGACACCTGCATATCACTGATCAGGCGGTCAATATCGGCCTTAATGGTATTGAACTCACCTTTCAATGCGCTGATGGCCCGGGCATTCAGGTTGTGCTTCAGATAAAGCACCTGGTCCTGAAAAGCATCCAGTACTGGCTGCATCCGTTGTTCAGATTTTTCCAGACTGACCATCATACGCTGATACTGACGGCGGGTGTCTTTCAACTTCTGGGCACTGGCCCTGCGCAAACTATCGCTCGTGTAAAGGTTGAGTTCATCTTCCCACTCGTCAAACAGTGCCTCGGAAACACTCTGAACGCTGGCAATGCGGTCTCTTACTTTCTCGGCGGCGGCCAGGCTGTCTTCGTATTCTGAGTTCAGGTCTTTGTACGCCGCTTCAAGGTCACCACCATCAAAGTTGATGACACTCTGGAACTGCTCCAGTGCACTTTGGAATTGCTCCTGTGCCTGCTCCTGTGCAACCTGGGTATCTTCAATGCGATCAACCATCAGATCGCGTTTATGGATGCCCACTTTTTCCATGGCGCTGTAATAGGTGCTCTGGCAGCCGGCGACCATCAGTGAAATAGTCAGAGCTCCGGCAATTTTCAGGCGGTGGGGCTGGAAGCGATGGTTAGACAGCGAAGTTCGTATGTTCATACTCAATCTTTATTTATCAAGGGCTTCGACCAACTCTTGGTTACGTTTGTCTGCCAGTTGGTATTGGCAAACGGCAGTTCACAGTTTTTGTAGCATAAAGCTTAACGGATAGCGAAAGGTGAATGGCTTTTGGGCGTACGCCTGAGGCTAGTTCGGGCATTATGCCGTTTTGGCATCATTTGACCATTTTCGGCATTTCACAACCACCTGCCCTATGAAAAACACTGTTCCCAGAGACCAATTCTGGTGTGGAGCGGAATGATGTTGGGGATTCTTGGTGGAATGGGGCCACTGGCAACCGTGGATTTTATGCACAAGGTGATTGCCCTGAGTCAGGCAGCCACTGATCAGGATCATATCCCGATGCTGGTACATAATGTACCGCAGATACCGGATCGCAGTGCCTGTATCCTTCAGGGTAGAGAAGACCCGTTTCCGGCGCTGCTGGGTGGGCTAAAGAGGCTGGAAAATGCAGGTGCGCAATGTGTGGTTATTCCCTGCAATACCGCTCATTACTGGTTTGATGCTCTGAAGGAGCAAGCTTCAGTCCGGATGATCAGCATTGTGGATGTCGTCTGTTACGAGCTGGCCAGGCGAGGAATTCTGAATGCAGGACTGATGGCAACCAATGCAACGGTTGCTGCCGGGATTTACAAGAAGCGCATTCACACTATGGATGGCCAGTGTCTGGTACCTGATGACCTTGCGCAGCAACAAGTCATGACCGCTATTTATGATATCAAGGCTGGTCGCCTGGAGCAGGGAGCACAGGGCATGGAAGTGGTCTTTGATGCATTGGTCAATGAAGGTGCTGAGGCGGTTATTCTGGGCTGTACTGAAATTCCAATTGGTCTTGCCAATATTGCCAGACAGAAACCTGAACTGTGGGCTAAGTTACCGTTAATGGTTGGAAGCACCAATGTTCAGTAATTCTGCTGATCAACCGGCCAACAGTTAATTTTTTTGCTGCCGTCAGTTCTCGCCTCCAGGCCAGATAATGGGGAAGGTAACGAGTTGCAACCCCTTGGAATACGCCGCCAATCCAGCGTTTTAAATGACTGTGATAAGAATTTACAGTCTGGATGTGGTAGATGCCTTCAACAACATGTTGACCTGCTGATGTCACCAGCTCCTTGAAGACAAATCCAAGCTTGTCAGCAAGTTTTTCGTGAGCGAGGTGTGCATCCGCACAGACCGTGGCCTGTATCGATATGCGGCCATTTAAATGCCTGCACAATTCATTAGCACTTTCGTTTTCTAATACACCGTCAACGGTATTTCGATTACGGTCCCGAGCCACCATTACCGGGACTTTTCGGGCTTTGTTGGGATCATTACCCCGCTTTCGGGTTGGCCGTGGAAGGCCTTCTCTTTGCCCTTTGAAGGATTCACGGAAAAATGTTTCATCAAGCTCAGTAATGCCACAAAGCTCTTCTGCTTGATCATTATTAATCACTTCAAGAAAGCGGTGACGCCAGCGGAACGCAGTTTTCAAGTCAATGGCATTCTCAGCAGCAGCTGGTCGCAAGACCATAGAGTGAGTCATACCTGCGAGGTACTTGTTCCATTTTTCAGGGTGCCTGAGCCTTGCCAAAGGCGTTCCACTAAAGGCGTTAAACGTTGAGTCGCAAGTCTTGCAGTGGTAGCGCTGTCGGCCATTTCGTATGCCCCAGCGACCAACGCTATGGCTTTTGCATTTGGGGCACCTGGGGTTTTCGGCAAATTGGGCAAGTATGCTCTTTTCTACGTCAGGTGTTGCATTATCGTTATTGGGTATAGATTCACTGTAAACAGGTTCAGAGTCAGTGGTTTCTACTACCTCGGTAACCTCTATTTGAGTACTAAGGAGCGAGTTGTTAAGAATGTCTCGCTGTTCACTGGTTAATGTTGAAATGGAATCAATAAAATTCTGGAAGAGTTCAGATTGCATATCACTCCCCTACAACGTAGATTTTATGGGAGTTTAGCTGATTCAACCATTAACGGTAACTTAGCCTGAACTGTGTGTTGATGCGACAGAGCTGCTGGCCAGAGCCTGTGTCGACTGGTTCTACAACGGTCACGACAATCATTATCAGGGCGACTACCAGAAGCAAGCTGCATGACACATGGACAATAGCGCCTGTCCCGGAAGCTGCCTAAACTGATTCAGGTTGCTCTAAGGGAGGTTGCGCCATGTCTGAAATGAAAGATGCCCTGAGTCATAGCCTTTATCATGAGTTTCCAGAGCATCATGAGCAAATCAACAGATTGAAACAAACGGATAGCGCCTTTGCTGAAAAGGCAAACGAATATCACAAGCTGGATCATCAGGTGCGTGGGCTTGAGGACAGTGATGTACCCGTGACCGATGACGTTTATGACGATTTGAAACAGCGTCGGGCCAGGCTAAAAGATGAGCTTTATCAGATGCTGACGGCAAATCAATCCCCTTAAATGCGTGTTGAAACGGAGAGTGAAAAAGAAAGCACCTTTTCCGGTGCTTTCTTTTTCACTCCGGTGAGAGACGGGAAGCGATATATTTTCCCTCCTTTCTACGACTGTGGCAGACTCAGTGGGTATTGAAAAAGTCCTGTAGCGATAGTCGGTGATGCTCACTTTACCGCATTCTCTCTCTCCGCCCTGAGCCAGCCTGAGGTTGTTGTCAGCCATGTGATTTCCTGTGGACAGTTATGCATGTGGTCAATTACGGGTTAAGGGTGCATTTGAATGGTCCTGTGAATGAATCTGGAAACCAAATGGCTGGAAGATTTTCTGGCGTTAGCGGAGCTGCGCAACTTCTCCCGGGCTGCGCAGTTCAGGAATGTTACGCAACCGGCATTCAGTCGTCGTATACGCAGCCTTGAACATTCCCTTGGTGTCGAGCTGATTGATCGGGCTACAACACCGCTGGCACTGACCCCGGAAGGGCGACTGTTCCATACCACCGCCCGGAATCTGCTTCGACAGATGGAAGATGGCCTGCATCAGCTGAAAGGCCAGAACGGCGTTGGGCCACAACCATTGGATTTTGCGGCAGCTCACTCTCTTTCCGTCACGTTGTTGCCGGAACTGATACAGACCATGAGCAATGATGGCCATGTTCTGAGAAGTCGGGTGGAGAGTATTGATGTCGACCTGGCCGTTGAAGGGCTTCAGGAAGGGCGGTGTGATTTTCTCCTGGCTTTTGATATTGAAGCCCTGATGCAGCCTCCTTTTCTATCTCTTTCCCTAGGAGGCTGTCCGAGAACTAGCTAGTTCTCGTCCAAAAACGCATCAGGCAATCATAATTAGATTGTACGTGCGTTTTGATATTTCCTGAAATTCCAGAGAGCCGCAAAAACTCTTCCCTTTTTTTCTCTAATCTGGGACGGATATTGGAGAAAAACGCGAAAAGCAGGCAGAAAACATCCTCCCACCATGCTGGAAAGGTACTTTCATGTAGCGTGGAGGTGGCTATCAGGATGGTGCCGGGTGTCTGGCCAGAATCACCAGGTTGTAACAGACCACCGATAACCAGCAATGAGAATCAAAACGCTCAGAACCCTTGCAGTGGCAACGTGATAGCCCAAAACATCTCTTTAGCCACGAAATTCCCGCTTCAATACCTGCCCGGAAGCGAAAGAGCGTTTTATACACATACTGACTTTTAGTCATCTCTTCGACTTCAAGTCCGCGCTTCTTATTAAAAGCTACATCGCTGATTCCCATGGCCTTGGCTTTTTCCAAATTAGCGCGACACGCGTATCCGCCGTCACCGCTTGTCTGGCGAGGTACACGACCATAAATTTCTTTTTGTCTTTCCATCATCGGAATGAATTGGTCCGAATCCGCTGGGTTACCTTCCTCAATAACCAGGTCCAGGATCAATCGACTTTTTCCCTGAACCAGGTTCAGTTTATGGCCATACTGTACTTGCCGCCTGTCTTTTACGATGATATCCGTATGGGTTCATACAGGCTAACCACTTTTTCCTGGGCTGGCACCTTTTCACCCTTAAAGACCCTGCGCTCTGTCTGGGAGACTATTGCATCCACCAGGGGTAACAGGTGATCCACATCGGCCTGCCACTTGTCGGCATCATCAGCCAGGAGACACTGCCCCTGCTGACGGGCGTTTGCTAGCGTGACAGTAGCTTCGATAAGTACCTTCCGGGATTTTCGGGTCAACTGCAGCAGTTTTTTATAATGCTGATGCCGCTCTTCTTTGCCAGCGTAGATGCATTTTCTGGCCGCATCTTTTACGGCTCGGTTGTGATGGGTATATTCATAAAGCGGTGTCGCTGTCAGTGTTTGTCCCCGTTCCAGCAGCCGACAAATTTCTTTAACGGAACTGGCTAAAAGATCACTGTCGCAAGGAGGTTTGATATCCGATTCGGTGACTGTGCTGTCAATAGCCACAGTGCGCCCTTTTTCAATACCCTGATCTTTAGCGGTCATTAGCTGACAGTTATTAATCCGTTCCCATGTAGATGCAGTAAGAAGGCTGATGAGCCCATGCAAACTGGAGCGACTGGGGCGCTGGTTTGGTTCGAGGCGACAAAAGTCTCGAAAGAGCATGGAGTCCATCAAAACAAACGACAAGTAGTCATAATCACAATTCAAATACTGTTTCAGGAGTGCCGCACGAAGAACGGATTCTGCTGATAGTCCGTTCCGCCCAGTGTTCTGTTTATCACCAGAACTTAAGTCCTCATAAATCCAGTCATTGAACTGTGGATGGGCGTCAAGCCATTGCGAGATACCGGAAAGCTGGGAGCAGATTTCATGAGGTACGTAATGGAGTTCCATACTACACTGCGGGTTGCGTTTTTTGCGCATTTGGAGTCCTCTGTTTTTGGCAATCCCTTATGTTTCTTGCTCTTGGGAAGTTTAGTCGCCAGATAGCAGTAGGGCTCCACTTAATTTTTCAGGATAAAATCTACAGTTTTCAATTGGTTGTGTTTTTGGACGAGAACTAGGTAACTTCTTAGGTAACTTCAGGAGACGCCATTTTTGACTTTCAGCTGCCATCAGTCAATACAAAGACAGGTTTTGCTTCAATGAGTACGATTTTTTTCACAGTAGGGCGATAATTAACTGATGCAACGTAACTATTCAGCACTGAGCAAAGGCATATTACAGTAATTCCGAACAGCTCTATGAAGTGATTGATATATGTCCATTCCCTGTTTTCTGGCAGACGACAAATAGCTGCGAATCCGTGCAAACATAGAACCACCGTCTGCACTCCTGAAGCAGCCTGAGATTTTCTGCTTTAACTTGGCCATTCGAACATCCCGCTCACTGCCATTGTTATCGAAGGGAATGGTAAAATCTGACATGAAGCGCAGTGTCTCAGCCTTGAACTCAGTGAGTCGTTTGAAGAGATTGTAAGCTTTAGTATTCTTGACTTTCTTGCGCTTAAGCTCCTCTCGTTGCTTCTCCATATAGACGACTTCTTTCATTAGAGCCCGCTGAAGCAACCGGTCATAAATCTTCTCGATTCGTTCACAGACAACACTTGGCATCTGTAGCATACCTATGGTCTTAAAGCCCTTGCAGTAATGCCAGGAAAGCCTCAGTAGCTTCATCAATCGCAACGCCAGTTGATTGCTGTCCCTATCAACAACACCCAAAAGCTCCCTCAGGTGATGGGCATTGCAAAGTACGTGAGTTGCCGCATATGCAAAATAGGATTTCCAATGATCATGAACCAGAACGCCTGCAAATGTTAGCAGTATGCCCATCGTGTCCATGGCCTCACGACCTCGCTTTTCAGACAAGTAGTAGAGCGTCCATTGTTCATCCCGCATAACGTGTAGCCAGTGCAAAGAGCCCTCGGCCCGCATACCCGTTTCATCGGCTCCGGCAACAGACGATTCCCGCAAGGCGTCACGAATAACCTCTTCAGTAGAAGCCAGATTTTCATAGGTTCTGGCCACAAAATTGGCGACAGTGCCTGCACTTACACTCATTTTATAGAGAGTATTAAAATACTCTGACACGCGCTTAAAAGGCAGGAAATGGTATTGGTTAAGATAGACGGCCATAGCCTGTGTGGCTGAGCCATATTGTGCGGCAGCGGTAACACCTTCCGGGAATTCAGCCTGATTCCGACAACCACAAGTGCAGATTTTTACTTCAGCTCTATGGGCCGTTACTTCAAATTCACCCGGTCTCCCTGGTTCAAACACCTGTCGTTCAATATATTTGACCGGCTCACTATCAAGAAGAGACGCCTGACATTTATTGCATTCTTTAACCGGAAGGTACTCAATATAGTCAGGGATATCGACCTGTTTAAGACAAGTGCCCTGATGCCCTTTCTTTCCACCGGCTTTATTACCAGAAGACTGTCTCAGACTTTTAGGATTGGGTTTTTCATCCGATGGATCGGTATCTTTATCTGCGGAAAGGTCGTCAGAATGATCTGGAGAATTACTGTTTTTACAAGGTTTTTGATAACCATCAGACGATGGCGGCTTGCTGCTGTTTTGACTGTTCTTGCCAACCTTTTCTTCCAATTCTCGACATCGCTCTTCCAGACAGGCAACTCTCATCCGCAGCTCTGCATTCTCTTTCAAGAGAATCTCAGCCGACATAGTTGCGGGTAGTTCTGGAATCATGCTGGCGAATATTGTGGAAAAATGGTGCTTAAGAGGATGGTATAAAAATCAGAAAATTCCAGATTTATGTGGGGGTGCTGAACAGTTACGATGCAACAATAAAAGATCAGGAACCAATCAGGAATCAATAACGTGATGCAACGACTGTTTTTTATTGCTCTACTGTTGTCTTCAGCTGCAATAGCAGAGCCTATCTATAAGTGGAAAGACAACAAAGGGGTTGTGCACTTCTCAACGACTCCACCTGAACAGCAAATCAATACTGAGACTATTGCCAAACCTGAACCACAAAGAATCTCAAACGGTGCCAGTCAAATGGCTCAGAATAAAGAAGACGTAGGACTTACGCATTGACAACAGGCTCTAAAATTTGATAATGCCAAAAAACAGATGTCTTCAGGGATGAAAGTGAGAACTACCACTCGACCGACCACTGCACGATGCACTCTTGCAAAATACATTGGCTTTTTGATTAGTGAGCCAAAATCATCAACATGCACAAGACTGGCCGAGGTTACCGACTTTTCTCACGATAGCGCAAACCGCTTTCTTAAGCGTGAAAACTATCAGCCCAAAGATATGTACGATGAAGCAGTCAAAAGTTTAAACCCTATTGGCGGCACCCTGAGCGTTGATGACAGCGTGCTCGACAAACCTTATAGCTACTCCGTGGCACTGGTTGGCCACTTTTGGTCGGGTAAACATCACCGAGTGGTTAAGGGAGTTAACCTCATCACCCTTTATTACACCGACGTATCCGGGCGCCATATGCCGGTGAATTACAGGATATACGACAAATCGGAAGACAAGACAAAAAACGACTACTTCCGTGAAATGTTGATTGAAGTGCTGGTATGGGGGCTGAAGCCAGCGTTCGTTACCGGTGACTCCTGGTACAGCTGCACGACTAACCTGAAGACGATTAAAAACCATCAGACTGGGTTTATGTTTGCCGTTGAGAAAAACAGGACAGTATCACTGGAAAAAGGTAAATGGCAGCAGGTTCAACACCTCGACATCCCCGACAATGGTCTGGATGTATGGCTCAAAAACTTCGGTAAGATCCGGTTGTTCAGGACGATGCTAAAAGACCAGCGTCGCCACTACGTGGTTTACTTGCCAGAGGAAGTCCCTTTTGAACGCAATGACTTCAAGCAGATCCATGACCAGCACTGGCAGATCGAACAGTTTCACAGGGCGATCAAGCAGGTTTGCCATATTGAGCACTTTCAGGTTCGCAGCGAACGACCCGTCAGAAACCATATATTTGCTGCAATTTTAGCTTTTGTTTATCTCCAGAAAATGCAGATAGAGCAGGAGTTTACGAATATTTATCAGCACCAACGGGGGCTGTTTAAAGAGACAATAGGCGCTTTCATTGAGAGTTTTGCAAAGGGGAAGGATCACCTCCTACCAAAATTTATCGGTGTCATCAATGCGTAAGTCCTAAGACGGTGTTTGTCAACATAGTTGTCGCCTCAACTTAAGCGGCTTTGCTTAGTTGATCATCAGCAGGTCTGTCGGGATTCAACCAGACTTCATCAGCCAGATCCCAGTTCCTTGTTGACCTCTTTCCCCAGCGCTCTGGGTGACGTTCTTTGGCTTGTTCATAAACCTTTCTGCGGTTAGCCATAAGCACCTTGGTTTCACCACGATGCCTTTGCCCGGGTGTCAGAAATTTCAGCCCACTGTGCTTGTGCTCTTCGTTGTACCATTGGGCAAAACCATGCACCCAGCTACGTGCTGCTTCAAGATCAGCAAATGGCGTGCGCGGATAACCAGGGCGGTATTTCAGGGTTCTGAATATGGCCTCGGAAAAGGGGTTATCATCACTGACCCGGGGACGACTGAATGAGCTCACGACCCCAAGACGCTGCAGTGTTGACAGCATAGTGCCACCCTTCATGGGACTACCATTATCTGAGTGCAGAACCAGTGGCCACTCCAAGGCTGCAATTCCCTGTTTGATACAGGCTTTAGTGATCATTTCTGATGCATGCTCAGCTGATTCGGTTTCATGAATTTCCCATGTAACAATCATACGACTAAAGATGTCTATCACCAGGTACAGGTAATAAAACTGCCCCCGTATCGGAGAGCGCAGATAGGTAATATCCCAGGACCAGACCTGGTTGGGTCCGGTAGCACACCAGGACGTTGGCTTATACCTGTTTGGCTTGGCAGCACTGCCCCGATGATGCTGTTGCCCTGTTTCCTCCAACACCCGGTAAAATGTCCTTTCAGACCCCATATAGAGACCTTCATCTAACAATGTGGGCACAATCTGGCTGGGCGGAAGGCTTTTGAACCGCTCGCTGTTACAGACGTCAACAATCGCCTGTCGCTCAGCTTCAGAAAACTTGTTAACCGGTTCTGGCCTGTCAGCATTTTTGCGATTATCTGCGCGCACGTCATCACCCTGCATCCAGCGTTGTACAGTTCTTTCTGTAAGACCAAGGGCTTTGCAGGCTTTTGACTGACGAGCCCCATCTTTAACTGCCTGTTTAATCAGGCTAACAGCATTTTGTCGATCCGGGAGAGAGACTAATCGTCCTCTGGCGCCCCCCAGATCTCTTGGGCCTTTTTTGTGAGTACCAGCAAGGCAGCAGTTTCTGCTAACGCCTTGTCCTTGCGATTGAGTTCACGCTCAAGCTTTTTGATGGTTTTCTTATCTTTTTTGTGTTCGTCAGACAGCGCCTTACGCTGTTTTGACTGACTTTCAGGCTGGACAGAAACACTGTTAATAAAGGCAGCCTTCCACTGCTGAATTTGTTCAGCAAACAGACCTTTTTTACGACAGTATTCAGCCATTTCTGCTTCATTTAACGCAGCCGTTTCAATGATTACGGCTAACTTGTTTTCAGTTGTCCATTGATCTGGATTCTTTCCGTCGCCCGGCACAGGCACTCCTTTAGATACTGCTTTCTTTCGCCAAGTGTACAGGGTCACATCAGAGATACCAGTCTCACGTACCAACTGCGAAACTGGCACATTATTGGGTGGCATCATCTTCTGAATGATGGACTCTTTGAACTCTTCTGAATAGCGGGCCATTGATTACTCATAGACCGCCCCCTGTTGAGATTTCTAATTTCAGGAGAGGCGACAACTATGCTGACACAGGGGGAAGATAGTGAAGCAGCTGTCAAAAAACAGGCAATAGAATCCATCGAAGAACCGCGGCCGAAAACAGAAGAAGAACGGGCCTACTGCAATTCACTGAAAGGTAATATAGCCATGTTGAAAAGTAGCCCGCGGCTTCGCATAAAAAACAAAAATGGAGAGTATGAAATTCTCGATGATGCCGGCCGTCAAAAGGAGATGGCCCGAATTAACAAACTTCTTAATGAGTTCTGTCACTAGGAGGCATATACCTTACTTCACAGAGAGCAACCAAATTGCTTATGGACGTATAAACATAGGAAAAAACGTCCGCATCTTTCTATGAAAAGTATCGGCTGGTGGATCAAAAAACCAGCCAACCGATGCTCACCCCCGGCCGAATCCTGCCGATTTTGAATAGTTAATGTGTTGGTGTTGATTGATAACGACCAGTCGTTGCTCGTCCAACCGAGTTTTACCAGCTATCAGCTCACCAACATTGGTCATGGAAGAAAGGCTGCAGGAAAATGATGGCTCTTATTCAACAGTCAGGATTGGTTCGCCTTAAAAGCAGATTTTACAACACAGTCAGGGTTGGCTGGAGAGCAGCAAAGGCAGGCTGGCAAGCGGCCAGAGAAAAGTACTCTCAGCAATATCCTGAGCATGACCAAGCGACTACTATCCATTTAGCTCACCAGAAAGCAGGCAGGACATTTTCCCAATTTCTGAAAAGTCATGATAGCCAATCACTCTTCAGGCCTCTGCCCCCGGCGATGGGACAACATGACCCAATCGAAAGGTACGAAAGAGAGCTTCAGACTGCCCTGAATGCAGAAGAACAGCCCGAAATCCGAAATATTGCCATCTCCGGAACCATTAATAGCGGCAACAGTTCATTTATTAACACATTCATAGAGCGTAACCCACAATTCAAATACGCCCGGATTGCTTTGCCAGCGTTGTCAGAAATCAATGCCAGCATTCCACCAGGCAACCATCAAAATGAGAACCAAGATGAGAACGCAGATGAGAACGAAAATGAGAAGGCATTATTAGGGCAACTTCTGTTCAATATCACAGGTAAAACACCGGATGAAATGAAGGTGGAACAGCCTCAGTCCAGAGGCTGGCAGAGAGTCATTACTGTGCTTATGGCCTTATTAACCAGCTATTCCATTGCAACACTTGGCTATCTCAGCGGCAGCCTGGGTATTGATCAAAGTGCAATCATCAAAGCACTTCATCGACATTTACCTGACCCGATGCTGGCCTTTACGAAGAAGTATGCCCCCTTATTGGCTGAACTCTCAGTACTATTGATTGCAACACTTATGATACTGTACCTATTCTCAGGATTACAAAAACTGAGATCTGGCCAAATAAGCAGGCTACCCAGGCTGGAGAGCAGTACAGGTCGATCCGCTTCCGATAGTTACCTCCATCAAATCACTCATGCCTTTGCCCATAGCGGGCATAATGTTGTCATTGTTGAGAATATGCTAAGCCGCTGCCAACTGGACACACTGCATCGTGTCAATGGATACCTGAATGGCTCAGGTCTCATTCAACAACCAATCTATTTTGTCTATGTTCTGGCGGATGAAATACTGACGGCCAGAGAACGTACCCGCTTTTTTGACCTGATTATTCCCATTACGCCTGCTCTTAATTGTGAAAATGCCGGTTACAGGCTGTACAAGCAGCTGAAAACCATCAAAAGCAGTGGCCGGAATGTCGCTGATCAGATGGATAAAGCGTTGATTTACAATGTGGCACATGCCATTGATGACATGGAATTGATGGCCAATATCGTCAATGAATTTCATATTTACCTTGACCAGTTTTCCCCGGGTCATAAAGCGCTGAATAAAAACAAGCTGTTTTCCATGGTTGTCATTAAGAACCTTTATCCAAAAGAGCATGCAGAATTAACCCATGATATGGGAATATTCTGGAAGGTTTTCAATGAAAATGAGCTGCCGGATAAAACGGTTGCTGAAATGCTGCATCAGGGCGTTAGGGCGAATTCAGTTTCGAGAGAGCTCACGGTAGAGCACTTTCGCCCTGTACTCTACTTAATCATAAATGGGTATTTTGCAGAAGATTACCGGGACTATCTGTTTTATTGCTCTCCAGATACACCTGATGAAAATCAGGTCACTTCATGGCAACCGGTCACGATCCCCCCGCAACACCTTAAGTATCAGGTCAGCACTGTCAGCCAGAAAAATAGCAACTTTGACGGGAACCATGACAATGTAAGCAAGGCGATTATTTCCTCAATTGCGGCCATCACAGATATTCGCCCCATTGTCAGACTGGTCGACAGCCATCCAGAGATATGGGCCTGGCTGAAAAAACATCAGGTGAAATTTGACCGTCTTTCTCTCAGGCATTGTACACAGAGAATGGCTTTCAGGATCATTGAAGACGAAATGTATACGTTGAATTCTCACATGGTGGGATTACTTCTGGCATTTACCACCGAACAACAACCAACGGCATTGGCGCCAATCAGTTACTCTGCCCTATGCTCTTGCGGGCATCACAGGTTGATAGGCCAGATACATGAAAACCTGCATGAGTTTGTGACCAATGTACTTCTTGTCCAGCCTGATCTTAAAGAGGATCAGCGTTACCTTGTTGAGCTTTTGAACGCTCCTGTATTGAAAACGGACGACAAAATGCAGTTACTTAAACAATCAAGGCACAAACTGCCCAGTATCAGGGAAACACTGAATTACAGTTTGTCATTATCCGCCCAATTGTTAGAGGAAAATCTGGTTACTGCTTCATGGGCCGATGTTCTTCATATCTTTCAGTTAAATCAGAAAAATTCTTTAAATCCACTGCTCATCAAGTTTATCTCTATTCCGGAAAATACAGAAACGCTGGCATTGCACGCACTACCTAATAACCCAGATACAGCTAACCTGCTCATGGTTCTTATTCACACCAAAGAAATCCGGGATGCAACGTTAAACCAGCTTCTCTCGGCATTTCCTGCTTTTTATCTTGAGGACCTTAACCTCAAAGATATATCCCCAAGTCGGATTGAGATCATTAGTCAGCATCCCAAGTGCCAGTTTTCATTCGTAAGCCTTGAGTGGCTGGCGAAAAATGAAAATCACGGTAAGCCTGACACCGCCTTTGACTATCTGTTACGTTTCTGGAATGAGTACAAAGCCAGCGCCGTGAATACCACTCAATTAACGGTTAATACCATTGTAAGACTGCTTTCCAGCGACAAAATTAAGGTCAATGATCAGTTATGGCTCTGCAACCTGTTAAACGATGAAAATGAAATTGATGGTCGTATATTGGCTGCAATGCTATCACCCATAACCTCACAGCCAGCTGAACACTTTGCCATGAAAATCGGATTCATCCGGCTTGAGACACTGATGGCAATGGCCACATCACCGGAAAAGATTCGTTTACTGTCGCAACAGGTAAAACACCTATCCTGGCAT
This sequence comes from Endozoicomonas sp. SCSIO W0465, assembly GCF_023716865.1. NCBI lineage: Bacteria > Pseudomonadati > Pseudomonadota > Gammaproteobacteria > Oceanospirillales > Endozoicomonadaceae > Endozoicomonas > Endozoicomonas sp. SCSIO W0465. The sequence continues at coordinate 6,776,699 of NZ_CP092417.1, forward strand.
GAGGTATTAACGCTCCTTTCACGACTGGATATTGAAGGTACCGGTCAACTCATGAAAGAAAACAACCAGTTCTCATTATCCGGTACCTGGGAGAATATTGAATTAATAAAGGCTCTTAAGCAGGCATATCATATAGAGTCTGTTGTGGTGAAAGAGGACCAAAGAATTCGTGCCTGTATAAAACAGTCTTCACCGCAATCCATCAGGTGATACAGTACGCGACTTATTTCGAAACTTTGTGGTATTGGAGATCGAAGCGCCTGTCATCACTCACCAAAATCCGACAACTGAGCATCCAGCCAGAGTTTGCCAGCAGATCTCATAAATCCTAGACAGCAGGTCAACTCATTAAGCGATCAAACTGCTCAATAATCAGCAACAGCTTCTCAACGTCCAGCCGCTCAAGCGGCAAGGCCTCTTCTGCATAGGACTTGATATTTGAACCCTTTGGCAGAGTGCCTCCGCTATCGATAATGGCCCGGACACGGGGAACAAAAATCCACTGCAACCACTGACTGAATGCCATGGTATCCATACAAAAAGGTGTGGTGCTGGCCATGGTTTCAACGGCCGGGGGCATGGGAAGCCAGACATCCTGCCTGCGGAGCTCTGACTCAATAGCCTCCAGCAAAACAATAACTTCTTCAGACATATCAGCTATTTAATGCGCTTAACAAATGGTTGATTTTTCGTTCCAGCATAAAACCCGGTTTCAGGCTTAACGCTCTCTCTGCTAATTGCCGGGACTGTGCAAAACGTCCCTGATCCCTGCGCAGCAAGGCCAGCTGGTAATAAACGTCCGGGGCCGTTGGACTGATGCGCATCGCCCGTCCAAGTGCACTTTCAGCTTCATCAAATCTGCCAGCTTCCCGGGCATTCCAGGCCTGGTTCAATAATGTGCCCAACGCATCCTGACGCTGCCCATAGGGTGATGATGACACATCAGGCTGCTCTTCCTGTATCAATACCGGCGAAGAGCAACCCGCCAGAACGCCAGTCAAAAACAGCACCACGAACAATCCGGGTGAAAACGATAGCACTTTTCCACACCGCTTGGTCAGGGAGGTCAGGAAGATAGTGTTATGCATCATTCAAACCACCCTTTAATTCTGTCAAACAGAGAACCCTTCACAACATCGGCTTTACAGCCGGCATAGGCTTGTGGCTCAGAGCCCTTGATATAGGGCAACTGTATAGCGCCCTTACAGTAACGATGGCTGCGACCATTGGCCGATGGATTCACCCAGATGCTCGACACATTGCTGGCTCCCAGCGATGTTACCGACTGAACCGGCACATTCGACATAAAGTTACCCCAGATCTTCAAAGCACCACTGCTGCCCGTCAATTTTGTCGGGCTGTTGTTATCGTGGCCAATCCAGGTCACTGCCACCAGATCTCCGGAGTAACCGGCAAACCAGCTATCCCGGAGATCATTGGTGGTGCCTGTTTTGCCCCCCAGCGCAATACCTGGCTCAACATACCGGTATACGCTGCGCCCCGTGCCGTCTTTCATGACCATACCCAGGGCTGTACGCAGAAGTTCCATTGGCCCCGGTGCAAAAGCCTGCTCTACCGAAATACTGTAACGGCTCAGAGGCTTGCCCTGACTGTCTACCACCGCATCAATAGCCCGCAATGGCATACGAAAACCACCACTGGCGATGGTTTGGTACATATTGGCAACCTCAATCGGAGCCATCGATGGAGAGCCAAGCAAGACGGATGGATAAGGTGGCAACGCCTGCTCAATGCCCAGTCGCTTGAGCGTATCCAATACCGATGGCAAACCAACCGCCATCCCGGTATTGGCTGCCGCCTGATTATAGGATTTCACCAGGGCCAGGTAGAGTGGCACCTGCCCATGGGATTTACGGCTGTAATTCTGAGGCTCCCAGTAACCACCACGACCATCACTGATTTTCACCGGCGTATCATGGACAGGCGTCGTTAATGTGTACTGGCCAGGCCGTTCAAGAGCGGTTAGATAGATGGCCGGCTTCAACAGGGAACCAACCGGCCTGCGAGCCTCAATAGCACGGTTAAATCCGGCATAACCGGGGTTTCGATCCCCCACAACAGCAAGCAGGTCACCCGTCTGGGCAGAGCTGACCACCATGGCACCCTGAAGTTGATTATCCTTGCCCAGAGTCTTTAACGTGCTGGTAACGCTGTTCTGTGCCTCCCGCTGAATCACCGGGTCCAGGTTGGTGAAAATCCTGAGTCCTTCAGAGGTCAGATCCTTCTCATCATAATCCTTGCGCAGCTGCTCCTTAACCATATCGATGTATGCAGGAAAATCGTTGGTACTGACCAATTCCCGACTGACGACGCCTAGTGACAGTTTTTTGGACCGTTCAGCTTCGGCAACCGGAATGATGGATCGCTCCGCCAGAACATCCAGCACCAGGTTTCGTCTCTCCAGGGCGCGCTCCGGATATCGCCTTGGGTCATAATAAGATGGTCCTTTGACCATAGCCACCAGCAGAGCAGTCCGTGCCAGATCTAACTCCCTGAGCGGCTGGGCAAAGTAAAATTGACTGGCCAGGCCAAAGCCATGAATGGCCCGGCGACCATGCTGTCCCAGATAAACTTCATTTAAATAGGTTTCAAGAATCTCTTCTTTGCCGTAATGCAACTCCAGCAGCAGCGCCATAATGGCTTCTTTACCTTTGCGAACCAGGGTGCGCTCATTGGTCAGAAAAAAGTTTTTCACCAACTGCTGGGTAATGGTACTGCCCCCCTGAACAACCCCGCCAGCTTTCAGGTTGGCTACCATGGCACGGGCAATGGAGGTGGGAGAGAGACCAAAATGGTCGTAATAGTCCCTGTCTTCAATGGCCAGCAGGGCAGGAATCAGGTATCGGGGAGCCTGGGCGGTGCGAATCAGTAGGCGGTCTTCATAACTGGCCGGATAAATACCACCAATGGGCTGGGGATCAAGCCTCAACAGTGGCAGGTTTTTACCATTCCGGCCGACGAGGCGAATCACTTCACTGCCCTGAAAGTCAACCTTCACATAGCGCGATGGCTCAGTACCATCGGGAAAGTGAAATCCCCGGCTGAAAATAACGAACTGGCTGCCATTGCGGGCAAACGTTCCGGGGCGACTCACATCACGAACCGCCTGATAACCCTGACGCTTGAGCTGAGACTGGAGATCACCGGGCGTTATCAGCTTGCCAGAATACAATTCAACAGGACGTGCAAATACCTTAGCGGGTATCGCCCATTTTTTTCCTTCAAACTGCCTGGTGACTATGGCATCCAGATAGACAGCGTAAGCACCAACCAGAACCACCAGCGTCAAGCCCAGCTTGAGCAGGATGGATTTCCACGGTACCGGATTACCCTGTTTTTGCTTTGCGGATGATTTGGTCTTTTTGGCAGGCCTGCCTTTTTTGATCGTCGATTTCTTTACCATGCGGGTGATTATACGCTAGGAGGCTGTCCGAGAACTAGCTATTGAAAAAACGAAAGCTTCAGCATTTTCTTGGCTGATCAAATATTGACCTAAATTTAGCCTGTTTTGGGGTAAAAATTGCGTTTTTTACCCTTTTGCTTGCCTTTATGCTTCTTCAAGACGGATTGATCCCGTTGAAACCGATTTGACAATTTTTTTGAAATTATAAGCACTGCAGACCAGTGAAAATTCTCCAGCCACTTTTTCCTTACCCCGGACACTGAACCCTCTGAATCCTGAGTTCTTGATTTGGCCAAAAGGCGGTTCCGCAATCACCTTGCGACGCTCATAAACCGCTTTGGCCTCTTTGGTTTCCATTTTGCGGTTCATCGCCTGGCGTATGGCTTCGTGGCGGTCTGTGCGAATCACTTTCCCCGGGTCTTTGTTGTCACCACTGCACCTTTTACGTAACGGGCAATCCCGGCAGATATCTTTACTGACGCGGTAGCTTTTGTGTTTTGCTTTGCTAGCCGTGTTATAAATCAGCTTCTCACCGGCAGGGCAGGTAAAGCTGTCGTCTGCTTCATGGTAAATAAAATCCGCTTTGACAAACTTTCTGTCAGAGTCTTCCAGTCCCTCTGTTGCAGGCTTCTCCTGTCGATCCGTAGCCATGTAAGCGTCAATGTTCGCATCATCAAACGCTTGCAGGTTGGGCCCTGAGTAATAGCCATTATCCTCACTCATTTTGCCAATGGACGCGTTATCTGTTGCTTCTGCAATGGCTTCAAGTGCAGGCTTTACTTCCTGCTTGTCATTGGCATGCTGGCTGATGTGCTGGCCAACAATGATACCATTATCGCTGTCGACGCTGATCTGGGCGTTATAACTGTACTGATAGCCACTGCCTTTTTTACCCATGATCCTGGCATCATGATCAGCAAAGCTGATTTGCTTTTTGTCGTCTATCGGCTTATCGGGATTCAGGGCCTGTTCCCGTTCTTCAAGCGCTTTTTTGGCCTCCTGGATTTTCTCTAACCGTTCCTGCTTGAATTGCAAGTCTTCAGGAATGCTGTAGCCAGTCTCCTGCTGATAAGCATCGTCCTCTTCACTGTCACTGGTTTCGGCTTTTTTAATCAGGGCCTCAACTTCAGCCATTAATTCAGCTTCTTTGGCCTTAAGTCGTGCGTAGCTCATGGCCTTATGCTTTGATGAGTCGGCTTTGAATTTGGAACCATCAAGAGCGATGTGGCCCAGCGAGGCCATCTGTAGTTCCCGGGCGAGCAGCACGCTCTGTTTGAAACTGCTTTTAAAAAAGGTGGCCTGGTTTTTACGAAAGTCACTGAGCACCCGGAAATTTGGGCAGTGCTGTTTGGCGATATACATGAAAGCCAAGTCCTGATTGCAGCGCCGTTCAATCTCCCTGGAGCTGAACACACCATGGCTATAGGCATAGATCAGGATCGATATAATCAGTCGTGGGTGGTAGGCATTCTGGCCAAGATGGTGATACTGCTTTTCCACTTCAGAGGTGTCGATATGCTTGAAGATATCTTCAAAAACGAAGCAATCATGATCTGGTGGCAGCAGGTCGAAGATGTTCGATGGGAACATCAGGTGCTGGTCAAAATCAGCAGGGTTATCTTTGAATTTGATTGATGACATCCGTTTCGGCAACAATAAAGTGGGCAGAAGATGCCTGATTATACTTAATCAGGCTATTCTCGGACAGCCTCCTAGAGCCTATTGATGATCTTTTTCGGAAAACGAAAACAATTGGAAAATGTCTATATTCTTCCCCTTTGGGAAAGTTCGTGAACCGTTTCTGATCAGGTTGAACACCGAACCCCCTTATTGGCAGGATGAGTTAAAAAAACAACGGACCGCCCGAAGCGTTTGCCAGAAAGTCCCAATCAAGCGTCAAAATACCATGGCATCGGTAATAACTGATAACTCTATGGGAGGACTTCAAAAGTCTGGTCTATTCTTAAGAGAAAATGACTTCTGACTTTTTAATAATCATGCTGTCTCTGGTACGGACGCTGGAGTTGAGTTAGGGATCCAGTACATGGCAACTGATCTGATCGAATTAAAAAACCTTGGCAAAACATCCGTACAATGGTTAAACGCTGTAGGCATCAGAACGCTTGAACAACTCCATGACATAGGCTCTGTCGCAGCCTACTGCAAAGTTCGTGATCGTGGCTTTAAAGTTTCAAAGGTATTGCTCTACGCGCTTGAAGGAGCCCTTATAGGAGCACACTGGAATGACCTGGACTCAGATTACAAGGCTCGCCTTTTAGAGGCAGTAGAAGACAGTCCTCCGCCATCCTGACCCCCCCTATCGAAAGCTCAATACTATTTTAGGCCTGGCCGCAGACAGGACACTCTGGATCTGCCTGCAGTCTCACTGTCTGCCACTCCATGGTCATCGCATCAAAAATCATCAAACGACCATTCAACGTTTTTCCAAATCCGGTAATCAGCTTGATCGCTTCCAATGCCTGCATTGTGCCTATCACTCCGACCACTGGCCCAAGAACTCCTGATTCAGAACAGCTGAGGTTTTCATTGCTCTGCTCATCATATAGACACCGATAGCAGGGTGCATCAGACTGACGACGATCATAAACCGTCAGCTGGCCATTAAGCCTGATGGCTGCACCGCTGACCAGAGGAACAGAGCTCCTGACACAGGCAGCATTGATGGCAAACCGACTGGTAAAGTTATCGGTACAATCCAGCACCACGGTCGCTTTTCTCACCTGCTCTAACAGGCCTTCATCTTCCAGCCGTCCATGGATAGTCTCAATCTGAATACTGTCATTAACTGCCAACAACCGGACCCGGGCAGCGGCTACTTTTGCTGCCCCCTGATCGTCTGCACAATAAAGTAACTGCCTCTGAAGGTTGGTGGTATCAACCGCATCCGGGTCAACCAGCACCATTTTTCCAACACCTGCTGCCGCCAGATACTGAGCAGCCGGGCAGCCCAGCCCACCCAGACCAAGAATTAAAACGCTCGATGACAGCAACCGTTCCTGACCTTCGATATCAACCTGGGGAAGCATAATTTGTCGGCTATAGCGGAGTAACTGCTCATCATTCATGGACGGTAACGGTCCTTAATAAAATTCACAGAATCAGTCAGGACTCTGACTCAACAAACTCACCATAGGCTTCTGCATCCATCAAATCACTGAGTTCACCTTCATCCTCAAGTTTCAGCTTGAAGAACCAACCATCATTATAAGGGTCACTGTTGACGGTTTCCGGAGCGTCTTCCAGTGTGCTATTAACTTCAAGAACTTCACCAGTCAATGGTACATAGATCTCTGAGGCAGCTTTTACAGATTCCACCGCTCCAGCCTCATCACCTGCAGCGAATACAGCACCGGGCTCAGGCAGTTCAACAAAAACCACGTCACCCAGGGCTTCCTGGGCATGATCTGTAATACCAATAGTGACGGTACCATCTTCCTCCAACCTGACCCATTCATGGGAACGCAGATACCGTAACTCAGAAGGTATATTACTCATCTGTTTATCCTCGGTTGATTCTCTGTAAAGCTAAGGTGCCTCACCCTATTATCCCCCTCCAGAAGACAATACGGTGAAATCAAACACTGCTTATTGGCTCATTGCTGTCGACAAGCTCATGGCTGACTGGTACGAGCATTCTAACGAGTTTAGTGGGAAGTTTACATAGTACCGCCTCGGTTAACGGCCTGAATGAACCTTTGACTGTTGAGCTGACTGTCGTGTATACAAAACCCGAGAGCCTGTGCAACACTGAAGAGACAAATGACAGGGCAGAATAGCCTGAAGTGTGCCGTGCATCTGAAGTTGAGCAAACACGACACGGATTCATAGTAAATCAAGTGATGAGGTTCAGAGTCGAGTGTCATTGCAAAATGCCTGCCAATGTAATGAACAATTGTTGTCTGATTTGATTCAGGCGATTGAAAGACTTCCTGCAAATCATTATCAGAAATCTGCGGCTCCTGGTAGCCGCCAAACGATAGGCACTCATATACGCCATATCATTGAGTTTTATCTGTGTTTTTTGTCAGGTCTTGAGAGTAGATCCATTAACTACGACAACAGGAACAGAGACGCGGAATGCGAGAGGAATGTCGCTTCAGCAGTAAACGCTTTGCTGGGTATTAAGGAACGGCTGGTTAAGCTGACAAAAACATCGAGTAAGATCAATCTAACCCTCAATGCCTGCACTGATACTAATGGAAGTGTCATTAAGGTGGAAACATCCATCGTTCGTGAGCTGCTATTTTTGCAAAATCACACCACGCACCATATGGCAATTATCAATCTGCTGCTGCAACAGTCAGGTCATCAACCCCCTAAGAATCTCGGAATTGCCACCTCAACACTGATTTATCAAACACAGCAGGAAACATCCTCTGAAAACCAGGCCTCCTGATCCTGGGTACTTCACAAAACCGCTGCAACGCTGAATGAGAATATTCGATGGTAGTTCTTTGTCATTAAGGCAATTCAGCATTACATCAGTTCATTTCTGGCCAATTTTTATCAGCAGCATTAATAAAGCCGGGAATATCCATAAGCCACTTATCCTGAATACTGCTGTCGTAATTCAAATACAGTTTATTATCGACAATTTTCCAATGTTTTGGGTTTCCCGGTGCCCGTTGTTTTTTTGCAGCAATAGCCCATGCACAATAACCGCCATATTGAGGCATATACAACTCAGGTTGTTGCTTAAAAAGGTTTGCATGCTTTTCTGAAGAGAAGTACCACTCCACACCCAAGTGTTCAATTTTATACCTGGCACTCCCTTTTACTGGTTTTCCTTCCGTAAAATAACCAACGGTATCATAACCACTGACGGCTTTACTGCTAAGCCAGCCAGTATAAATATGTTTGTCAGCAGTGGCGTTGGTGCTGAATGCCATCAACAAGATCGTAACCATCCTTAGCAATTTACTCATGAGCGTCCATCCGCAGTAAAAATACCAACAAAAATACTTTGATGCCTCTATATCCATCAACCATACTTTTTTCTTAAGTGAATTCCAAATCGCACCGGCTCTCGCTTGAGAACCAAAACAATGGTTATCTCTGGAAAACGTTCACTATGTCGACATTCACAGCACGATGAATCTACTCCAAAATCGAAGTATGGGTACCCTACCCTGAGGTAAGCATCAATGAACTCACTGCTAACAAGGATTGTTTTAGCAGCAACACTGTTAACACCAACATTCATTTCACAGGCTGAAGTGGATAATTACCGGCTTTTATTACAACGAACCGACAGAGTCATTGTTCACTTTAACGAAAAGCCTACCGAAGCCAGAGCATTAGCCTTTATTAAACAGGGAGCAACCCACGGTGGATATGGAGTTGCTGCAGGCAAAAGGCAGGAAGTGCTGTCAATAGGTGCCCCCGTTAATCTGGAAGATGCAAAAATTCTGGCAAAGGGATTAGAAGATGATCCGCAGGTAAAGTTTGCTGAACCAGACCTGGTAATGCAGACCATGAGAGTCCCCAATGACCCTCTGTATAATCAGCAATGGCAATACTTTGAAGCCAGAGCGGGTATTAATCTCCCTGCGGCCTGGGAAATATCCATTGGCAGCACTGAAAATGTGATTGCTGTTATTGATACCGGCATTACGGACCATAAAGAGATTAATGACAGGCTGGTATCAGGTTATGATTTTGTTTCAGACCCCTGGATGGCTAATGATGGTGATGGCTGGGATAGTAACCCCCGGGATCCCGGCGACTCTCTGCAACCGGGCGCCTGTGGGACCTCATTTGGCAATCCAATTCCTGCCAATACCCAAAAGAGTAGCTGGCATGGCACACATGTTGCCGGCACGATTGCCGCAAAAACTAACGATAATGCCGGGGTTTCCGGTGTAACCTGGCTCTCCAGAGTACAACCTCTGAGGGCGCTTGGGCGATGTGGTGGCTATACATCCGATATTGTATCCGCCATACGATGGGCGGCAGGTCTTAAAGTCTATGGCCTGCCAATCAATCCCGATCCGGTCAATGTGATTAACCTGAGCCTTGGTGGAACAGCACTCTGGTGCCCCCTATCCTATCAGGATGCCATTGATGAAGTGGTTGCCGCCGGTGTTACTGTCGTTGTTGCGGCAGGGAATGAGCAACAGAATGTGGCTATGAGTACGCCGGCAAACTGCAAGAATGTCATTGTTGTTGGCGCTATCAATCGCACAGGAAATCGCAGCTGGTACTCAAATTACGGTACTGGTATCGACATTATGGCCCCCGGTGGTGAAACACATTTTCAGGGCAATGGTATCTTGTCTTTATACAATTCAGGGCTGAAGAATCCGCAGGGTCCCTCCTATGCCGAGCTGCAAGGCACGAGCATGGCGACACCTCATATCGCAGGCTTGATCGACCTTAGCTACGCTGTCGATCCAACACTGCCACCTTCCGAACGCAAGCGGCTCTTGAAAGAAACGGCAAGACCCTTTGCCTCAGATAGCAATTGCTCAACCTTCAGATGCGGTGCCGGAATTGCTGATGCTGCAGCCTTCCTGAGAGCAATCCGGAAGGCCAGGTGAAAAATATTCAGACGGGCCCTCGAAATTAGGTCTAGGTTTTAATAAGAGCTAACAAGATAAGCAAGTATTGCAACGCTTCAAACGAAATAAGCATTGGTGCAGTAATACTTGGGATGAAGAGAGAATGATTCAGCAGTGCTTCTCTCTTCCATAAATCCAATGGAGTGGAACCTTGAAACCATTGAATCATTCACTGCTGCTGACTGGAATACTTTCCTCTTTCATCACTTCTGTGAGTCTTCAAGCTAATTCTGATTTGGCAGTTGTCGATAATGGGCTTCTGGATCTCAGCCTGGAAGAGCTGATATCTCTGGATGTTCCCGACGTCACATCGGTATCCAAAAGAAAACAGCGCCTGATGGACTCCCCTGCCGCTGTGTTTGTCATTACCGATGAGGATATTCTGCGTTCAGGAGTGACATCCATTCCAGAGGCACTGAGAATGGTGCCTGGTATGCAGGTAGCCCGGTTGAACAGTAACACCTGGTCAATCAGTACCCGGGGTTTTAACTACATTTTTGCTAATAAATTGCTGGTGCTGATCGACGGACGCACGGTTTACTCACCTTTGTTCTCAGGCGTTAACTGGGATGTTCAGGACACCATGCTGGAAGATATTGCCCGTATAGAGGTGATTCGCGGCCCGGGTGCGGCACTTTGGGGGGCCAATGCGGTCAATGGTGTAATCAATATTATTACCAAACATGCGGCAGATACCCAGAGTGGTCTGCTATCTACCGGGTTTGGTTCTGAAGAGAAAGCCTTTGCGGCTTATCGCTATGGTGGAGAGTTGGGAGATGATGGTTATTATCGAGCCTTCTTTAAAACGTTCAACCGTGATGCACTGGCTACGGCCAATGGATCAGACGCTAATGACGACTGGCAATTAAACCGTGCAGGCCTTCGGGCAGACTGGCGCACAGAGACAGGTGCTGAAGCATCATTACAGAGTGAAATATATGATGGAACCACACGCCCTGCTTTGAAAATATTCAATGCCGATACGTTTACGCAAGATCTCATTACTCATCAAAACCGTGATCAAAGGGGCGGTCACCTGATCGGTAACTATAAGCATTACCTCGCTGATGGTAGCCATTTTACTCTCAAAGGCTATTACGACCGTTATGAGAATTATGATTACAGGGTTACGGAAAAAAGGGATATTGGTGATCTGGAATTCCAGCACCAGATTCTCCCCAGGAATAACCATGACATTATCTGGGGAATGGGCTATCGGTTAACCAAATATAATCTCAGCGGCATGAATAATATCACTATGGGAGAAACCCGCCGAACCGATCAGCTTTACAGTGCATTCATTCAGGACCACATCACACTAACACCTGAGTGGGCTCTGACCCTGAGTTCCCGGTTTGAACATAATGATTTCACTGGTTACGAAGTGCAACCCAATGCCAGCCTGACCTGGAAAATATCAGATCAGCAAACCCTGTGGTTAAAAGCAGCCAGTGCATTGAAAACCCCATCTATCAGTGAAACATCTGTTACATCTCGCGGTATTACTTTTTTACGTGAAGATGATTCTCCCATACCTACAATTGCCACTCTGGACTTACTGGCTATCAGTGGCAACAAACAGCTTGAATCAGAAAAACTATTTGCTTTAGAGGTTGGTTACAGAGAACAATTCAATAATAGACTTCTATTCGATATCACTGCCTTTTTCAATCAATATAAGGATCTTTTAGTCTACATTGACCAAACAGATTGTCTGGACGGAACAAGTTCACTATTTTCAGTCTGCTCCTACAACGGTGGTAGCCCCAACATAGAAGGAGATATTGTACTTGAGTATCCGACCACCTTCTCCAATGAGTTGACGGCCAATACCTTTGGCCTGGAACTAACAACTGACTGGCAAGCAAAACCATGGTGGAAATTACAATTCAACTACAGCTTTCTCGGCGTTGATGCATTCAGCGACAAGAGCAACTCCCCAATCACTAATGATTACCTGAAAGGCAATGAAAACCTGTTAGAAACTCTCAGTGCCAACCATACCGCCAATATCCGTTCCTACATGAACCTGCCCAACCAGTGGTATCTGGATTTCTGGGTACGTTACATGGACAACCTGAAAAATGCCCGGGTTAAGGCCTACACGGCACTGGACGTAAGGGTTGCCAAAAAAATCGGCAAAGACCTGGAGTTTTCCTTAACCGGCAAGAATCTTTTCGATAAACAGCGACTGGAGTTCAGCGAAGTATTCAGTGGACTGGGCGAAACTGAGGTACAGGAATCTTGGTACCTACAGTTACGCTGGCAATATTAATCGGATGGGGGAGACAACTTCATGCCGATAAAAATCAATAAAGCGTGCGCAATAATTGCAATGGCTCTGCTCTGTGGTTTCAATGTAATTCAATCAGCCGCCAGCGACGTTACCAAAGCAGATAAGGTTAAAGCTGCCATTGTCTACAAACTGACCAAATTTGTTGCATGGCCAGAAAAAAAGCAGACCCTGGCACTGTGCATTATTGGCAGTGGAGCCATTAACAGTGAACTCTTAAAAATTAATCATAAATTCAGCATGGGACGGCGTATATCAGTCACTCATAAAACACATAACGCTCCGCTGGAAAAACTGTGTGATATTGTCTACATCCATAACTCACAGCCAAACGTCATATCCGGGATAGTACAGAAACTAAAAAACAAATCGGTACTGACAATCAGTGATAGTGAGAACTTTGCTTATCACGGTGGCGTGATAGGACTGATTCGTACCGGTAACCGAATTCAATTTGCCATTAGTCAAAGTGCGACCAGAAATGCAGGCCTTTCAATTAATGCCCAATTGATGGGGTTAGCCAAGGTTATTAAATAGTCACTATGATAACATTTAAGAACCTGCCCATTAAAAAGAAGTTACGGTACGCCATGCTGCTAACGGCGTACTCCGTTCTACTGGTGACCCTGAGTGTACAAACTGTCAGTGAATATATGCACTCACGGTCTTTGCTGATCAGTAAACTGGAAACCCTGGTTGAAGTCATTGGCGCCAATACACAGGCAGCTCTGATGTTTGAGGATGCTGTAGCAGCTGAACAACTATTGAATGGCTTTTCCAACACCAATGAAATTGAAGCAGCCTACTTATTAAACCCTGCCGGTGAGCGGATTGCAGGTTATTATCGCGAAAAGAAGCAGCCCTGGGCTTTTACGCTGGAAGAACTCAACCAGCCCGTTACATTATTCAGTAACTCCAAATTGCATTTATATCGCCCCATTAATATGGATGGTCAGTTCATTGGTGCTATTTATGTACAATCAAATTTGAGCGAACTTTATCTGCACCTTTCTCATATCTTATTTCTGGTCATGGTTGCAGCACTAATTTCTATCGTGCTGGCGGCAGTGCTGAGCTCCAGGCTACAAAAACTTCTGGCACGACCTATTACAGAACTGGCGGATACCATCAGCGAAATAACGGAATATCAGCAATATAATCGTCATGTGCAAAAATACGATAACGATGAGATTGGACAGCTGTATGACTGCTTCAATGACATGCTGATGCAGATAAAAGAGAGGGATGACCGACTACGGCAACATCGTGAAAATCTGGAAGCAACCGTTGCCAGTAGAACTAATGAACTAAAAATGGCCAATCGGGATTTAAAAGAAAATCTGACCGAGCTTAATGAAGCCAAAGAGGTGGCATTAGATGCGGCCAAAGCGAAAAGTTCCTTCCTGGCCAATATGAGCCATGAGATCCGTACGCCCATGAATGGCATTCTTGGCATGCTGGAACTGATGAAAGACACCTCTCTCACAAAAACACAAAATGATTTTCTAAATACAGCTTACTCCTCTGCTGACTCTCTACTTTCCATCATTAACGACATTCTCGACTTTTCAAAAATTGAAGCTGGCAAAATGACTATTGAAAAAATAGATATCAGTGTCAGGGATATTGCTGAAGATGTCTGCACATTACTGGCAGGCACCGCACGAGAAAAGGGTCTTGAGCTTAACTGCTATATCGATGTTGACCTGCCCAGAACACTGAAAGGTGACTCTGTAAGACTGAGACAGGTTCTAACGAACCTGATTGGTAATGCAGTGAAGTTCACAATCAAAGGAGAGGTCAGCATTAAAGTAAACCTCATCAAACGATCACAGACGTCTGCACAAGTTCAATTCTCTGTAGAGGATACCGGTATTGGTATCGCTGAAAATATTTTACCGACACTATTCAATGAGTTTACCCAGGCCGATGGCAGTACTACCCGGAAGTTCGGGGGCACCGGCCTGGGCCTGACTATCTCCAGACAGTTAGTGGAATTAATGGGAGGAAGCATCAGTGTTGTCAGTGCTGAAGGTCTTGGCTCAACATTCACCTTCACTCTGGATATGGAAATATCCCAAAACCAATGGATTCAAAAGTCTCAGGTACTTCATGCATTGGATGGGATAAAGGCCCTGGTCGTTGATGATAACAAAACCAACCGCGAGATTCTTTGCCACTACCTAACAGCCTGGGGTCTGGTTCATAATGAGGCATCAACGGTAAAAGAAGCGCTTCAGATATTGAGAAAAGCCTATAACAATAACCAACCCTATGAGCTTGTCTTTCTTGATATGGATATGCCGGAAATGGACGGGCTGGAACTGTCTAAAGTGATCGAAGAAGATCCCGACTTAAAACCAGCCCGCAGAATAATGCTCAGCTCGAGTGCTTTTATCTCTCAGGAAGAGCAGCAAGCTGCCGGTATTTCCGCTTGTCTGAGCAAACCGTTCCGGCAGTCCAGGTTACTGGATACCACAATGCAAGTAATGCATTACCATCATGCAAGTCAGCAGACGGACGGTACAACCGATCAACTCGAGGCAGAGACGCCTGTATTCTCAGAGAGTATCCAGATACTTCTGGTAGAAGACAATGTGGTAAACCAGAAAGTCGCTATCAGCATGCTGAAAAAAATTGGCTTGAGTCGAATCCATCTAGCAGAAGATGGCCGCGAAGCTGTCGACATGAGCAGAAATCAAACCTATGACCTGTTGCTCATGGACTGCCAAATGCCGTTGATGAGCGGATATGAAGCCACAGGTCTGATTAGACAAAGAGAACGAGAACAGCAATTACCCAGAATACCGATCATTGCCATGACGGCCAATGCAATGACTGAAGACCGTGAAAAGTGCCTGGCAGCTGGTATGGACGACTATCTGAGTAAACCGGTCAAAATTGATAATCTCAGGGAAAGACTGGAACACTGGCTTATTCACGACACGCAACCACACAAAGTGATACCTGAGGCTGCAGAAAAAACACCGGATATTGATAGTAAGCTGAACCAATCAAAGCAGCATCCATTGATTGATCAGTCCATATTCAATTCACTGAAAGAACTGATGGAAGAAGAATTCCCGGTACTGATTAACAGCTATTTAGAAGACGCTCCTAAATTAATGGCCGATATCCAGTCCTCTTCCAAAGATGCAAACCGGGAGGTTCTGGTAAGAGCTGCCCATACCCTGAAATCAAGCAGCAACAATCTGGGAGCCACACAGTTGGCAATGATTGCTGCCGACGTAGAGAGGGAAGGACAAGCGAATAAGATCGGAGCAGCATCTGCGTTAATTTCTCTACTGGAATCAACGCTTGATGAAACCATGAAAGCACTTAGAGAGCCTAAGGCTTAAAGTTATTCCTACTATCCACTGCCAATTTATTGTAGAACAGGAAAACACAGACTGGTGCTTGGCGGCAATACGTCTTTCTGACTACAGCTGATCACAGTCAAACCATTTGTTACCTGTCACGATCATTACACTCGGATTATTTTCCCGGGTTATCAATGTTCTAATCCTGACTTTCTCCGGCAAGGTCGTTGACTGCTTTGAGATCAAAAAAATGGCTGGGCAATATCGATGAGCCTGATCATGAGTATCTTCAAAAGGTTTGCCGTGATCACACTTCGCTTCCTGTAATATTTGGTCACAGTAGGAATGGCGGTCACCCGCCACCCCCTGCGCAGATCCGTACTTGCACTGCTAGCGCATACGGCTCCTACCTCGAGTATTTAACGTCAAACCGTTGCTCCGGCCCAGCCTGACGTATACCCAACAGATTGGACATAGTGCTATTCCCGCGCTGAGTCGGGTCACGGACATCCTGTTGGATATTCCTCTTGGTCAAGCCCCTTTCCTCCACAACCTCCGCCACAGATCTCTCTGCTTTGTTCGGCGCTTCTCAGGTACTATGGGCTTGTCCGACTTCCTGCCGACGACAATAGGCGTATGGCTATTAACCTTCCCGACTGCGTCTCCTATGGCTAAACAGGAGAAACCGGCAGGATCTCCCGAGTTCCGCACAAGATGCGTACCTGCATGCACAAGGTCTCCGACTGCGCGAGGCCCACAGGTCACTTGCGGTGTAGTGCAACCTGTAATATTGCTTTCTGCATCACTTAACAACATCAGCACCTCGGACTATTTGATTTCGCAGCTCAATACTTAGCCTACAGGCCCCCCTGTCAACGCTTCACCGGATACCTTACGATATCAGGCGCATGACTCGAGGCTGGGGCGACCCGCCAGTCTTACCCCACAGGGACTTTCACCCTTAACATCTTGTCGATTTATCTCGGCACACTAAGTCCTCAAAAACCGGTACATGAAGCAAGATTCTATTCTATCGTCTAACCTTTCTTCCATGTTCACGTCACCTAATGAAGATCTGTCACCCAACCTGCTTGAGTTTATTGCTCAACTACAGGAACAGAACATTCGGCTGCAGGAAGTAGTTGTCGAGCAACAGACTCGGATCGATCAACTCGAAAACGAGATCACTCGTCTGAAAAAGCTCAATACCAGACCCAACCTCAAACCCAACACCAAGCCGCCTGCAGATAACGACCAGGGGACTTCAGGTTCCGGATCGGATGAAAGCGACAGCGACGACACATCCGAAGACAGCTCCGGCGACGATCACAAGCGGAAAGTGAACAAACCTGATGAGTCGACTCCACGCCAGCGCTCCCAACCGCAATGCCCTCCTGTCTCTGATGAAGATACTATTGCCCCTGAAGACATTCCCGAGGGTTCTGTTCGGCACGGTCGAGAGCCTTATACCGTTCAGGAAATGGAAGTTAAGGTCAAGACCATTCGATACTGGCTTGAACAGTGGTTGACACCGGAAGGCAAAACCATCAGTGGCAAACCGCCAGCCAATCTGCACGGTCACCATTATGGTCCACTGCTACAGGCTTATGCCTTGGTTCAGCATCATGGCTGCGCTGTTACCCAGCCTCAATTATTGGAACTTCTCTGGGATGCCGGTGTATCCATCTCAGCTGGACAGCTCAGTAACCTGCTAACCAAAGTCCATGATGCCTTCCATGCTGAAAAAGATGAGTTGCTGGCCACAGGAATACGTTGCTCCCATTACCTGCAGACAGACGACACCGGATCCAGGCACAAGGGGCAGAATGGTTACTGTACCGTCATCGTCAATGATCTGTTTACCTGGTTTGGCAGCACTGGCAGTAAGAGCCGGGAGAACTTTTTATCACTGCTGCACAGGCCTTGGAGGGCATACGTTCTTAATCAGGATGCGCTGGACTACCTGGAGCAACACAGCTTCTCGAAAAAGTGGCGGAAGACACTGGCGAAATATCTCGACGTTCACTTTCTAAACCGGGAGTCGTGGGAAGAGTTTATGAAGGATATTGGCCTTGATGGCCCCAGGTTACGCCAAAAAGCCACAGAAGGCGTATTATACGGTAGCCTGATTCATCATGGATTCAATCGTCAGACCGTCACATTCAGTGATGGCGCCCAGCAGTTTAATGTATACGACCATGCTCAGTGCTGGCTGCATGCGGGAAGACCACTGGAAAAAGTCATTCCGGTCAACAGACAGCAGGTAAACGCACAATATTGGTGTCTGAACTGGTTCTGGGATATCTACCGGGACCTGAAGGCGTTCAAGGAAGAACCTTCAGAATCCAGGGCCGATGCAATACGACAGGGGTTCGATGCCCTGACACAGACCCAAACAGGCAGCACAGAGTTACAGAAGGCTCTGGGAGGCCTGATGGTCATTAAAGAAGAACTGCTCAGGGTTCTAGATGACCCGACCTTACCCCTGCACAATAACCTTAGTGAAAGTCAGATCAGGGAGCATGTAAAACGGCGGAAAATCAGTGGAGGGACACAAAGCGATGCAGGACGGCAGAGTCGCGACACCTTTGCCAGCCTGAAAAAAACGTGTCGCCAGCATGGTCTCTCATTTTGGGAATATCTGACAGACAGGTTAACAGGTACTGGTTCGATTCCGAGACTGGCGGATATTATTGAATACGTTTCATGTTGGCTGCCATGTGGTCAATGTAGGAGTTTTTGAGCACTTACTAATATTTAATCGTAACTGTTCAGCACCCCCACATAAATCTGGAATTTTCTGATTTTTATACCATCCTCTTAAGCACCATTTTTCCACAATATTCGCCAGCATGATTCCAGAACTACCCGCAACTATGTCGGCTGAGATTCTCTTGAAAGAGAATGCAGAGCTGCGGATGAGAGTTGCCTGTCTGGAAGAGCGATGTCGAGAATTGGAAGAAAAGGTTGGCAAGAACAGTCAAAACAGCAGCAAGCCGCCATCGTCTGATGGTTATCAAAAACCTTGTAAAAACAGTAATTCTCCAGATCATTCTGACGACCTTTCCGCAGATAAAGGTACCGATCCATCGGATGAAAAACCCAATCCTAAAAGTCTGAGACAGTCTTCTGGTAATAAAGCCGGTGGAAAGAAAGGGCATCAGGGCACTTGTCTTAAACAGGTCGATATCCCTGACTATATTGAGTACCTTCCGGTTAAAGAATGCAATAAATGTCAGGCGTCTCTTCTTGCTCGACTTTAGAGTCTGTATAAAACGATAATTCGGTCAGCTTTTTATAGTGAAGCAAGCCGAAATCAGTGAACTGTTTTTCCAAGTTCGTTATTACTTCCGTTTTTTGCCTAAAAGCCTTTAGTTATGCTGCTTCTGAATTATCCGGTATTAACTGGTCGATCAGATCGCGAAAATTGAACTCATATTTTTGCTTATATCTGTTCCAGCCCTTGCGAATAGAGAACCTCGGAATAATTCCTGAAAGAGCAATTTTCATCATGCCTGCAGTGGTTGTATCCGGGCTTCTCCAGGGTATCCGAGAAATATTCAGACATGCCTGATTTTTACAAACGGTTAATAACTGCAATAATGCATAGCCTGCCATTTTCAAATGCATCCATCGAAGCAGTGTTCGCAATTTCTGCTGCCATAAATGGCAACAGCCAAAAGCATGTTTGAGTTGGTGAAACATTGGCTCTACCGGCCATCTCCGGGAATAGGCACGAAGCACCTCCAGTCCCTCAAGTTCCGGATTGGTCGAGATGAATATTCTGCTTTCGGTCAGACCTTTGTCATTTTCAAAGCGACTCCAGACGACGCGTACTTCACGACCTTTAAGGAATCTGGCGCGACAGATCAGGGTACGATAACGTATTTTGCGAAATTTGCCGTACATCCATACTGTTGCTTTTTCTTCCGGCAGTTTCTTAACCTGTTCTGTCGTCATCTTGATGCCGTACTTTTTTGGGCGCCCTCGCTTCTTTACGGTGGGTGCTGGCGGCAAAGCATAGAGGGCCCGATTTGAAGGTATCTGACCAACAACTTCTATGTTCATTTCCAGAGCTGGCTTTATCAGTGTCCAGTTCATATACCAGCAATCGGTTAGCAGGCGTAGCACTCGATCCTTCACTTCATTGCGTACCACCCTGAGCATGGCCACGGCAATTTTCAGTTTGCTGGTGTTACCTGAAGCTGGTGTCGGAAATGAGATCACCGGTATGGCGGTAAATACTTCATCTGCAGCCCGCTCAAATATGATGGCCAGGGAAACCCAACACTGCCCCCAGATGTACGTCGGCCGATTGCGTTTCTTGCTGTGTTGATGATGTGTACGACAAGCAGGGGCTTTGTCGGAAAACCGTTCGATTACCCAGTCATCAAGCCCCAGGACCACAGGTTGATTCTCAGGAGCTTTGGAGCAGACCAGACGGATCAAGTGGCGTGCCAAGTTCTTCCATTGCCACTTGCCCTGAGATAGCCAGTGGTGGTAGCTGCTCCACACACAATGAAAATCAATTGTTAACAACGCCTGTGTAACAAAGCCGTCGGCTGAAAGCATGCAACCGAACAGCAGTTCGCAGAACGTTGGTACTGCAGTTGATGATAGCGCTCCAGCAAGAAAGGTTGTATATGAAGCGAGCTCCCTGAGGATTACTTGATGATCTGAAGTGAGCATGGCAACCATCTCGAATTTCGTCATTGGGGATGGTTGCTTTTAGCAGATTATGCGCCGGAACTATTGTGCTCTTAAAACTCTAAAGTCGAGTCTTCTTGATAGTGAGCCGGTCAAATATATTGAACGACAGGTGTTTGAACCAGGGAGACCGGGTGAATTTGAAGTAACGGCCCATAGAGCTGAAGTAAAAATCTGCACTTGTGGTTGTCGGAATCAGGCTGAATTCCCGGAAGGTGTTACCGCTGCCGCACAATATGGCTCAGCCACACAGGCTATGGCCGTCTATCTTAACCAATACCATTTCCTGCCTTTTAAGCGCGTGTCAGAGTATTTTAATACTCTCTATAAAATGAGTGTAAGTGCAGGCACTGTCGCCAATTTTGTGGCCAGAACCTATGAAAATCTGGCTTCTACTGAAGAGGTTATTCGTGACGCCTTGCGGGAATCGTCTGTTGCCGGAGCCGATGAAACGGGTATGCGGGCCGAGGGCTCTTTGCACTGGCTACACGTTATGCGGGATGAACAATGGACGCTCTACTACTTGTCTGAAAAGCGAGGTCGTGAGGCCATGGACACGATGGGCATACTGCTAACATTTGCAGGCGTTCTGGTTCATGATCATTGGAAATCCTATTTTGCATATGCGGCAACTCACGTACTTTGCAATGCCCATCACCTGAGGGAGCTTTTGGGTGTTGTTGATAGGGACAGCAATCAACTGGCGTTGCGATTGATGAAGCTACTGAGGCTTTCCTGGCATTACTGCAAGGGCTTTAAGACCATAGGTATGCTACAGATGCCAAGTGTTGTCTGTGAACGAATCGAGAAGATTTATGACCGGTTGCTTCAGCGGGCTCTAATGAAAGAAGTCGTCTATATGGAGAAGCAACGAGAGGAGCTTAAGCGCAAGAAAGTCAAGAATACTAAAGCTTACAATCTCTTCAAACGACTCACTGAGTTCAAGGCTGAGACACTGCGCTTCATGTCAGATTTTACCATTCCCTTCGATAACAATGGCAGTGAGCGGGATGTTCGAATGGCCAAGTTAAAGCAGAAAATCTCAGGCTGCTTCAGGAGTGCAGACGGTGGTTCTATGTTTGCACGGATTCGCAGCTATTTGTCGTCTGCCAGAAAACAGGGAATGGACATATATCAATCACTTCATAGAGCTGTTCGGAATTACTGTAATATGCCTTTGCTCAGTGCTGAATAGTTACATTTAATCTTACACAACAAAAATCCCGATAAATTGCTCTATCGGGATTTCTTGAATAGGTGCCTGGCGATGACCTACTCTCGCATGGGGAGGGAAACCCATAGAAACCCTACCATTCAGCACCATAATACCAACATTAACCCACCTCTGCAGCCCTTGATATTACTAGCATTCCGAGCTAATTAGTAAGAGCATACCAAAATAATGTAAGACCGTTTCGGCGTTTTGAGTCCGAATCTAGTCCGAATCAATAAAAACAATGCTCGGAGATATTAGAGATGATAAAGAAAATCACAGAAAGCAGTGTATCAAAAATGGGAGAAAAAGCCCTCAGGGATAATGAGATCCGTGGCTTTTCATGCCAGTCAAAAAAAACCGGGAAGTATTTCTACTACGAGTACAAATCGCCCGTTACCGGCACCAACCGCAAGCATCCTCTTGGCAAGCATGGTGAAGTTACCGTCGATCAGGCCCGCACCATGGCACGAGCGGCTGCCGGTGATGTAGCAACGGGAAACGATCCCCAGGAACAAAAGCGTGAGCGACGTGAGGAGATTGAAAAAGCTCGACAAAATACCCTGAGAGCGTTTATTGAAGGTGACTTCAGAAGCGTCACCCCCGAGCCGACGGCAGATGAAGCTGAGAAAAATATAAAGCGGCATTTTTCCAAATGGCTTGATAAGCCTATGTCCCACATAACCCCCTTTGATATGAGAAAGTGGCTCAACAATTACCCTGGAGCGCCCTCCGGTGGCAACCGGATTATGAATGATCTTCGAGGCATTCTGACCAAAGCCGTCGCAGCTGGTTATCTGGAGAAAACCCCGATGTCGGAAGTCAAACGTCTCAAAGAGGACAAAAGCAAGAAGATCAAATATCTGACCCGGGAGTATGAGAAACGACTCCTGGCCGGTCTGGATGAATACGATGAGTACCGCCGGGATCTGGATAACCAGGAAGGCAAATTTGCCGATATGCTCAGGCCATTAGTGATGGTGGCCATCCACACCGGCATGCGCAAAGGAGAACTGCTCAACCTCAAGGTAAACGACATCGATTTTGCATCCGGAGTCATCACTGTGGTGGGTATGGGGGACCGTTCCGACAGTCACCCAAAAAAGAAAGTGCGCACCAAATCACTCCAGACCCGCTACATCCCCATGAATGAAATTTCCTCCAGCATACTCAATGACTGGCTCGATCAAACGGGCTACACCGAACTGGTCTTCCCGAACAACTCTGGCCAGCGAGCCTGTGACAAGTACATAGACCGGCGCTGGTATAAAGCCAGGGAAGCGGCAGGCCTGACCGGAAAAATCGATTTCCATGGATTACGCCATACCTTCGGCACCCGCCTTGCCGAACTCCGTGTCGACCTGGTCACCATCCAGGAACTTATGGGTCATGAGTCGCTGGATGTAACCGCCAAATATCTCCACACCAGTCCGGAGCGCAAACACGTAGCCATATCAGAGCTGGCCGGTTATTAATCGGCCACACAATTCAACCATAGCTTTACCATTCAAAGCACGGCAATAATAGGCATTGATACGTATCAATACTTGCACATTATATATGGTTAATAATTGCGCACCTTCAGGAGAATAGGCACACATCAAACCTGTAACCAGCAACAAAGGGAAACATCACCGGTTATGATCAAGATCGAAAAATATAAACTGAAGGATGGAGAAACCGGTTGGAAGGCGCATTTTCAGCTTGAGGAAGGCGATACATCAGATACCGTTCACACCCGTCGATTCAGCTGCGCCAGGTATGGTGGACAGGCATTTCACAAGGCACTGGAATGGATCGAACGGCAATACTATCGGCCAGAAACCGCAGCGTTCGATAAAGTGCCAGGGAAGGATAATTCAGAAAAGTTTACTCAGGGTTAGTGTTTACTACTGTGGCAAATCTGCGTAGGCGGCACACAAGTTCCCCCACTTACCAAGCAGGCTAACCGCGTTAATCCCGGATAATTACTGAAATTAACAATTGGCACAAACCATGCATCCACTACAGTAAGGATCACTCAATCGCGTTTCATGGAAGAAGTAACGGCCACGGATGGGCCTTCTGACCCAACCCAGCCATGTAACGCATCCTTACTGACTTATCACCACCAATACCCAAACTGCACCACTCCAAAATCCAGCGCTTCATTCTGGTCATGGAAATCAGCGTTGGAATAGTGAAACCACCCGGCAGACATTTCATACTGCATCTGCCCACCAAAGCGAGCGCCCAGCATCGTACGAATCTCAAACTGCGTATGCCCACCCATATTGATCGGTGACTTCAATTTCTTTTCAATATCTTTTTTGGATTGATAACTGAGGCCAACCCCGGCATCGACAAAAAGTCGCATCCAGTCCGAGGTATTATGTTCAAGACGGAACACAGGAGAAAAGCTGATAGCGTAGACATCCGCAGCACCATCTGGGCTTGGCTCATCTTCCGGTCCAAGCTGGCTGGTCCAGAAATTCACGGCCAGGTCGGAAAAACCGGTCAAATGCCAAGTGTCGGAATCCTCAAACCAGTTTCTATTCCAGTCCCAACGAAGACTGGCACGGTAATCATTGAGTTCAGCTTTATTTTGTAGATAGTGACCATAACCGATGGAAGCACCATCTGGCGTGAGATCATAAGCGGAAGATAATGCGGGGGTAATTGCCATCGCTAGGACAATACCGCGGAGAGATCCCTTCTCCATGATTCAAACTCCTTACTGATTAACTTCGAGGAAATCACTGAGCTGTCTTGCTCATGCGATATCTATCAGTATTGATGGAGTTTTAAATTCCTATAGCGATATAAATATACTTTTTTTAAAGAATTAACTATTTTTTAATTGCCAAAATAAATTAACACCGTTCAGGCTACCGTCTGCTCCCCATTAGCAACCACTTGCACCGGCTCCACCACATTGACAATGTCCTCAACAGACATCGGTGCAAACTTCTGCTCATAAAAGAGTCGCGCATTCCGGCAAGTCAGGGCTAGCTCATTAAAGAAACTGCCGTTAATCTGACTCTCCCGGAAAATAAGCGAATGCAAACGGTTAAACAACTCCGAATGTACCGGCTCCGGTGCCTTCCAGAACTGGTCCAGAGAACATTGAGAAGTCAGGTGGCGAATATCGTAAAAGGCCCGGCCTGTTACTTTCACCGGCAGGTTATGGAGCAGCGCAGAAATACCGACCGTGCTGTTGACCGTCACCACTCCCCGGGTATGGTGATACAGGGCAGGCAGCGGAATATCATGGCAATAGATAATACGGCCCACCGCACCGTAGCGCAGAGCCAACTGTTCAATGACCTGTTGATAATCGGTATAACCCCGGTCCATCGGGTGATGCTTTAACACCAGAAAATCCCTGTGATCTGCAAAATCAGCAAACGAAGCAATCACTTCTTCAATAAAGGCTTCTACCGATGGGTAATCCGAGTGGAAAAGCATCTGTGAATCATCGTGTACCTGCAGGGCTACCAGGAAAAAACGGCCACTGAGCTCTCCGGTCAGTTGCTGCTCAAGACAATGGTCATTCTTCCTGTTTAAATATTTACGGGCAAAGCCCCGCAACCATTTCGCCCCCTCCACCACCTGACTCTTGATCACATCTCTCCAGCGCTGAACTGCCGGGCTATCTGCCAGGTTTTTACCCGATCCTGCAATTTCGCCCAGCCTTCCCATACCACTAACCAGCCGGGCTGCCCTGTATGCTTTGAATCACCCCAACCACCAAGCCGAGCAATCGTTTGAAGCAGCCAAGTGACTGTTGGCGGCTTATCGGGCAACGCTTTTTTTTCATAGGTTAGCCAGAGAACCTGCCATTCATCATCACTGACCACCTCATTCGCGAGTGTTTTTTCACTCCAAAGCTTTCTGTCTTTGTGCTGCCTGTCATTCGGTAACATTAATGCTTCACGGATTTGCATTAGTCTGACAGCGACAAACATTAATATGACCGCAAGTCGTTCAATGTTATCCGGAGATTGCAGACGAAGCCTTTCTACTCCTGCTCCCGATTTCCAAGCCTTATGGAACTCTTCTATTCGCCATCGGAGCTCGTAAAATCGAATGATAGAGCGACAGTCTTCGAATGTTTCAATATCTTCAGTTGTCAATAGTACCCAGTGCAAACGGTCTTCGGAGTCATTGCCAATCTCTTCAGCCGACACAATATTCATAGTTACCGGTTCCGGCCTGCCGCCTGGCCTTTGCGGCGCCTGTATTGTCATCTTCTTTCTTTTGACCTGCAGCGTTGCCTTTCGCTTCTTTCTACCTCCTTTTTGAGGAACCACTATCGTATATTTCCCCAACACTTCAGCCTGAGCTAAGGAATCAAATAATAAGAGTTCGCCATCCACCAGGATTCTGTTTTGTGTAGCTCTTACAACAAACCGCTGTCGGTTATCCAGTTTGTAGTGCATATATTCGTATATATCCGCCTCCCGGTCGCAAACACTGATGATGTCAGGCATTTTACCCCCCATCCTTTGTTCTGTGTTTTCAGAGGCTCTTTGCCACTTAAAGCTTTCCTTTCCCTCGTAAGGTAGCTGACGACGTTGGTTCTTTTTCCCCCGCTGAACGTCCTCTCTAACCCATCGTTCTTGATCAATAAGCCCAATGCTTCGCTCTGTATCCGCATCAACCAAGAAGACAGAGTGGACGTGGAATCCTCTGGTTTTAGAGCCTTCAGGACCTCCAAGATCACCAAGCTCGGATCTGACAGCATGTTTATAACCCAGGGTTGTTGTATCTTCGAGAGCCAGAAGTAGGCGAGACTGTCTCGCTATTTTGGCAGTTGCCTGAAAGCCTGCCTCAGCTATTGCTTCAGGCTTTACGGCCTCATTCTCAATCAGCCGGTAAGCTCCAGTTACCAGTGCGGTATAACCTTCGCATGAAGATGACAAAGAATTACCGGTATGAGCTGAAAGCTCGGCAGCAACTTTGACAAGTCGTTTTGTACGTCGAGTATCGCCCAAATCAGCACATCCAAAAGTTAGTTCTGACCATGGTTTAGGAGAAAGTGGAAGCATGACCTGTTTTATCAGTGAGAAATGATAGAACAAGGTAGCTATTTGTGATCAAGAGACAGCTCCACCACAGGAGAAAAAGCCCGATGGTGCTGATAACCAGCAAAATGCTCACGCTGAAACCAGGCAGCCCAGTAATAGAGCGCAGCATACCTCGTTCTATGACTCATTGATGGGGGCATAGGCACCTCTGCACTCAATCGCTGACTGGAGGCTGACGCCAGCCCTATAAGCGAAAAATCCAGAGCGCTGAGATCGTTCACTCCCCCTCGCTCCAGGGTAATGGTATCCGGTCGGAGATAGCCCTCCTCAAACACCATAAACTGGACACCCAGACGCTCGCAGACCGGCTTGGCCAACCGATGATACAGACGACAGTCCCCCATGAGAAACACCGCCCGAATCTGATGCTTCAACAAATAGCTTTCCAGAAAGTCAGGCCACTGACTGACCGAACCGGTGTAATCCATGCAGTGGTCAGCGCCACTGTAAAAGCGATCCCCACCATTAAAATTGATCTTATGGGTGATGTAGCCATGGGTAGAAAACTCTCGAGCCATTTCCCGAAAAAAAGGACCAAGCGGTCCCTGAAGAAAGAGAATCGATGGCGACTGCATTACTGCCACTGCTTATTATTACCTCAAATAGGGTCCGAATCAGCGCCCGTCAGGCTCTGATCACTTCCAGTAAAAACTGCACCTTTCGACGCTTGCGCCCCAGCCAGCCACTATCCCGGTAATGCCCATTAGCCCGGGCTCGTTGCCGGGCAAGCTCCCTTACCACCCTTTCCGGTGTGGTAAAGCGCCGGGTCTGCCAGTGCACATACCGGGGGTATTCACACAATGCCAGATAAACCAGTTCCGCCAATGTTCGGGAACGCTGCCGACGGTCAATAGCACTCCCCGCCATATGGTCATGGGTTAGCCCCCAGCCTGCATAAAATGGCATCCCCCAGCAATTTACTGTTTTCCCCTGAAGCAGTGCTTCAAAACCGGCCTGGGAAGTCATCACATGGAGTTCATCACACTGGCTGATGCAATCAAAAATATCGCTGTCGGTCACCACCCGATCAACATACTTCAGAGCCTCAGCCTCGGGCACATGGCCCTGCCTGCCAGCCTGAACCACATCCGGATGGGGCTTATAAACCACATAGGCATTAATGCCTTCGTCATCCAGCCATTGACGAACCCGAGCTAGCAGATCAATATTGCGAAAGATCACCGGGCTGCCGAATTTTAACGAGGCATCAGAATCCACCTGTCCGGTAATCAGAATACGACGCTGCCCGGGCCTGGCATCAACAAACGGTGTATTGCCACGACCAACCAGATTGTACTTGCTGATTCGCTGCTGTATCAGCAGGGAAACTAACGCTTCTCCCCTCTGTCCCTGTTCCGGGGAAAGCTCGAAAGTATTGAGCAGATACTCAAGCCGACTGGGCGTAGTGGCATCGTAATAAATACCCCGGTCATCCAGCACCAGGGAGGCTGGCCGGCGCAGATCGGCTCCAAGACCACAGGAGCGGATAAAACCGTCCTCCATTCGCCAGACCGGCATCGAACCGGCCTCAACCCCTTCCGGTAACGGCTTTCGTCCCCACACCAGCAAGCCTGAATTGCCAGTATCCATTAATAACCTTCTTTTCAACGCCTGATGGTTACCAACAAAGACCACTTCACCCGCCAGCCCGGCAACAAACTCTTTCACAAAGGCTCGCTTCCAAAGACTGAAACCCAATGTGTAAAGCCGATCAACCTGAGGTCGTTGGTTTTGTCTTTGCAACGCAATCAGCTCCACAACATCTTCAAGCTCACCGGGTTCGCCGGTTTCCGGGTCAATATACCGGGTATACAGCAGACAGGCCGCAGCAAACAGACTGGCCAGCGTATGCTTCTGAACACGACGATCACAACCTACCCGGTCATCGGTCAGTCCCCAGCCGCTGTAGAAAGGAACACCAAAACAGACCACCGGCTTATTGTGCAGTAGCGCTTCAAACCCCAGTTGGGAAGTTACCACATACACCTTATAAAAGTGCGGGAACAGTGATTGGGCATTGACCTTATCCGCCAGCACCTTAACCCGCGCATCCGTCACACCCTTTATATGGCCATATTCCAACGGGAAATAGCCCTGCTTGGTACCCAAAACCACATCCGGATGAACCTTAACCCACACTTCTGCTGCAGGATTCTCCTGCAATGCCGCATTCAGCATTGCTTTAAGGCTCTTATTGGATTACAGACTGTTCCCAGATTGAACCTGGCTGAAGCACTTATCATTAAAGGCTCTCAGAGCTTTGCTCGGCAATTTGCCCTCAAGCCTTACATTGCGTGGTCCACATCCAATTTTCACTGCAGAGCAGTTCGGAAATCAAATAGAGCCTGCTTTAAAACTTTCCCCATTAGCCATGCCGAAGGATACAGAACAATCCCCAAACGTCTGGTCCACCACCAACACTTTGGGCTTGCCAATACTTTCAGCAGGCATCGGCCACAGGCCAACCGGCTCATGGTTATATTTGCTGATATGGTGGGTGCAAATGGTATCAATAAGATTAACGCTGCGGTCTTCCAGTTCCGGCGTTAGCCAGCATGGATTATTAAGCAGGTTTTCCAGGTCAGAAGATTGCGTAGCATCGTAATAAATACCGGTCTTATCCACGATTAGAGAAAAACGACGATCCCCCAATGCCGGGTGCCCAAGATAGCTGATAAAACCGTCTTCCAGTCGCCAGAAGGGTAATTGCAACCTTTCTGCCAGGGCTGTTGCTTTTGCCGTATTGGCTTTCATACCCCAGCCCAATACCGCCTCCACTTCAGGGTATATACCCAACCATTGATGCCAGGGCTTATACAGGTCTAAGGTCCCCTGAAGCAACGCCTTCAACTCAGGGGCACGGACAATGCCGGCAGAAAGAGACAGGAAATGGCTCAAGGTTGTAACTACCTACCTTTGATTCAGGCCAATAAAAAACGACTGTATCAGTCTTTATCCGCCGGCCCAATCGGGAGATTCACGAATAAAGCCTTGAAAAGTAATAAGCAACGATGCTAAGTCAGAATAGAAACCGCCAGAAGAGTAACAGATGGTGCAGAGGCTTCGGTAAAACCCTAAATACACACTGTAGAATGCACTGTACAGTACACGCTAATTTCTATCTTAACCGCGTAAACCGAAACCTACTCTGATGAAAAAAACGATCAGCTTATCGTTGCTATTACTTACCAGTACACTGGCCCAGGCAGATATTATCGGTGCAAAGGCCGGACTGGATTACTGGCATACCAAAGATCACGGCAAAGCAGGCTCCGCTTATGCCCAAATCGAGCACCCTGTGCCTCTACTGCCCAACGTTGCCCTGCGTGCAACTACGCTTGAGGGCGATGTGGACGGTTTGAACAATGTAGACGCCTTCGGCTACTACGAAATCCTGGATAACGACCTGGTCTCCATCGACCTGGGCGCAGGCCTGCACAATATCAGTGGCAGTCGCCATTACAACGAAACCCTGCCCATGGCGGTTGCCGATGCTGAATGGTTTCCGGGCAGCCAGATTTCTTACTACAGCAAACTGAACTACGCAAAAAACACCGATGCTACCGTAACCGACATCAGTGCCGGAGCCCGTTTCCAGTTACTGCCCGCTATTTATCTTCAGGCTGGTTATCGCCATTATGATATGGAAACCGATAATGATAATGGGCATTCAGATACCATTAAAGGACTCACTGCAGGGCTGCATATCGATATG
This sequence comes from Endozoicomonas sp. SCSIO W0465, assembly GCF_023716865.1. Taxonomy (NCBI): domain Bacteria; kingdom Pseudomonadati; phylum Pseudomonadota; class Gammaproteobacteria; order Oceanospirillales; family Endozoicomonadaceae; genus Endozoicomonas; species Endozoicomonas sp. SCSIO W0465. Next base: position 6,807,021 of record NZ_CP092417.1, read on the forward strand.
TAATAGTTGCCCGGCTCGAATCATGAAAATGATTTGAGAGCCTGGAATAGTGTTTTTCCGTCGTAAAAAAAAGCCGGAAGCAGCAAATAGCTACTCCGGCTTTTCATTCAATCATCGTTACATCAACGTAGTCAGCCCAATCTAGGCAAGCCCGCTACCAGTGCCGTTATTTCTCTCGCTCACAATGTGGTAAAACATTACTCTCATTCTGCCAAGCTGTTACCAATGCCTGCGCCCGGTTCAACATTACCCCACGGTTTTTTTTCAGCAATGCTTCAATACCGGTAACCCAAAGTTCAGGGTCATCCGGCAACGCAATCCCTGCCCCGGCTTCCTCAATGGCCTGGGCATGGGAGAACCGTTCCGAATAAATCCCCACGGCTTTCTGCCGGGTAATATCGAGAAACTTGGTATGGGAGCGAGCGAGATTAAATGGCGTAACCATTAACGGTGCCAGCCCGATATCCATGGTTCTTGAGGAAGTCATGGCCAGATAGTCTGGCCAGGGCATGGGGTGCAGAATAGATATTCTCGGAATACCCCGAAACTGGCGATACAACCCATGATCCCCAATCAACTCAAACCAGGTATGGGGATTACGTGCCTGAACGAGTTTTACCACCTCCCGAACGAACCCCCACTCCTGTGTATGAGAGCTGCTGCCATGGTAAAAGCAGCGAATCAGTGGTGACGGAACCGGGCATTCTGGCTCAACCGGAGACAATACCGCAGACTCTGGCAGGCCATATTTTTGGGCCAGATACGGAGTCGAAACCCAGACCTTGTCACAAAGCGTTCTCAGTAATGGATACGCTTTGTTGTACCAACCCGACAATCGCTTTCGGTAAGCCGGTGGTAGCGTCTTATCCTGAACCGCTCCGGGAATATCATCATCCATAAACCAAACAACACCGGAAAGACGAGCTGCAATGGCCATAATACGCTGCAGCCACTCAATCGGCACATCACGGCTCAGAATAACCAAAGCGCCTTCCGGCACACGGGACCATAACTGCGTTAATAGCGCTTCATCACCTGCATCCAGCTCGATATAACTTGTCGGCCACGTTTTACGGGATCGAAAGTAAAAATCAATAGTAACTATTCAGCACTGAGCAAAGGCATATTACAGTAATTCCGAACAGCTCTATGAAGTGATTGATATATGTCCATTCCCTGTTTTCTGGCAGACGACAAATAGCTGCGAATCCGTGCAAACATAGAACCACCGTCTGCACTCCTGAAGCAGCCTGAGATTTTCTGCTTTAACTTGGCCATTCGAACATCCCGCTCACTGCCATTGTTATCGAAGGGAATGGTAAAATCTGACATGAAGCGCAGTGTCTCAGCCTTGAACTCAGTGAGTCGTTTGAAGAGATTGTAAGCTTTAGTATTCTTGACTTTCTTGCGCTTAAGCTCCTCTCGTTGCTTCTCCATATAGACGACTTCTTTCATTAGAGCCCGCTGAAGCAACCGGTCATAAATCTTCTCGATTCGTTCACAGACAACACTTGGCATCTGTAGCATACCTATGGTCTTAAAGCCCTTGCAGTAATGCCAGGAAAGCCTCAGTAGCTTCATCAATCGCAACGCCAGTTGATTGCTGTCCCTATCAACAACACCCAAAAGCTCCCTCAGGTGATGGGCATTGCAAAGTACGTGAGTTGCCGCATATGCAAAATAGGATTTCCAATGATCATGAACCAGAACGCCTGCAAATGTTAGCAGTATGCCCATCGTGTCCATGGCCTCACGACCTCGCTTTTCAGACAAGTAGTAGAGCGTCCATTGTTCATCCCGCATAACGTGTAGCCAGTGCAAAGAGCCCTCGGCCCGCATACCCGTTTCATCGGCTCCGGCAACAGACGATTCCCGCAAGGCGTCACGAATAACCTCTTCAGTAGAAGCCAGATTTTCATAGGTTCTGGCCACAAAATTGGCGACAGTGCCTGCACTTACACTCATTTTATAGAGAGTATTAAAATACTCTGACACGCGCTTAAAAGGCAGGAAATGGTATTGGTTAAGATAGACGGCCATAGCCTGTGTGGCTGAGCCATATTGTGCGGCAGCGGTAACACCTTCCGGGAATTCAGCCTGATTCCGACAACCACAAGTGCAGATTTTTACTTCAGCTCTATGGGCCGTTACTTCAAATTCACCCGGTCTCCCTGGTTCAAACACCTGTCGTTCAATATATTTGACCGGCTCACTATCAAGAAGAGACGCCTGACATTTATTGCATTCTTTAACCGGAAGGTACTCAATATAGTCAGGGATATCGACCTGTTTAAGACAAGTGCCCTGATGCCCTTTCTTTCCACCGGCTTTATTACCAGAAGACTGTCTCAGACTTTTAGGATTGGGTTTTTCATCCGATGGATCGGTACCTTTATCTGCGGAAAGGTCGTCAGAATGATCTGGAGAATTACTGTTTTTACAAGGTTTTTGATAACCATCAGACGATGGCGGCTTGCTGCTGTTTTGACTGTTCTTGCCAACCTTTTCTTCCAATTCTCGACATCGCTCTTCCAGACAGGCAACTCTCATCCGCAGCTCTGCATTCTCTTTCAAGAGAATCTCAGCCGACATAGTTGCGGGTAGTTCTGGAATCATGCTGGCGAATATTGTGGAAAAATGGTGCTTAAGAGGATGGTATAAAAATCAGAAAATTCCAGATTTATGTGGGGGTGCTGAACAGTTACAATCAATAGTTGCTGATGAGCAGTTCCCGACAACCACCCAATGATTTGTCGAAGGTACCGTATACTGCCCAAGTGGCTGGAAAAGCCCTTGCCTGCTTCGGTTAAAGATCACAGTCTACCAATCCATTCAGCGCCAGGCGGGCATATTCTGGTTCAAGGCAACCAATCAGGGTCAGTAAAAACAACCGGCAAAGCTGCTGCTCAGACAAATGGTCTGACTTGATAACAACACCCGCATGATCATAAATCGTTCTTCGTTTCCGGGAGAACTGGGTAATGGCATATTGCTCATAGGAAATATCCAGCTTTCGCGCTTTACGAAAGCGATCATAGGCACAGGCAGAATCCGCAGTGATGGCAATCGCCTGCTGCCCGGTTATCCAGTCCAGAGAGTGGCTGGCATCCAGAAAACCGGTCCCCACATCAACCACAACCGGCCCCTCATCAGTCTGTGCAAGTTCCTTTTCCAGAGCAGCCCGACCAAAATCCAGCAAGCGGTCACGATTGCCATCCAATGCACAAATTAAGGCATTAAGGTCTTCCCGCCTATCAATTAACCCCTGTTCTCTGGCGTGCTTATGGGCAATATTATCAAGCACCAGACAGGTGATATGTTTGACTTTGCCCAAGGCATACTTGGTGACAGTGGTTTTGCCAACCCCGGAAGGGCCCAGCAGTAAAATTGGTGTACTCAAACCTTTGCCTCTGAATCGATCACTTCCGGTTCAATGCGGTAAGAAAAATCTTCATGCATCAATGTCAGGTTGGGGCTATAACATGGGTCACTGGTTAACTGTTCACACCACTTATCCTTCATAAACTCCACTTCCTTTCGGAAACGCGCTTGCTTTTCCGGCGTATCCTCGTGGCCACGACTTACCGACTCATGGTGGTACAACTCAGCGTAGGGTGTCCAAAGATTACGATACCCCGCTTCCCGCACTTTCAGGCAGAAATCAATATCATTAAAAGCGACCCTGAGATGATTCTCCTCAAGCCCCCCCACTTCCTCAAATACCGACTTGCGAACCAACATAGCCGCTGCGGTTACAGCAGAATAGTTCTGGGTCAGTCTTAGCCGGGAGAAATAACCAGGATTCCGGTTTGAGAAATATTTGTGACTGTGGCCTGCCACACCGCCGATACCGAGCACAACGCCAGCATGCTGGATGCGATCATCCGGGTACAGCAATTTAGCCCCTACACAACCAATATCGGGCCGGGACACCTGACGTACCATCTCATCCAGCCACTCGGGGGATATTACCTCAATATCGTTATTGATCAGCCCCAGAATAGTACCCCGCGCATGGGTAGCCCCCATATTATTCATGGCGGAATAGTTAAAGGGCTGGTCATAATCAACCACTCGAATAGTCGGGGAACGCTTTAGTACCTCAAAATAGTTAAGTGTTTTTTGGCAGGTGGTCTGATTATTAAGCACCACGATTTCGTAATGAGCATAGGTGGTTTTGGTAACAATGCTATCAATACACTGTTTCAGCAGCGCATAGCCATCACGGGTCGGAATCAACAGGCTAACCAGAGGCGCAGGCACAGGCAGCGGCCAGATCACCCGATAACAATTAGCCAGCCCGGATTTTGTCACCTTTACATCCAGAGGTGTCGCGGCAAAAAAGTCCTGCAGCGCCTTCAATCCGGCTTCCGTCGTATAATCCTTGGCAGATGAGGTTAGCGCTGTTGATCCTTCAATGGCCCGCCAGTGATAGAGAATGTGGGGAACATGAACAATCTCCCGGTTACCTACCCGCGCCATACAACGCAACAGCAAATCGTAATCCTGGCTGCCCTCAACACTGGGGCGAAAGCCACCCACTGCGTTCACCAGTGACCGATCCAGAACGCTCAAATGGGTAATATAATTGTGCGAGTAAAACAGGTCACGGTTCCAATCCGACTTGAAATGGGGCTCAAACCGCCGACCCTGCTCATCGATCTTATCTTCGTCGGAGTAAATCAGTTTGGCATCCGGATGGTTATTGATCGTCGCTGCCATCATCAAAAGTGCATGCTTGGTCAGCACATCATCGTGATCCAGCAGGGCGATATACTCACCGCCAGCCAGCTTCAGGGCACTGTTACTGGCTACAGAAATATGACCATTGGTTTCTCGAAACACCATTTTAATGCGGTCATCCTGACTGGCATACTCCCGGATAATATCCCGAACCTTCTCATCCGTAGAAGCATCATCAGCAATACACAGTTCCCAATGGCCATAGGATTGTTGGATAACGGATTCAATACATGCCCGAAGAAACGTCTCTTGCGTGTTATAGGTGGCCACCAGAACAGAAAAAAACGGTTTGCGCTCGATCTGCTGCCAAAACCTGGCGATATTCTCTTCACCAAAGTGCCTGCCCTCATGACTTGCTACCCATTGAGGATAAGTCATCGTAGTCTGGCAAGGCTCAAATAACGCATGGTAAGCCTGATAAATAGCATCCAGCGACAGTGACGAGTCCAACTCTGTGGAACGACGGGCATTCAGCTTTTTCAGCATCAATTGCTTTGCATACCCCGCCGTCAACTTGCTCATGCTGAACGAATCGATGGAAAAGCGACAGGTGTTTTCCGCTGGATCAAAACGCATGGCAACAGGCAGCTCAGGAAAATAACAGACCCTTTTCAAAGTTTTCCCGCTGGTTAAAGGCAAACGTAGTGCTTCAGCTTCATCAATACCCTTGCCATAATCCAGATAGAGCTTCCCCGCCAGGCGAGTACAATCCGCTTTAACCTTCACGGTCAACATGTACCATCCAACGGGTAACCGCTTTTTGCATTTCACCTTAAAGGCAGGGTCATCACCCGTCGCATGCCATTCAAAGCCACAGCCATCGGATTCAGAAATTTTTCCAAGATGATTAACAGGCAATAACCGAAAAACCGGGTTTCTGTGCAACCAACCAGCAATATCCAAATACGTCATAAATGAGAATGTTGAAGTGTTTAAAAGTTAAAGCGCTAAAACGTTGAAACGTTTAAACGCTTAAACAAAAATCGCCCAGCGATTGTTAATAAAGTTTGTCGTAGCAATAGTTGGTCGCTTCGATAAAGCCCTCGATACTGCCACAGTCAAAACGCTTGCCTTTGAATTTGTAAGCCAGTACGCAGCCACGCTGAGCTTGCATCATCAGGGCATCAGTAATCTGGATCTCACCACCTTTTCCGGGTTGAGTATCCCGAATCAGGTCGAAAATATCCGGTGTCAGAATGTAGCGGCCAATAATGGCCAGATTGCTGGGCGCATCCTCTTTAGGAGGCTTCTCCACCATAGTTTCCACCCGGATCAAATCATCGGAGATGGCCTGCCCGGCAATTACGCCGTACTTATGCACCTCGTTTTCCGGCACTTCCATCACCGCCACAATAGAGCAACGGAACTGTTTGTAGAGCAAAGCCATCTGCGACAGCACACCTGGGCCATCCGGATTGATGCACAGGTCATCGGCCAGTACCACGCCAAAGGGCTGTTCGCCAATCAGCGATTCGCCACTGAGAATAGCATGGCCAAGCCCTTTCATCTCCCGTTGCCGGGTGTAGGAGAAAGAGCACCGGTTAATCAACTGGCGGATATTAGTCAGCAGGGATTCCTTATCGGTCCCGGCAATCTGGTGTTCCAGCTCATAGTTGGCATCGAAATGATCTTCCAAGGCTCGCTTGCCCCGACCGGTGACCATACAAATATCCGCCAGCCCGGCTTCCAGGGCTTCTTCAACCCCGTACTCAATCAGCGGTTTGGAGACCACCGGCATCATCTCTTTGGGCATGCTTTTAGTGGCGGGGAGAAAACGGGTGCCGTAACCGGCAGCGGGGAACAGGCATTTTTTTAACATAAACACTCGGTAAGAAGGTTAAAGCGTTTCAGCGTTGCAACGTTTAAACGCTGAAACGTTACAGCCATTGGTAATGAATGAGCAGTCAGGCTGGACAGTTTTTGTGTAAAGCATTGTGTGGGAGTTGTTTTGTATAGATGAAACGTTCAAGCGTTAAAAGGTTCCAATGCTCTTTTAAACGCTTAAATGCTTAAACGCTTAAACCTTCAACGCTTCAACAACAAGAATCAAGACCTCGTCCTGTTTTTTGCCCGGTCAAGGATGCCTGATTCTGTCAACAATCCACGTTTTAATCAGGGCCTGACGGCTAATACCTATGGCATTGGCTTCTTTGTCCAGGGCATTAACCACCCAGGCGGGGAAATCAATATTAACCCTTTTGGCTTCCAGGTTGGGCCGAAGGGGATTATCGGTGTCAAAGTATTCCAGCACGTCTTCTCCGGAATCAAACTTTTTGTCAATGTCTTCAGCTTTCATAAAGATCCACCTCATTTTTTCGAGAGCGACGCACTGAAATAATCCTGAGACACTCACCCCTCTGAGTCGCTATCGCTGTCCAGTGCTTTGATTTTATTTGACCAATAAAGAGCAACCTCAGTTCATCGGTTTTGACTGTTGACGGCAGGCAGACGAGGTTACTGTCTTCCCACAGAGCCGTAGCCTCATCAAAATCAATACCGTGCTTATCCCGGTTGGCATGGCTTTTGGCTATATCGTACTCAAATCTAGTTTTACCCATATCCTATACCATAATGAACCCTCCAGAGGATCAATATAGCACAAAAATTGGTATTAAGAATAAAATCACACAAAAAGAAGGTTTAAACGTTAAAGCGTTGCAAAGCTCTTTTAAACGCTTAAACCTTCAACGCTTCAACAAAATCGCCCCGACGATTTTCAATCCGATCCAAACAGGTCACGGGTATAAACCTTATCCAGCACATCGGCAAGATCATCCACCAAACGGTTGGAGACAATCACATCTGCCATCTGCTTGAACTCCTCCAGATCCTTGATCACCCGGGAATGGTAAAACTCCGGTTCATCCAGCACCGGCTCATACACTACCACTTCAACGCCCTTGGCCTTGATGCGCTTCATAATGCCCTGGATGGACGATGCCCGGAAGTTATCGGAACCCGCCTTCATAATCAGGCGGTAAATACCCACCACCTGTGGTTTGCGCTTGAGGATGGACTCGGCGACAAAATCCTTGCGGGTGGTGTTGGCATCCACAATGGCGCCAATAATATTGTTGGGCACATCCTGATAGTTGGCCAGCAGCTGTCGGGTATCCTTGGGCAGGCAGTAACCGCCGTAACCGAAGGAGGGGTTATTGTAGTGTCCGCCGATCCGCGGGTCGTAACCCACCCCTTCGATAATCTGGCGGGCATCCAGGCCATGAACCTCGGCGTAAGTATCCAACTCATTAAAGTATGCCACCCGCATGGCCAGGTAGGTGTTGGAGAACAGCTTGATAGCTTCCGCTTCGGTGGAATCGGTAAACAACATCGGGATATCGGTTTTCTCGGCACCTTCTACCAGTAGCCGGGCGAACCGTTCCGCCCGCTCTGACTGTTCACCGACAATAATGCGGGAGGGATGCAGATTGTCGTACAGCGCCTTACCTTCCCGCAGAAATTCCGGTGAGAAAATAATATTGTCACAGCCCAGCTCTTCTTTAATGCGCTGGGTATAACCAACAGGCACTGTGGATTTGATCACCATCACCGCATTGGGATTAATCGCCATGACCTGTTTAATCACCGCCTCCACAGAAGCGGTATTAAAGTAGTTAGTTCTCGTCCAAAAACGCATCAGGCAATCATAATTAAATTGTACGTTCGTTTTGATATTTCCTGAAATTCCAGAGAGCCGCAAAAACTCTTCCCTTTTTTTCTCTAATCTGGGACGGATATTGGAGAAAAACGCGAAAAGCAGGCAGAAAACATCCTCCCACCATGCTGGAAAGGTACTTTCATGTAGCGTGGAGGTGGCTATCAGGATGGTGCCGGGTGTCTGGCCAGAATCACCAGGTTGTAACAGACCACCGATAACCAGCAATGAGAATCAAAACGCTCAGAACCCTTGCAGTGGCAACGTGATAGCCCAAAACATCTCTTTAGCCACGAAATTCCCGCTTCAATACCTGCCCGGAAGCGAAAGAGCGTTTTATACACATACTGACTTTTAGTCATCTCTTCGACTTCAAGTCCGCGCTTCTTATTAAAAGCTACATCGCTGATTCCCATGGCCTTGGCTTTTTCCAAATTAGCGCGACACGCGTATCCGCCGTCACCGCTTGTCTGGCGGTAATTTCTCAAAAAGTGCTGGAAGCAGGATAATTTCGGTCAGTCGTCTATCCTCTCACCATGGCTTTTCTAGAACACCAGCAGTTACAACCTGAAGATCTACTGAGATTCATCACTCAGCAGCAAGAGCAGATCATTCAGCTCAAAGAGCAGATAGAATTGCTTGAAGCAGAGATTCGTCGTCTAAAAAAACTGCCCGCAAAGCCTGACATCAAACCAAACACCAAACCTCCCGATGATGACACCGGCAGCCCTGATGGAGATCCATCCGCTCCTGAGGGTAACGATGGAGCCAGCCCAGACACCTCGTCAAAGCAGAAGGTTAAGAAGCCCAACGAGAAAACCAGAAAGCAGCGTAAACAGCCCCGAAAGCCATCGGCGGAAAAATCCATACCCATTGCTGCCACTGATGTTCCGGAGGGATCAATCAGGAATGGAACCACCCCTTTTCATGTTCAGGAACTGACAATACAAACATCCAGTATTGAATATCTTTTAGAGCAATGGGTGACACCCGATGGACAAACCATTACGGCCAAACCGCCAGCCAGCCTTCATGGACATCATTACGGGCCAATGCTGCAGGCCTACGTTCTGCACCAGTATCATGGTTGCTCCGTTACCCAGCCAGAACTGCTGGACTGGCTATGGGACATTGGAATCTCTATTTCCAGCGGGGAACTCAGCCAGCTTCTGACGAAAGGACACGAGCAGTTCCATGCTGAGAAAGATGAGCTGTTGACTACAGGTATTCGCTGTTCAAGTTATATCCAGACAGACGACACGGGAACAAGGCATAAGGGGAAGAACGGTTACTGCACCATCATCAATAACGAGTCCTTTGCCTGGTTCGAGAGCACAGACAGCAAAAGCCGGGAAAATTTCGTAAGCCTACTGCACCGCCCATGGTCAACTTACACGTTCACCGACGATGCCTTGATCTATCTGGAAAACTGGATTACCCAAAAAGTGGCTACGCGTTCTTAATCCATACAGAGGCGTCACCTTCCTGAGCCATGAAGCCTGGGAAGAATGTATGAAAGACCTGAGACTAACTGGTAGACGGCGCCAGCAGGCCAGTGAAGCCATGATTTATGGCAGCCTGATACAGCATGGAGCAGGACATCTTACCACCTTCAGTGATGGGGCAAGGCAGTTCGACGTTTTCAAACACAGCCAGTGCTGGATACATGCAGAGCGAGGGCTGGCAAAAGTTCATCCGGTCAATGATCAGCAGGCCATGGCTCAGAAATGGCTTCGGACATGGTTCTGGGCCATTTACGATGACCTTAAAGACTTCAAGACAGAGCCAACTGAAAAAAAGGCAATAAAAGTACGACAGGGGTTCCAGGCGCTGATCCAAACCCAAACGTGCAGTGGGCTTCTTCAGGATGCTCTGTCAGGGTTGGCTGTAATCAAGGAAGAGCTATTACTGGTTCTGGATGACCCGAGCTTACCGCTGCACAACAACCTGAGCGAGAGTCAGATACGAGAATATGTTAAACGACGAAAGATCAGTAGTGGGACGCGAAGCGATTTGGGGCGGCAATGTCGCGACACCTTTGCCAGCCTGAAAAAAACGTGTCGCCTGTATGGTCTCTCTTTTTGGGATTATCTGAAAAGCCGACTAATGGGCGATGGGTTATTTCCGAGATTGAGTAACCTGATTGAGGAGGCTTCACGTCATCTTCCGTGTGGTGCTGCCAGCAGTTTTTGAGAAATTACGTCTGGCGAGGTACACGACCATAAATTTCTTTTTGTCTTTCCATCATCGGAATGAATTGGTCCGAATCCGCTGGGTTACCTTCCTCAATAACCAGGTCCAGGATCAATCGACTTTTTCCCTGAACCAGGTTCAGTTTATGGCCATACTGTACTTGCCGCCTGTCTTTTACGATGATATCCGTATGGGGTTCATACAGGCTAACCACTTTTTCCTGGGCTGGCACCTTTTCACCCTTAAAGACCCTGCGCTCTGTCTGGGAGACTATTGCATCCACCAGGGGTAACAGGTGATCCACATCGGCCTGCCACTTGTCGGCATCATCAGCCAGGAGACACTGCCCCTGCTGACGGGCGTTTGCTAGCGTGACAGTAGCTTCGATAAGTACCTTCCGGGATTTTCGGGTCAACTGCAGCAGTTTTTTATAATGCTGATGCCGCTCTTCTTTGCCAGCGTAGATGCATTTTCTGGCCGCATCTTTTACGGCTCGGTTGTGATGGGTATATTCATAAAGCGGTGTCGCTGTCAGTGTTTGTCCCCGTTCCAGCAGCCGACAAATTTCTTTAACGGAACTGGCTAAAAGATCACTGTCGCAAGGAGGTTTGATATCCGATTCGGTGACTGTGCTGTCAATAGCCACAGTGCGCCCTTTTTCAATACCCTGATCTTTAGCGGTCATTAGCTGACAGTTATTAATCCGTTCCCATGTAGATGCAGTAAGAAGGCTGATGAGCCCATGCAAACTGGAGCGACTGGGGCGCTGGTTTGGTTCGAGGCGACAAAAGTCTCGAAAGAGCATGGAGTCCATCAAAACAAACGACAAGTAGTCATAATCACAATTCAAATACTGTTTCAGGAGTGCCGCACGAAGAACGGATTCTGCTGATAGTCCGTTCCGCCCAGTGTTCTGTTTATCACCAGAACTTAAGTCCTCATAAATCCAGTCATTGAACTGTGGATGGGCGTCAAGCCATTGCGAGATACCGGAAAGCTGGGAGCAGATTTCATGAGGTACGTAATGGAGTTCCATACTACACTGCGGGTTGCGTTTTTTGCGCATTTGGAGTCCTCTGTTTTTGGCAATCCCTTATGTTTCTTGCTCTTGGGAAGTTTAGTCGCCAGATAGCAGTAGGGCTCCACTTAATTTTTCAGGATAAAATCTACAGTTTTCAATTGGTTGTGTTTTTGGACGAGAACTAGTTAGTTTTTGGGTCATAATCCGTTGGCGTGGCAATAACCACAAACTCCGCATCAGCATAGGCCAATTGCGAATCGGTGGTTGCCCTGAGGTTTAATTCACGGTTGGCCAGAAACTCTTCAATTTCCACATCCACAATAGGCGATAGTCGGTCGTTAATCATATCCACCTTTTGGGCAATGATATCAACGGCCATCACCTGGTTGTGCTGGGCTAATAAAACGGCGTTGGACAGGCCTACGTAGCCTGTACCGGCAATTGCGATTTTCATAAGAAATTAACGAAGCGATAAAAAAGAAGAAAACACCCTGGCTGGAATCAACCGGGCCATCAAGTATAAATGTTTACCAGCGATAAAAGCGGAGCAAGATAAAGCCTCGGGTTTTTCTTGCCAAATAACAAGAGTCAATTACACTTGTACTTTATCACGTACAGGTATATGGAAAATAAAATGAATGTGGTTTCCTACACAGAAATGAGAAAAAACCTCAAAGCGGTTCTGGACAGCGTTGTTAATGATGCAACCCACACCGTCATTCACCGGCGTGACGCAGAAGATGCGGTAGTTATGTCGAAAGAAAGTTACGACAGCCTGATGGAAACGCTGTATCTGCTCTCGTCACCTGAAAATGCCCGTCGGTTGAAATCCGCCGCTGAACAATTCAAAGCTAATAAGGGCATTAAAAGGGATCTGCCTGAATTATGAGTACCCCGAAAAAAATCACGTTAAGCTGGGCAGAAGAAGCATGGGAAGACTTCCAATACTGGCTGGACAACGACAAGCCAAAAGCCAGGAAACTAAGAAAGCTCATTAAAGAATGTATGCGTACCCCCTTTGAAGGCACAGGCAAACCTGAGCCCCTGAAAGGTAACTTTTCAGGATTCTGGTCGCGCAGGATTGACCAGGAACATCGATTGGTATACGCCTACAGTAACGATAACCTGTTTATACTCCAATGCCGCTTCCACTACTGAAACCTTGACGATACAAAAACAACCCTAGGAGGCTGTCCGAGAACTAGCTATTGAAAAAACGAAAGCTTCAGCATTTTCTTGGCTGATCAAATATTGACCTAAATTTAGCCTGTTTTGGGGTAAAAATTGCGTTTTTTACCCTTTTGCTTGCCTTTATGCTGCCATTTTAAGCCTTTTTGCTTCTTCAAGACGGATTGATCCCGTTGAAACCGATTTGACAATTTTTTTGAAATTATAAGCACTGCAGACCAGTGAAAATTCTCCAGCCACTTTTTCCTTACCCCGGACACTGAACCCTCTGAATCCTGAGTTCTTGATTTGGCCAAAAGGCGGTTCCGCAATCACCTTGCGACGCTCATAAACCGCTTTGGCCTCTTTGGTTTCCATTTTGCGGTTCATCGCCTGGCGTATGGCTTCGTGGCGGTCTGTGCGAATCACTTTCCCCGGGTCTTTGTTGTCACCACTGCACCTTTTACGTAACGGGCAATCCCGGCAGATATCTTTACTGACGCGGTAGCTTTTGTGTTTTGCTTTGCTAGCCGTGTTATAAATCAGCTTCTCACCGGCAGGGCAGGTAAAGCTGTCGTCTGCTTCATGGTAAATAAAATCCGCTTTGACAAACTTTCTGTCAGAGTCTTCCAGTCCCTCTGTTGCAGGCTTCTCCTGTCGATCCGTAGCCATGTAAGCGTCAATGTTCGCATCATCAAACGCTTGCAGGTTGGGCCCTGAGTAATAGCCATTATCCTCACTCATTTTGCCAATGGACGCGTTATCTGTTGCTTCTGCAATGGCTTCAAGTGCAGGCTTTACTTCCTGCTTGTCATTGGCATGCTGGCTGATGTGCTGGCCAACAATGATACCATTATCGCTGTCGACGCTGATCTGGGCGTTATAACTGTACTGATAGCCACTGCCTTTTTTACCCATGATCCTGGCATCATGATCAGCAAAGCTGATTTGCTTTTTGTCGTCTATCGGCTTATCGGGATTCAGGGCCTGTTCCCGTTCTTCAAGCGCTTTTTTGGCCTCCTGGATTTTCTCTAACCGTTCCTGCTTGAATTGCAAGTCTTCAGGAATGCTGTAGCCAGTCTCCTGCTGATAAGCATCGTCCTCTTCACTGTCACTGGTTTCGGCTTTTTTAATCAGGGCCTCAACTTCAGCCATTAATTCAGCTTCTTTGGCCTTAAGTCGTGCGTAGCTCATGGCCTTATGCTTTGATGAGTCGGCTTTGAATTTGGAACCATCAAGAGCGATGTGGCCCAGCGAGGCCATCTGTAGTTCCCGGGCGAGCAGCACGCTCTGTTTGAAACTGCTTTTAAAAAAGGTGGCCTGGTTTTTACGAAAGTCACTGAGCACCCGGAAATTTGGGCAGTGCTGTTTGGCGATATACATGAAAGCCAAGTCCTGATTGCAGCGCCGTTCAATCTCCCTGGAGCTGAACACACCATGGCTATAGGCATAGATCAGGATCGATATAATCAGTCGTGGGTGGTAGGCATTCTGGCCAAGATGGTGATACTGCTTTTCCACTTCAGAGGTGTCGATATGCTTGAAGATATCTTCAAAAACGAAGCAATCATGATCTGGTGGCAGCAGGTCGAAGATGTTCGATGGAAACATCAGGTGCTGGTCAAAATCAGCAGGGTTATCTTTGAATTTGATTGATGACATCCGTTTCGGCAACAACAAAGTGGGCAGAAGATGCCTGATTATACTTAATCAGGCTATTCTCGGACAGCCTCCTAGGTCTGCCGGGCAACCATCTTGCTTACAGTGGAATAATGTAAACCAAAGAAATCCGCTATGGCCTTTTGTGTATAACTGCCGGATGCAAAGGCCGAACAGACTGCCGCTTTAGTAGACTCACAACTTGCCTGATAAAACTCAAGTGATCGTCCAGGCTTGCGCCGTTGCTTATGAGGTACTTCAGTCAGCGTTTTATCCTTTGCAGGTCTATCGATATATTGCTGCTGATGAGAAACAAACTGATCATCACCCAGATAAATCTGCTGCTTAAGATGCACCCAGAGATTCACGCCGACACCTGCCAGCACAAACGCAACAAACCGTTCACAGGCTCGCTCACGATTGTCGGAAAACTGCAGCAACATGGCGTCGGTTGCCAGCCAGTCTGGTGAATGCAGTTCACCGAGGGTGTAACGGTAACTGCTCCATAGCCAGTCTCCGGGATGATCGACCATACGAGCTCGAACCGGATTAAGTACTACATAGCGACTCAACTCAAGCAGATAAGCCGACTTATCCACAAGAATCGCTTTGTAACGCCCCTGAAACAAATGCCCCACCCGCCCATAACGACGATTAAACCGTGTGGTATAAACACCATTAAGCTGTCGCATACCCGCCGAAAGATTACCATCTGGCGTTTCCACCACCAGATGGTAATGATTGGTCATCAGACACCAGGAATGAATCACCCAGTTAAACCGGTCACAGACCTCAGCCAGCACATCCAGGAACAGATTGAAATCCACCTCTTCCCGATAAATTGCCTTGCGCTCATTCCCACGGGAAGTCACATGGTAAAGCGCACCTGCATACTGAATCCGTAACGGCCTGCTCATTTTTTATGCCCCCACTTTATAATCAAGGAGCTATAAAAGTAGAACAGTTTTAATGCTGGTCAAGAATCAAGACCTGACCCAGTTTTTCCTGCAGTTTTTCCTGAAAAAGGGCGCACTGTGGCTATTGACAGCACAGTCACCGAATCGGATATCAAACCTCCTTGCGACAGTGATCTTTTAGCCAGTTCCGTTAAAGAAATTTGTCGGCTGCTGGAACGGGGACAAACACTGACAGCGACACCGCTTTATGAATATACCCATCACAACCGAGCCGTAAAAGATGCGGCCAGAAAATGCATCTACGCTGGCAAAGAAGAGCGGCATCAGCATTATAAAAAACTGCTGCAGTTGACCCGAAAATCCCGGAAGGTACTTATCGAAGCTACTGTCACGCTAGCAAACGCCCGTCAGCAGGGGCAGTGTCTCCTGGCTGATGATGCCGACAAGTGGCAGGCCGATGTGGATCACCTGTTACCCCTGGTGGATGCAATAGTCTCCCAGACAGAGCGCAGGGTCTTTAAGGGTGAAAAGGTGCCAGCCCAGGAAAAAGTGGTTAGCCTGTATGAACCCCATACGGATATCATCGTAAAAGACAGGCGGCAAGTACAGTATGGCCATAAACTGAACCTGGTTCAGGGAAAAAGTCGATTGATCCTGGACCTGGTTATTGAGGAAGGTAACCCAGCGGATTCGGACCAATTCATTCCGATGATGGAAAGACAAAAAGAAATTTATGGTCGTGTACCTCGCCAGACAAGCGGTGACGGCGGATACGCGTGTCGCGCTAATTTGGAAAAAGCCAAGGCCATGGGAATCAGCGATGTAGCTTTTAATAAGAAGCGCGGACTTGAAGTCGAAGAGATGACTAAAAGTCAGTATGTGTATAAAACGCTCTTTCGCTTCCGGGCAGGTATTGAAGCGGGAATTTCGTGGCTAAAGAGATGTTTTGGGCTATCACGTTGCCACTGCAAGGGTTCTGAGCGTTTTGATTCTCATTGCTGGTTATCGGTGGTCTGTTACAACCTGGTGATTCTGGCCAGACACCCGGCACCATCCTGATAGCCACCTCCACGCTACATGAAAGTACCTTTCCAGCATGGTGGGAGGATGTTTTCTGCCTGCTTTTCACGTTTTTCTCCAATATCCGTCCCAGATTAGAGAAAAAAAGGGAAGAGTTTTTGCGGCTCTCTGGAATTTCAGGAAATATCAAAACGCACGTACAATCTAATTATGATTGCCTGATGCGTTTTTGGACGAGAACTAGTTAACCGTGATCCAGTACGCATACATCTTGGCTACAGCGTAAGGGGAACGAGGGTAGAAAGGTGTGGTTTCTTTTTGAGGAATCTCCTGTACCAAACCATACAGTTCAGAAGTAGATGCCTGATAGAAACGGGTTTTTTTCTCAAGACCTAAAAAGCGAATGGCTTCCAGCAGTCGCAACGTACCCAGTGCGTCCACATCAGCGGTGTATTCCGGCGCCTCAAAAGAGACCGCCACATGGGACTGTGCCGCTAGGTTATACACTTCATCCGGCTGCACTTCGCTGATAATACGGGTCAGGTTGGAGCTGTCGCTCAGATCGCCGTAGTGGAGTTTGAAGTGCTGGTTTTTAGTGTGGGGGTCTTCATAAATATGATCCACACGGTCAGTATTAAATAACGAAGCTCTACGTTTGATGCCATGGACTTCGTAGCCTTTCTTTAAAAGGAATTCGGCAAGGTAGGAACCATCCTGCCCAGTAATACCAGTTATTAAAGCAATTTTATTTGCCATATCTATGATCCAAAAGAAATTAAGAAACTTTAAAGGTCAGGGTAATATTTTTCAAAATTTATAGGTGAAAAATATTTACCATATAAATCTGACATCATTGAAACATTACTATCTGCATCAATGTATGCTTGCTTTGATTTATCATAAAGTTCTTTAGATGAGAATTGAAAGGAAAGAACACAAGAGTCTTTTTTAATATACTGTGTAAATGCAGGTATATCTCTAACTAATACGGGCGTTGAAAAACTACTGCATTGCGCTAATACACCTGATTGCGTTGCAGACTGATGCAATACTAAAACACATAGACTATTAACTATTACATCTTCTATTTCTTGATCTGAAATGCTTTCTTTATTAATTATTATCAGATATTCTATCCAGTTAGAAGGAAGCTCATTTAAATAGCAAGAAATATCAGATGAAGTAATCAAGCACAACTTAGATTCGCCGGGTAGATTAAGATTATTTTTAGCTAGAAAATTAACAAATCCGATAAAATCACTGATACCCTTACCTTTATTAACATGTCCAATATAAGATATATATTTGTACTTTTTATTATTGATACGGCCATTATTAACAAGCAAAAGATGGTTAACAGAACATTTCCTTGAAAAAAATGGGTACTTATTAACAACTACATTATAGGCATATTCTGAAAGAAGGATAATCTTGTCTGAAAAATACGATGTTAAAAAATTGTAACTATTCAGCACTGAGCAAAGGCATATTACAGTAATTCCGAACAGCTCTATGAAGTGATTGATATATGTCCATTCCCTGTTTTCTGGCAGACGACAAATAGCTGCGAATCCGTGCAAACATAGAACCACCGTCTGCACTCCTGAAGCAGCCTGAGATTTTCTGCTTTAACTTGGCCATTCGAACATCCCGCTCACTGCCATTGTTATCGAAGGGAATGGTAAAATCTGACATGAAGCGCAGTGTCTCAGCCTTGAACTCAGTGAGTCGTTTGAAGAGATTGTAAGCTTTAGTATTCTTGACTTTCTTGCGCTTAAGCTCCTCTCGTTGCTTCTCCATATAGACGACTTCTTTCATTAGAGCCCGCTGAAGCAACCGGTCATAAATCTTCTCGATTCGTTCACAGACAACACTTGGCATCTGTAGCATACCTATGGTCTTAAAGCCCTTGCAGTAATGCCAGGAAAGCCTCAGTAGCTTCATCAATCGCAACGCCAGTTGATTGCTGTCCCTATCAACAACACCCAAAAGCTCCCTCAGGTGATGGGCATTGCAAAGTACGTGAGTTGCCGCATATGCAAAATAGGATTTCCAATGATCATGAACCAGAACGCCTGCAAATGTTAGCAGTATGCCCATCGTGTCCATGGCCTCACGACCTCGCTTTTCAGACAAGTAGTAGAGCGTCCATTGTTCATCCCGCATAACGTGTAGCCAGTGCAAAGAGCCCTCGGCCCGCATACCCGTTTCATCGGCTCCGGCAACAGACGATTCCCGCAAGGCGTCACGAATAACCTCTTCAGTAGAAGCCAGATTTTCATAGGTTCTGGCCACAAAATTGGCGACAGTGCCTGCACTTACACTCATTTTATAGAGAGTATTAAAATACTCTGACACGCGCTTAAAAGGCAGGAAATGGTATTGGTTAAGATAGACGGCCATAGCCTGTGTGGCTGAGCCATATTGTGCGGCAGCGGTAACACCTTCCGGGAATTCAGCCTGATTCCGACAACCACAAGTGCAGATTTTTACTTCAGCTCTATGGGCCGTTACTTCAAATTCACCCGGTCTCCCTGGTTCAAACACCTGTCGTTCAATATATTTGACCGGCTCACTATCAAGAAGAGACGCCTGACATTTATTGCATTCTTTAACCGGAAGGTACTCAATATAGTCAGGGATATCGACCTGTTTAAGACAAGTGCCCTGATGCCCTTTCTTTCCACCGGCTTTATTACCAGAAGACTGTCTCAGACTTTTAGGATTGGGTTTTTCATCCGATGGATCGGTACCTTTATCTGCGGAAAGGTCGTCAGAATGATCTGGAGAATTACTGTTTTTACAAGGTTTTTGATAACCATCAGACGATGGCGGCTTGCTGCTGTTTTGACTGTTCTTGCCAACCTTTTCTTCCAATTCTCGACATCGCTCTTCCAGACAGGCAACTCTCATCCGCAGCTCTGCATTCTCTTTCAAGAGAATCTCAGCCGACATAGTTGCGGGTAGTTCTGGAATCATGCTGGCGAATATTGTGGAAAAATGGTGCTTAAGAGGATGGTATAAAAATCAGAAAATTCCAGATTTATGTGGGGGTGCTGAACAGTTACGCCAAGAAAAAACCCGACTCAAACGGAGCGGACACTCCTCGCCGGGTTTTCCTCTAAACACAATGAGCTATTGCTCGGGAAGCAGTATAGCAATGATTTCGTTCGCCTACACAATCGGAGTTTTAAGATTGATTCGGGTAGAAATACAGACCGGTGAACTGGATAACCTGACACCCACCCAACGGTTGCTACTAATCGTCCTGGCCTCCTTCGCCAACAGTGAAGGCGAATGCTGGCCAAGCCAGAAAAAGCTCGGCAAGCTGGTTGGCGTTTCCAGGCCCAGAGTATCCGGTTGCCTGAAAATTCTCGAACAAGAAAAGTTGATCGAAAGTGCATTCCGTCAGAGCGACAATGGCACCCAAACCAAAATCTACCGAATGCTGTTCGAGCCTTTCGTGTTTAAGCGTATCAGAGAAGAAAATTTTAACTGCTTCGGCCAAAGGGTCGACGATCCTCGAATGACCGACACGTCTTGGGCAGAGTAGTAAACATAACCACAGATTTGTGCAGCGTGCAGACTGCGCTGCACAAGCGGGAGTTTTAAAACTAGAAAAATATTCATTCTTAAACTAAAAATGTCGTTAGATAATTTTTTGAAAGCGGAGGTGTTAACTCCTTCCAAAAAGCGTATTCATCCCCTTGGGAATACGTGACCATGGCTCAATCTAACGAATGAGGAAGTCTTCGCCCTCAAAGTCAGAGCGCTGTTAACCTGTGTACTTATTGTGGGATCTGCTATCTGAGTAAGCAGTTAAACATGCGCAACTCTCAATGAAAAACAAACGGGTGTCTAAAATATGTTGCCCTTGGCTATATCAATAAGTTCTTTCCGGAGCAGTTTAATAACCACTATTGCCTGGTTTGTAGAACAGGTTGAGTGGGAGCCCTGACCGGTTGCACAACAGGCATTCCCGGCCGCGTTGACGCAAGTCTGGCCAGAACTGAGGTGTAATTAAACCGTAAATTTTTCCAAAGAGGAGCTTGGCATGGCCTCTGAAGTTGTCGATAAAAGAGCATCCGCGACTCAATCTGATCTACGCATCAATACCGCTATCTCACAGACGTTCAATCACCCTCTGCTTATCTACTGTTAATTCAACAATCCTCACGCCTCACGACTCACGCCAGCCTGACGCCAACGCTGATGTTATACGTTAAGTCCTGAACATTCTTGAAATTCTCTTTACTGGATCATGTGCCAGTGTCAATAGACACAGTGGTACCTGTTGAAAGGTAGTTGATTATGTCTAATGAAATGACAGTCATTCAATACGTGCTCGGTCAAATCAAAGAGCTGGGAGTGACTGATGTTTTTGGAGTTCCGGGTGATTTTGTTTACCCGGTGAATGATGCTGTTATGGATGATGGGCAGTTACGCTGGATAGGGTGCACCAATGAACTCAACGCCAGCTACGCTGCAGACGGATATGCGCGTACCAGGGGAGCCAGTGCTCTGGTGGTGACTTATGGCGCTGGAGAATTGTGTACCTTTGGTGGTCTGGCGGGTGCCCATGCAGAAAACTCTAAAGTGGTCGTACTGACGGGGATGCCGGGTCTCGATGAGCAGGATGGCGTTACCCGTTACCACCATATGGTTGGTGATCCAAAACCTCGCTATGATTTGTTTGTCGATATGATTCGCCCGATGACTGCGGGTGAAAACAGTGCGGTGGTTATGACGCCTGAAAACTGCGTGTATGAAACCAAACGCCTGCTGGCGGCGCTGAGATATTACTCCAAGCCGGTATACATGGCATTTCCACGGGATGTGGCAAACCTTCCTGTAGTGTTTCCAAAAAATGAATCGGACATTCCTCTTACGAATGTTAAAAGCGATCCTGCAACCCTGGAAAAAGTGGTTGCTGAGATACATGCGCGCCTGGCCAATGCCAAACAGAGCGTGGTAATACCCGGTTACACAATACGTCGATATAACTCGGTGGACGCAGCCATCGCATTTATCAATAAATCGGGCCTGCCTTTTGCGGTCACCAACCAGGAAAGGGGGGTGATCTCGATGCAGCATCCAAACTACATTGGTGGTTACGATGGTCGCTGGACCGGCTGGGCAGATCCTGCAGTCACCACTTACGTAGAACAATGTGATTGCATCGTTGCCATGGCCAACGAAATGCATGACTTTAATAATGGCATGAACACCTTGTTCTTCGATCGCAGTGACCTGATCAAAATCAACCCGCATTCGACAACTGTTGGAGACCAGGTCTACAAGAATGTAGAGATGAAGGATGTGCTAACGGCCCTGACTGCGAAAATCTCCAGTAAGCTCGTTGATAAATGCCCGGATTTAGGCCCGAGCAGTGTCGCCATCGGGTCGTCGCCCAGTGGCCAGGCCGGTGATGTGATAGATTACGAGCCGTTTTATGAAAGACTGCAGCAGTTTATAAAAGAAGGCGATATCTTCGTCTCTGATACGGCGATGTGTTCAATGAACTTTTCTGCACGTGCCAGGCTACCGGATAACGTGGAGCTGGAATCCCAACTGTCGTGGGGTGCCATTGGTTGGGGGACGCCCGCCATATTGGGTAACTGCATAGCAGAGCCAAATAAGCGCTGCTGGATTCTTTGTGGAGAGGGCGGTCATCAAATGACAGCCACAGAGCTTGGCACATATGAACGCTATGGGGCGAAGCCGATTTTTATTCTGGTCAATAATGACGGTTATCTGGCCGAAAGAGTCACTAACCGCTATTACGACGAAAAGTACAATGACGTTCCGGCCTGGCACTTCGCTGACGTGCCAATTGCGCAGGGTTGCAAGTGGTACACTAAACGGGTTACCACACTCGGTGAGCTTGATGCGGCCCTGGCAGAGGCAAGTAAGGCCAAGACCGGCGTGTATTTAGAGGTCGTTATCTCACAAGACAAGGTGCCATTGGGTTGCGAATTCCTCTACACCGCCTGTGGTAAGCTCTTTGGGCAAGATGGGCGAACCTGGGGTACCAGAAAGGGCAAGCCCGGTAATAAGTAGTGGTTATTTGTAGTTGTCATTTTTAGAGCTGAGCCGCATCACCTGGACGTCGTGGTGCGGTGATTTGCCCAAAGGCATGTCAACGATCAGTGTTTATGGCGTTTCGATTGACTGATTATCAAACAATCGATCAGGTACTGTTGCCAAACACAAAGAGTGGATTGCCAAGCCTTTCTTTTGGTGTGCGATAGACGTGGGCGGGGTAAAGCGCTGAAGCATTCCATTTTTCCGGGTTAGTAATTCGGGTTGATTATTTGGTTTGAAACAAGTGACCCTATTGTTTGTAGCAATTTGACCCAGTTGTCTCAGGCGAGACAAACAAGGTAAATAAACAGTATCAAAGAACAAGTTGTACAATGCGGCCTGCGTGGATGAACACAACACTGACATAACAGACGTAATTAGTCTGGGCGCGTTCACGGTCAGTCTCCCTTCCTTCTTTTGCGATGATTACATCAGAGCTCTGTTTAATTAGCGTGCTGTGAAATTATTTGATTCATATCAATAAGTAAAAAGTGATGATTAATTAATCATCACGATATAGGAAGGCTAAGTTACCGTTAATGGTTGAATCAGCTAAACTCCCATAAAATCTACGTTGTAGGGGAGTGATATGCAATCTGAACTCTTCCAGAATTTTATTGATTCCATTTCAACATTAACCAGTGAACAGCGAGACATTCTTAACAACTCGCTCCTTAGTACTCAAATAGAGGTTACCGAGGTAGTAGAAACCACTGACTCTGAACCTGTTTACAGTGAATCTATACCCAATAACGATAATGCAACACCTGACGTAGAAAAGAGCATACTTGCCCAATTTGCCGAAAACCCCAGGTGCCCCAAATGCAAAAGCCATAGCGTTGGTCGCTGGGGCATACGAAATGGCCGACAGCGCTACCACTGCAAGACTTGCGACTCAACGTTTAACGCCTTTAGTGGAACGCCTTTGGCAAGGCTCAGGCACCCTGAAAAATGGAACAAGTACCTCGCAGGTATGACTCACTCTATGGTCTTGCGACCAGCTGCTGCTGAGAATGCCATTGACTTGAAAACTGCGTTCCGCTGGCGTCACCGCTTTCTTGAAGTGATTAATAATGATCAAGCAGAAGAGCTTTGTGGCATTACTGAGCTTGATGAAACATTTTTCCGTGAATCCTTCAAAGGGCAAAGAGAAGGCCTTCCACGGCCAACCCGAAAGCGGGGTAATGATCCCAACAAAGCCCGAAAAGTCCCGGTAATGGTGGCTCGGGACCGTAATCGAAATACCGTTGACGGTGTATTAGAAAACGAAAGTGCTAATGAATTGTGCAGGCATTTAAATGGCCGCATATCGATACAGGCCACGGTCTGTGCGGATGCACACCTCGCTCACGAAAAACTTGCTGACAAGCTTGGATTTGTCTTCAAGGAGCTGGTGACATCAGCAGGTCAACATGTTGTTGAAGGCATCTACCACATCCAGACTGTAAATTCTTATCACAGTCATTTAAAACGCTGGATTGGCGGCGTATTCCAAGGGGTTGCAACTCGTTACCTTCCCCATTATCTGGCCTGGAGGCGAGAACTGACGGCAGCAAAAAAATTAACTGTTGGCCGGTTGATCAGCAGAATTACTGAACATTGGTGCTTCCAACCATTAACGGTAACTTAGCCACATAGGAATAAATTTTAATGAGAGTTGCTGAGAAAGGTGTATGTTAATTGATCATTCTGATTATTATTTGACCATGGTTTTTCAAGTTGGCAGAATTAATTTGCCTTAAATCAGTGTTTTAAGATGTTCATTGTTGTTCATCAGGATTATTTGATGTGAGTCAATAATGATAAATCAGGTGTGCTTTACAGTCGGCACCAGAAGACGTGAATGCCTTCTTGTAATTCAACCATCATTGGAATGAAAAAATGCAATATCCTGCTGAGCCGTTCCGTATTAAAGCTGTTGAAGTTGTTTCCATGATTGACAAGGAACAACGTGCCGAAAGAATGAAAGAAGCGGGTTACAACACCTTCCTTTTGAATAGTGAAGATGTTTACATCGACCTGTTGACCGATTCTGGTACCACTGCAATGAGTGATAAGCAGTGGGCAGGCATGATGATTGGTGATGAAGCCTATGCAGGCAGTAAAAACTTCCACCATTTGGAAGCCACGGTTAGAGAGTTGTTTGGTTTTAAACATATCATTCCGGCTAAGTTACCGTTAATGGTTGGAAGCACCAATGTTCAGTAATTCTGCTGATCAACCGGCCAACAGTTAATTTTTTTGCTGCCGTCAGTTCTCGCCTCCAGGCCAGATAATGGGGAAGGTAACGAGTTGCAACCCCTTGGAATACGCCGCCAATCCAGCGTTTTAAATGACTGTGATAAGAATTTACAGTCTGGATGTGGTAGATGCCTTCAACAACATGTTGACCTGCTGATGTCACCAGCTCCTTGAAGACAAATCCAAGCTTGTCAGCAAGTTTTTCGTGAGCGAGGTGTGCATCCGCACAGACCGTGGCCTGTATCGATATGCGGCCATTTAAATGCCTGCACAATTCATTAGCACTTTCGTTTTCTAATACACCGTCAACGGTATTTCGATTACGGTCCCGAGCCACCATTACCGGGACTTTTCGGGCTTTGTTGGGATCATTACCCCGCTTTCGGGTTGGCCGTGGAAGGCCTTCTCTTTGCCCTTTGAAGGATTCACGGAAAAATGTTTCATCAAGCTCAGTAATGCCACAAAGCTCTTCTGCTTGATCATTATTAATCACTTCAAGAAAGCGGTGACGCCAGCGGAACGCAGTTTTCAAGTCAATGGCATTCTCAGCAGCAGCTGGTCGCAAGACCATAGAGTGAGTCATACCTGCGAGGTATTTGTTCCATTTTTCAGGGTGCCTGAGCCTTGCCAAAGGCGTTCCACTAAAGGCGTTAAACGTTGAGTCGCAAGTCTTGCAGTGGTAGCGCTGTCGGCCATTTCGTATGCCCCAGCGACCAACGCTATGGCTTTTGCATTTGGGGCACCTGGGGTTTTCGGCAAATTGGGCAAGTATGCTCTTTTCTACGTCAGGTGTTGCATTATCGTTATTGGGTATAGATTCACTGTAAACAGGTTCAGAGTCAGTGGTTTCTACTACCTCGGTAACCTCTATTTGAGTACTAAGGAGCGAGTTGTTAAGAATGTCTCGCTGTTCACTGGTTAATGTTGAAATGGAATCAATAAAATTCTGGAAGAGTTCAGATTGCATATCACTCCCCTACAACGTAGATTTTATGGGAGTTTAGCTGATTCAACCATTAACGGTAACTTAGCCTATCATTTCAACTCACCAGGGGCGCGGTGCTGAAAACATTTTGTCTCAAATAGCGATTAAAGAAGGCCAATATGTTCTTGGTAACATGTACTTCACTACTACTCGCTATCACCAGGAGAAAAATGGCGCGAAGTTTATCGATATTATTCGTGAAGAAGCGCATAACGCTGCTATCGAAGTTCCATTTAAAGGGGATATCGATGTACAGAAACTGAAAGCAGTGATTGCTGATAAGGGCGCTGAAAACATTGCTTACATCTGCCTGGCAGTAACGGTAAACCTGGCCGGTGGTCAGCCGGTTTCCATGGCAAACATGCGCGCTGTTTCTGAAGTTGCCCGTGAGCACGGCATCAAAGTATTTTACGATGCCACTCGTTGTGTAGAGAACGCTTTCTACATCAAGGAGCAGGAAGAGGGCTACGCAGACAAATCCATTCAGGAAATCGTCCTGGAAACCTTCAGCTATGCCGATGGCTGTACCATGAGCGGTAAGAAAGACTGCCTGGTAAACATTGGTGGCTTCCTGTGTATGAACGATGATGACCTGTTCGAACAGTCTAAAGAGCTGGTTGTCGTATACGAAGGCATGCCTTCATACGGTGGTATGGCCGGTCGTGATATGGAAGCGATGGCTATTGGCCTGCGCGAATCCATTCAGTATGAGTACATTGAGCATCGTGTTAAGCAGGTTCGCTATCTGGGCGAGAAGCTGAAAGAAGCGGGTGTACCAATCGTTATGCCTGTTGGTGGTCATGCGGTATTCCTGGATGCCCGTCGTTTCTGTCCTCATCTGACTCAGGACCAGTTGCCGGCACAGAGCCTTGCGGCCAGTATCTATGTTGAGGCAGGCGTTCGTGCCATGGAGCGCGGTATTGTATCTGCTGGCCGTGATGTCAACACCGGCAAGAACCACTGCCCACAGCTCGAAACGGTGCGTTTGACCATCCCACGCCGCGTATACACCTATGCCCATATGGACGTTGTCGCTGAAGGTATTATTCGTCTCTACAAAAAGCGTGAAGAAATCAAAGGTCTCCAGTTCGTATACGAACCAAAACAGTTGCGTTTCTTCACTGCACGTTTTGAATATATTTAATTATCAATGAATAAAGCCCTCTTTCTGAGGGCTTTTTATTAAGTCAATTCGCTTTTTTAAGTTTAAAAAAATGTGAATTTATCATTCACGTTTTCCATGTCTTATTGCTTACAAAAAAAGTAATTAGCCACGTAGATAAAATTAATGAAACCTTGCGTGTAAAAAAGGATGTACTTATGAAAGAATTGAATGTCATGGACAGGGTCTATGATAGTAGCTCTGGTTCAACTGCTGGAAATGGAAAAGTAATTGGTGGTGGACTGATTATTGCCGGCACATCAATTGGTGCAGGTATGTTATCACTGCCCATTGTATCTGCAGGTTTAGGTTTTACTATTTCAGCATTTATTATTGTTGGTCTTTGGGCATTAATGACATATACCTCATTATTAATGCTGGAAGTTCATCAATTTGCCGATAGCAAGGCAACACTTCATACGTTGGCAAAACAGTTCCTTGGAGAAAAAGGAAAATATATCGCTGCGTTTTCCATGTTTTTCCTTTTTTACGCATTATGTGCCGCGTATATTGCCGGTGGTGGTTCCCAGATTACCGCACGACTTAATTCAGCATTATCGATGGAAGTCCATAATGCCTTTGGCTCAATCATCTTTGCGATTATTGTGGCGGTGGTTGTAGCAATCGGGACTCATTTTCTGGATAAAGTCAATCGGGTACTGTTTATTCTGATGATTGGTTCGATGGTTTTGGTGTTAATGTCACTAATGCCAAACGTTAATGGTGGCTTTCTGGCCAGTATGCCTGTGGAATATGGCCTGGTCTTAACCGCCCTCCCGGTGGTCTTTACCTCTTTCGGCTTCCATGGCAGTATCCCGGCGATTGTTTCTTATCTGGATGGTGATACGAAAAATCTCAAGAAGGCCATGTACATCGGCTCTTGTCTGCCATTGGCCATTTATGTATTGTGGCTGTTGTGCACCCTAGGTGTCGTTAGCCAGGCTGAATTATATGAAAACTCCGGTTTGACCGCACTGATTGCCT
Organism: Endozoicomonas sp. SCSIO W0465; assembly: GCF_023716865.1. Taxonomy (NCBI): domain Bacteria; kingdom Pseudomonadati; phylum Pseudomonadota; class Gammaproteobacteria; order Oceanospirillales; family Endozoicomonadaceae; genus Endozoicomonas; species Endozoicomonas sp. SCSIO W0465. The sequence continues at coordinate 6,834,852 of NZ_CP092417.1, forward strand.
CACTATCTGCGACCCTTGACGGTTCAAGCCTGTCCACATTCATTAATCTTTTTGCTGAGCTTGCGCTGATTACTTCCTTCCTGGGTGTCAGCCTGGGGCTGTTTGACTTCATCCGTGATACCACGATTCACAAGTTAAAAGGGAACAAACTCTATGTTGCCATGCTCACGTACTTCCCTCCTTTAGGTTTTGCCCTGTTCTACCCTGAAGGTTTCATTATGGCGTTAGGTTACGCGGCTATTGCTTTGGTGGTGTTGGCAGTATTCCTGCCCGTTGCCATGGTTTATAAATCCAGACAGATCAACAATTCTGGCACGCACTATCAGGTTTTTGGTGGTAATGCCTTGCTGGGACTTGCTGCTCTATCCGGTATCGTCATTATTATTTCACAATTTGTGGCAGGTTAAGGCTTTACTATGCGTGGTGTGATTTCAATTCAAAGTCATGTGGTTTTTGGACATGCCGGAAATAGCTCAGCAGTATTTCCTTTGCAACGTATGGGATTTGAGGTTTTTCCCGTCAATACGGTGCAGTTTTCGAATCACACCCAATATTCACAAGGTTGGAAAGGTCGCGCCTTTCCAGCCACAGATCTCACTGAGATAACCGATGGCCTGGCAACAATCGGCGTCCTCGACCAGTGCGATGCTATCTTAACGGGCTATCAGGGTAACGCGGACCAATGCGATGCGGTGGCAGACATTGTCAACCGAGTGAAAGAGCATAATCCATCAGCCATCTATGTGTGTGATCCGGTGATGGGCGCTCCGGATAAAGGCTGTATTGTCGGGGAAGGCATTGCTCAGAAACTCATTCACTCGTTGATGCCCATGGCCGACGTGATCGTGCCAAACCAGTTTGAGCTTAGCCAGTTTGCAGCTATGGAAATCAACAACGTATCGGATGCCGTACTGGCCTGCAAAAGAGCGTTGAATAAAGGCCCGGGCATTGTTCTGGTCAAGCATTTATACGCTATTGCAGATGATAAGTTCTCCATGATGCTCGCTTTTGATGATCAGGTTTATATGGTTCAAAGGCCTAAGCCTGATTTCGAAAAGCCACTGGTTGGTGTAGGTGACCTGATATCATCCCTGTTCACAGCAGGTTTACTAAAAGGCTGGTCAATAGAAAAAGCGTTCAAACATTGCAATGAAGCCGCTTACGCAGTGGTAAAGGAAACGCAGCGGACCGGAGAGTGGGAGTTGCAGATTATTGCAGCACAAGACGAACTGGTGAATCCTTCAGAGCGATTCGCTCTTTACAAATACATTGATGCAATATCTGACTTTGTCAGAGTTGACGTTGGACCATCATTGAGGGGTATCGCTTAGTATTGATTGCTGACAAACGACAGGGCAGACCAGATATTGTTCAACGCTATGCGTTACTGACTATACTCTGGAGCAGCCTGTCAGGTTGCTCCGGAACCTGCCCTGTTTCCCCTTCCTGTGTAGCCCACCATGCTCTGATTGTGGATAATATCGCTCTGGAATAACAATAATAACTATTGCCCGGCGATTCGCTGGCAGGAGTAACGGGTGCCTCCATCTCTTCCTATTCTCTGGCGTGTAAAGCGTTGGTATGTCCGTTTTATGCTGGCCTTTATTGGTCATGGTCTGGCAATGGCCTGCCGAACTGACCGGTTGATTCAAAAGGAAATCGCCGCATTACCCGATGATTTTACCTTTTCCATGAGAGTCATGCCTCGTGGTCCGGCTTTGTCCATGAAAAAAAGCGAAGGACGAATAAAACTGCGCCGGAAAAACGGTTCGTCCAGGCCTGATGTGGATATTCAATTCAAACACCTTGCCCATGCTTACCACACGCTCTCTTTTCAGGAAGGCACAACCGAAGCCTTTGCCCGGGAGAGAATGGTGGTTGATGGTGACCTCCCCTCTTCCATGAAACTGGTGCGTTGCTTTGAACGATTGGAAGTGATCACCCTTCCCCGGTTTATAGGCCGGAACATCATGCGTCATTACCCGGATATTTCCTTAAAAGAGAAACTGGTGGGTGCATTGAAAATCTACCTGGGCGTGTTGGCCGGTTTTGTTATGGGAGTGTTTGCGAAATGAGCCGTAGCTATTATGAATTCTTTAATCCGGTAAAAATCGTTTCAGGAAACGAAGCCCTGGAGCATATGCCCTATGAACTGGCCAACCTTGGGGTTAAGAAACCTTTAATTATCACCGATGCCGGGGTGCTTGACGCCGGTTTAATGGAGCCGGTCAAGCGGGCTCTGGTGGTCGGTGAGGTTCCGGTGGCGGGTATCTACAGTGATGTCCCGCCCGACTCATCAACCCGTGTCGTCTCGGCCATCACACAGTTTTACCGTGAGGGTGGAGCGGATGGGATTATTGCCGTTGGTGGTGGATCGGTAATTGATACATCAAAGGCTGTAAACATTCTCGTATCGGAAGGAGGTGATGATCTTCTGGCATTCAGTGGTGCCGGCGCCCTGACTAAACGACTAAAGCCGTTATTTATCCTGCCAACCACGGCAGGCACCGGTTCAGAGGTGACCAAAATTGCGGTGATTCGCGATGATGTCAGCGGGCGTAAAGTACCTTATAGCTCTTCATTCCTGATGCCGGATGTGGCGGTTCTCGATCCTCGGATGACGCTGACATTGCCGCCGCATATCACTGCAGCAACGGCCATGGATGCCATGACCCATGCGATTGAGGCGTTTATGGGTACGGCCAAAAATCCACTCAGTGATGCCTATGCCGTTGCCGCTATCAAAGGCATACGGGAAAACCTGCTTCGGGTGCTGGCTATGCCTGATCGCCAGGATCTGCGATTGAAGCTGGCCGAGTCAGCCACCATGGCGGGCATTGCCTTTTCCAACTCCATGGTTGGGCTGGTGCATGCCATTGGACACTCACTGGGGGCGATCACCCAACTTCCCCACGGCGTCTGCATGAGTCTGATGCTGCCTTATGTTCTGGAATACAACCTTCCCGGGTGTAAACAAGCGATTGGTGAACTGCTGCTTCCCCTGGCCGGTGCCGATTTTTACAGCAAAATACCTGAACAGCGACGGGCGGCTGAAACCATCATCTATATTCGTGCCATGCGGGATGAACTCTTTGAGCAAACAGAACTGCCAAGAACATTGTCAGAAAGTGGCAAGGTTCTGGAGTCGCAACTGGAAGACATTGCCCGTATGAGTGTTGACGATGGAGCACTGCTCTATAACCGGGTTGATGCCAGCTATGAGCAGGTGCTGGGTCTTTTGAAGTCAGCCTGGTAACCCGTTTAAGGCAATAGGTACTGCATCCTCCGGGCAAAATGTCACGATTCAGCTACCTCAGGCAGCCTGCCTTTTACGCCAGAGAAAATAACATGCTCGTAAGGTTCCATCAGGCGTACCATCCGATAGGTAATGCCATTTTTGGGCAGCACATTATCCGGCGCACCAACCAGCAGTTGCAGGGATTGATGGTCACAGAGTTCTTCCAGGGTGGCCAGTGCCCTGGCATCAAGCCGTGCCGCTTCATCCAGGAATAACAGACGACTGGCGGCGTGTCCTTTGCCATCGCGGTTATTGGTAGCGACTTCCCATGAATGCAGCACCATAGTGAGAATGGCAAGACCGGTGCCAATGGCTTCTCCGGTAGAAAGATTGGTCGGGTTGGCCGGTTCATACTGACTGCTGCCAGCCCGCTGAATCAGAATATTCAGGCGAATGTACTCACGATAATCCAGCAGTTTATCACCAACAATGGTACCCCCGGTTTCCTTCTTAAAGAGGTATTCCAGCGCCGCCTCCACCGTGATATCGGGTTTACGGAACAGGTCTGCGTAAAATTCCTGCTGCAGGGCATCCAGTATTTTCTGGAAACTGTCGATCACTTCCAGCTCAATTTTGATCGCCCGAATGGTGCCAAAATGCACACTGGAGAGGGCAGCATTCAGCTGATGAATCTGTTTGCGCTCTTTGTTGATCTTGCGCTGAATGTTCTGCCCGAGGCTGTCCGATTCGGCGAGGAAGCGCTTCTCAGCATCTTTTAACAGGGTTTCCAGACGAGTCAGCCGCTCTTCCAGCAACTCCAGGTTTTGCCTTGGGTCATCCGATTGATACAACGTTTTATCCATGCGCTGGGCAAGATACGTTTGTGAATCAATAAAGCATTGGAACAGTGCTGGCAAATCCGTGCTGCTGCCTTTCTCTATTTGTTGATAAAGACTGTCCTGGCCATTTTTCTGTTCATTCTTCTGTTCATTCTCGAGAGCCTTTGCCAATGCGACCCTTGCCGTCGCCAAACCGTCACGTAAAGTGTCACTGTCCTGATTCAGCAGGTGATGAATATGCAGCCGATGTCGTAAACCGGACTGTTCTGCCTGTTGCACAATCCGTTCATGGCTGGTGGTGGCGTGTTGCGCTTTTGGTGCCAGCTGATGAATATCCGCTATGGTATCACTGAGTCGCTCCTCGACTTTTTCCCGTTCTGCTGCAACAGTACTTTGTGCGATGTTTTGCTGTTTGATTTCCTGAATAAGTTCAGACTTTTCTGCCTTGATGCGGGTTAACTGTGCAGCACACTCTTCCTTCAGACCCACTTTCCAGGTCAGGGGGATATCAGATATTTGTCGTTTGAGCTCTGATTGCTGATGACTATTTTGACTCAGGAGAGCATTGATAGAGTGGATGCTTTTCTCAAGTGAGTGGCACTGATCACGAAGTTGTGTCGCATACTGGTTTTGCTGTTGTTCCTGCTGTTGCTTAGTCTCGTACTCATTCCTGAGTTGATTTTGCAGATTCTCTTTTTCTTCCTGCCGTGCGACAGACTCTGCAAAGCGCAGATTAGGGGCTTTGTCCATGGCCGACGTCAGAAGGTCTTTCTGCTGGTGATAATGGCTTAACTGCTGCTTCAGCTGTTCCAGTTCTGCTCGCAGGGCATCCAGATTCTCTACCGGTGGCTGCTGAATATAGAAGCGATGCTCACTGAGCTGCCGAATCGTCTGCTGATGTTTGTCCACCCAGGCTTTAGCGTCAGTGGCACTTTGCAGTTGCTCAAGGAGCGCCTCTAATGATTGACGATTGGGGTCGTCATTCAATAGCCAGGCACTGGTTTGCCACTGTTCAAGACAACGAACAACGCTATTCAGACTGGTTTTCTGATGTTCGGCACCGGCCAGATCAACCGTCAGTGATTCTACCCGGGCTTCCAGCTGCTCCAGTTGCCCGGTAAGCTCATTAACCGGCGGTTCCTGAACGCCAAGCCACTGGCTTTTGGCGGACAGCTGATCGAGAAGTTGCTGGCATTTCTCCAACTGTCGTTTGCCAATGGCCAGTTCCTGCAGCTGATCCAGCAGCTGTTCTTCCTGCTGCCGCAGTCTTTCCTGCTCTTTCTCCCGGGCCAGTCGGCCAATGGTCGGGAACTCAGGTTCCCGGCTTAAACGGGCAACATTGCTGGCGATTTCTACCAGGACACTGCCGTCTTCTTTCTGCTCAAGGGGGGTATGGAGATACTCTTCTTCCGAAAAAGACGCTCCCGGTGTGCCACCCAGAAGCCAGACGTGATCCGGGCGATCACTTTCTTCGCGGATAATAGCGGCAGCTTTGCTGATGTCCCGAACCTGGATGGCGTGGCGTAACGGGCCAAACTTGGCCTCCAGCCAGGCCGCCTCTTCCAGGGAGATATCATCGTTATCAAAATAGTCACTGATCACCACTCCGCCGGTCATCTCCGCCAGCTTTTGCAGTTGTTGCAGCTCTTTTGATGCCTTGATTTCCAGCTGGGCCATGCGGGAGCGCAGCTCTTCCAGATGCTTGCCAAGCTGCACATTGGCCTGCAGGTTTTCCTGCTGTTCCTGGCTGATTTGCTGGCGCAGGGTGATAAAGTCATTGTGGCTATCCATCAGGGCAGCCGGGCGGATGGCTTGAATCTCCTGACCCAGTCTGCGGGCATCCAGCCAGTGAATATTATCCTGACGGGCCTGGGTAAGGCTGCCCTGGATTTGTACCATTGTCTGTCTGGATTGCTGGATTTGTCCGCCAAGGGTATCTATTTTCCGTTGCTGGAATTGTTGCTCATGAGTGGCGGTGTTCAGGCTGGTGTTCCAGCTGGCTTCATCCTGAATCCTGCTGCGCCATTCTTCGGGAAGCATCGCAACGGCCTGTTGCAGCTTCTTCAGTTGCTCTTCTTCTTTCTGGCGCTGTTGCTGCTGTCTGATCAATACCGGTATCTGTGCAGCCAGTGTTGTTTGTTGTTCATGGTGATGTCGCCAGTGGTCGCTGCGGCTGGCTGCCTGTTTCAGGTCAATATCGGTATCACCAAAGGTCGCCAGCAGAGACAGGGTTGCCTCGAAATGCCCGCGAATGGTTTCCGCCTCATCCAGTAGTGGCTTCTGGCTGTAATAGCGGCTGGAAACGTCATTTTCAGCCTGCAGCAACGTTCCCATTAACGGGGTGAGTGCGTCTGCTGCCAGATCTGGCTGGTTAAAGCTGTCACGCACTTCATTCAACGCCCTGAGGGCGGCAAGGTATAATCCGGCTTTTCGGGCTTCTTCAGAATAGGCCTGCTCGACACTGGTCAGCTGTTTTACCAGTTGTGCAATATCATCCTGCAGGCGCTTAAGCTCAGCGGACTCTTCTTCATACTGGCTTTCCAGTAATGTGTTCTGTTCGCTCAGCTCTTCCAGCTGTTGGTTATGGTTGCTCTGCTCATTTTCCAGTCTTTGCAGATCGGTATGCAGTCGTTCAAGGTTTTTGGCATGATCCAGATGCTCGTCAGCGTCTTCTTCACGGATTGCCAGTTCACTGTCCAGGGTATCCAGGGTCAGCAGTCGTGCTTCAATGGCTGACAGCTGTTGTTTTTTGGTTTCCAGCTCCAGTTGTGCCTGATGCTCTTGCTGGCGTTTATCTTTCAGCTCAGCCTGAAGTTTGGCTTGTTGTTTTTCTGACCATGCCAGAACATGTTCGCCAAGGGCATAGCTGGACTCCAGAATCTCCCGAATGACCTTCCGGTCACTGCGGGTGCTTTCTATCTGGCGACGGGTTCGCTGGGTCTGTTGCAAGGCACTCTGCATGGAGCCAATGGATTGGCGTACCTGATCATCCGCTGGCAGCAGATAATCCCTCAGTCCTTTTTGCAGCTCTGACGACAAGCCGCCGTAGAGGCTGGTTTCCAGCATGCGGTAATAACGCTGGCGATCCTGGCTGTTTTCCATTCGGCGGGGAATAATCCGCTGCTCGAACTGCCAGTTCATATACTGGGCGGTGGTGTTGAAGCTTTGCAGTTCACCGCCCATCATGGTGATCTGATTTCTCAGGGCTTTGCCATCCAGAGGTTCGTATAAGCCATTTTCGCCGGGTACCGGCCTCATCACCAGATCACGCACCGGAACATCATCATCGACACCGGTAATGGCAAACAGTTTCAGCTCGACTTTTGGCTGGCTCAGGCGACGAATCTGGACACCCGCTATTGCCCGCCTGCCGTCGTAAAGTTCGTAATCCACCAGGCTGTAACAGGTACCGGCACTGATGCGTCCCCAGATTCCATTATCACTGCGATCCTGTCCGCTGTCGGAGTTGTTACGCAGGCGAACCAGACGATTGTCGGGTACCCGGTTAATCAGCAAGACACCCATAATGGTGGTTTTACCGGCACCGTTATGGCCGATGAGGTTGCTCATTAATGGGTGCATATCCAGAGTCTTGAAGAAGACACCCCGGAAGTTAACCAGGGTCAGGCTGCGGATCTGGGTTCTTTTCTGGCTCATGCTTCCTGCTCTTGTTCAAGGGCCTGTTCAGATATAATGGTGTCGTCTTCACCGTGACGCTTTTCTTGTGTTGCGTTTTCCGGATTATCTTCCGGATCAGAAGTTCCCTGCATCACAGGTTCTTCATCGTCATTCAGGCTGATATAACCGTCACGAACCAGCTGCTCCATGGCTGCCCTGGCGGCTTCTGGTGACGAAGCCGTTGAGCGGACAGGATCAATAAATCGCAGCAACGGAGCCTGGGTCTGCAGACGGCCGGCCTGGTTGCCTTCCAGCCTTACCATGCCCAGCCTGGCGAGTTGTCGGATGGCCTTACGCAGGGTTTCCATGGCTTTTTCACGGTCTGCCTGGGTCTCGATTTTTTTTCGTTCCAGCAGTTGGCAAAGGTATTCACTGTCCAGCAGCAGTCGCAGCCGCTCGTAGATTGCATCGGCGGATATCCAGCCACTGCCTTCCAGTTGCTCGGGGTCGAGATGGAACATGGCCAGCACCTGACCAACGACCATGGTCAGTTCATCCAGTTTTCTGGCACGAATCAGGCTTTTACCGGCAGTGCCGGGGCGGAGGTAGTAATACGCTTCCGGTGCCTGAACAAGGTCAATACCATAGCGGAGGTAGTGTTCGACCAGCAGGGAAAAACCGTCCTGGATAATATTGAAAATCCGGTGGTGGCGGGCGTCGATATGTTCACCCCGACGCAGCCGGGTATCCAGTTCCGGGAAGCATTCATCATTGATCAGATCGGCGATCTGCTGGTAGGGGTTATCGGTCAACAATCGGTTTCTCTCTTTCCAGGCGGAGTGTGTTAGGGGTCAGACTCAGGCGTTCCACGTAAAACTCGGGAGCGATGGCCGGGAGAACCGCATGCCACTGATGATCTGCAATGTTCTGCCGGTTTTGCTGGTGGCCCATTTCAGTCAGGGCGCTGAACAGCCAGCCTGCGACCATGTTCAGTTTTTCCATAGGCCACTGGCTGGCCAGCTGTTCCAGTGCCTGTTCGTAGGATGGCAGTATTTTGGACTGTTGCTGCTGCCTGGCCAGCCATTCCTTAACCTGCTGCTTCAGGGCATCAAAGTCTTCGATGGCCGTCAGCTCACCTTCATCATGGATTATCCGTGCCAGATTTTCTTTCGGCCGTGGTGGTTCAATATCCCTCAATCGCGCCAGCGGTTCTTCATTGGCGTAGCGCAGATACCACGGCAATGCCTGATAACTTCGGATGCCTTCCCGCACCCGCTCCATCAACGCCTTGCGCTCATCCATGGTGACAAACTGACGCAGGTATTGATGAACCCGGTGGTGGAAACCTTCCCAGTGGTTCATGCGTTCGCTACTCCAGTGCTCGATACGGTCAAGATGTTGCTCCAGCCGGATAACACTGTTGATGGCATCGTGTCGACTGGCCTGTTCGCAATAGCGGGAAATGGCGTCCAGCAGTGAGCGAAGTTCGTGGCACGAGGCCAATAGCAGTTGCTGTAAATCCTGAAGATGATTCTGGGTGCTGGTCAGCAACTGTTCGCACTGGCTGATGCTGTTTTGCCAGTCCTGCTTCAGCAGTTCCACCACTTCTTTGCGGGTGTTGATGGCTTCCTGGTCCAGCTGACGCTGACGATGGTCAATGGAGGTGACCAGCTGGTTGACGGTAATGTTCAGTGGCGCTTCTACCTGAAGCTTCCAGAACGGTTCGTTGCCCCCCTGTTCCGCGGAATCCCTGATCTCTCTGAGGTGCGTGGCAACCGTCATAAACAGAGTACTCAGTGCTTCTTTTGACGCTTCCATACCGACACACACGGAATCGACGATCTGTTCGGACAGCGGTGTGATCAGATAAGCGTGATGTCGATGCCCACCGCCTTCCAGACAGATCAAAAGGTGCTGCTGAAGGAGGCGACGGATCACTTCGTTACAGCGTTTTGAAGAATCCTCACTGCTATCGTCCAGTCGTGCTTTTTCCACGTTTTGGAATACCACATGCAGCTCTTCCTCACTGAATTCCGGTTGTGATTCCGTTTCTTTCCAATAGCGCAGTGCTGCCAGGTAGGCGAGATCGGCAGGTTGCAGTTTAAGGCTGATACCCTGAGTCAGGATGGTGCTGATCAGTGACGGGATGTTTTTTGATGCTGGCAATCACTACTCCATCAATCATAAGGTGCTGTACTAGTGCAGAAAGCGCTAATACCCATACAGCCAGACCCCTCGTTCCCATGCTCTGCGTGGGAATGCATGCCGGAGCCTGCCAGATACAAAACAATCTATTTATGCCCGGTATGCATTCCCACGGGGGAGAGGGTGTTGCGAAACCCTCCGGACCCCTCGTTCCCACGCTCCGCGTGGGAATGCATACCGATCCCACCACAAATACCATACTCGCATGGAGCCCCCGAAAACCCTACCAGGCAGTGGCTCTTTCTCATGCTGCCAGAGCCGTATGCATTCCCACGCGGAGCGTGGGAACGAGGTGCTTGTGTATGCATAACAACGCTTGGCTGCACTAGGGAGCGCGGGGTGAAACCCTGTAATAGTTCAGAATTTAAGCCAGATTTATTATGAAAAAAACTGGTAATAGCGTAAAGCAATAAACTGATTAAGCTTTGATGTCGGTCGGTTCATAAGCGAGCCGACCTGCGCGGAGAGACTTTATTTACGGGCTTTGCAACAGCTTCCCTATCTCAGTTCAGCGAACATAGCGCTTCTGCAAATACTCAAGATGTACGGGCAAGGTTAAGGCGTTTGGTCGAATAGATTGAACCAGTGTTTTTACATCGTCCCATTTCATACCACTTTCCAGTAGAAGTGCTGCTGCCATCAACCCTGTACGTCCAGAGCCGCCTTTACAATGAATAGCGATCGTCGTCTTTTTTTCAATCAGGGCGAGCAGGGAGTCTTTGGCCTGTTTAAACGCAATTTCAAAGATTTCTTCCGGTGCACAGTCGTCTTCTACCGGGAGTTGAAACCACTGCATTCCAGCATGTTCAGCCTCCTGGCCAAGACTGGCAACCTCAAGAAGGGTGATTTCGGTATTTGGCAGCATAGTGACAACAGCGTCAGCCCCGGCCTTTTTCAGTGTACTCAGCGAATCAGAAAGATTTTCCGCTTTTGTACCCGGGCACGGTGTAATAATAAAGGTTGAACCATTGGGCAACGGCAGAATATCAAAAGGATGATGGGACATGTGAATGCTCTATATTGCAGAAACGCAGGCGGTATATTAACAGGTGTATTGTTCGCAGGGTCGTATTTTTATTTTTTTGTTCATTGGTACTTGCAGCGGGAAAAATACTGGCGTATCGTTCATCGTAATTTAACGATTAAGGTGTAAGTGGTTAGCATAATGACACAATGCCTGCAAAGTCTCGCTGATTTTCAGTTTAACGAGTCGGAAGAGAAGGAGTTGGCTGCTTATGCCAAAGCCATTGGGCATCCGGCACGGGTAAGGCTGCTACGGATACTGGCGGGGCGTGTGTGTCTGGGTTCTGACCTGGTCGGGCAGCTTGGTCTTGCTCAGTCCACGGTTTCAGAACATCTTCGGATCCTGCGGGAAGCCGGTTTGGTACATGCCGAAGTAAAGCACCCCAAAACCTGCTTTAGCCTTCGCCCGGAAGCTATCCAGTTCTCGTCCAAAAACACAACCAATTGAAAACTGTAGATTTTATCCTGAAAAATTAAGTGGAGCCCTACTGCTATCTGGCGACTAAACTTCCCAAGAGCAAGAAACATAAGGGATTGCCAAAAACAGAGGACTCCAAATGCGCAAAAAACGCAACCCGCAGTGTAGTATGGAACTCCATTACGTACCTCATGAAATCTGCTCCCAGCTTTCCGGTATCTCGCAATGGCTTGACGCCCATCCACAGTTCAATGACTGGATTTATGAGGACTTAAGTTCTGGTGATAAACAGAACACTGGGCGGAACGGACTATCAGCAGAATCCGTTCTTCGTGCGGCACTCCTGAAACAGTATTTGAATTGTGATTATGACTACTTGTCGTTTGTTTTGATGGACTCCATGCTCTTTCGAGACTTTTGTCGCCTCGAACCAAACCAGCGCCCCAGTCGCTCCAGTTTGCATGGGCTCATCAGCCTTCTTACTGCATCTACATGGGAACGGATTAATAACTGTCAGCTAATGACCGCTAAAGATCAGGGTATTGAAAAAGGGCGCACTGTGGCTATTGACAGCACAGTCACCGAATCGGATATCAAACCTCCTTGCGACAGTGATCTTTTAGCCAGTTCCGTTAAAGAAATTTGTCGGCTGCTGGAACGGGGACAAACACTGACAGCGACACCGCTTTATGAATATACCCATCACAACCGAGCCGTAAAAGATGCGGCCAGAAAATGCATCTACGCTGGCAAAGAAGAGCGGCATCAGCATTATAAAAAACTGCTGCAGTTGACCCGAAAATCCCGGAAGGTACTTATCGAAGCTACTGTCACGCTAGCAAACGCCCGTCAGCAGGGGCAGTGTCTCCTGGCTGATGATGCCGACAAGTGGCAGGCCGATGTGGATCACCTGTTACCCCTGGTGGATGCAATAGTCTCCCAGACAGAGCGCAGGGTCTTTAAGGGTGAAAAGGTGCCAGCCCAGGAAAAAGTGGTTAGCCTGTATGAACCCCATACGGATATCATCGTAAAAGACAGGCGGCAAGTACAGTATGGCCATAAACTGAACCTGGTTCAGGGAAAAAGTCGATTGATCCTGGACCTGGTTATTGAGGAAGGTAACCCAGCGGATTCGGACCAATTCATTCCGATGATGGAAAGACAAAAAGAAATTTATGGTCGTGTACCTCGCCAGACAAGCGGTGACGGCGGATACGCGTGTCGCGCTAATTTGGAAAAAGCCAAGGCCATGGGAATCAGCGATGTAGCTTTTAATAAGAAGCGCGGACTTGAAGTCGAAGAGATGACTAAAAGTCAGTATGTGTATAAAACGCTCTTTCGCTTCCGGGCAGGTATTGAAGCGGGAATTTCGTGGCTAAAGAGATGTTTTGGGCTATCACGTTGCCACTGCAAGGGTTCTGAGCGTTTTGATTCTCATTGCTGGTTATCGGTGGTCTGTTACAACCTGGTGATTCTGGCCAGACACCCGGCACCATCCTGATAGCCACCTCCACGCTACATGAAAGTACCTTTCCAGCATGGTGGGAGGATGTTTTCTGCCTGCTTTTCGCGTTTTTCTCCAATATCCGTCCCAGATTAGAGAAAAAAAGGGAAGAGTTTTTGCGGCTCTCTGGAATTTCAGGAAATATCAAAACGCACGTACAATCTAATTATGATTGCCTGATGCGTTTTTGGACGAGAACTATCCAACGGGTTCAGCAGTTACTGGCTGATATTGACAGCGTTTAATCCGTTTCAGGCCATACAAAATGGTCTGCTTTGTTCCCATGTTCAACGTGGGAACAAGATAGAAAGATGTTGAATTTTTTTGTGTTTAATATCGTTTTTCGACGATTACCGATAGTCTGTAGAGGTTCAAATCATGGGTATTTTTGAACGTTATTTAACTGAAGTTACGCAGCTAACAGCTCTCTCAGCTGCCCCAACGAAGCTTTCAGCCCTGCCATATAGATTTTGGCTCTGAGCTGAAAGTGATTCAGATTTACTTTCAATGACAATACTTCCAACCTGAAGGCTGAGTAAATTGAAAGAAAGATATGATTACTCTGTGTTCTCACAGTATGCGCCGGTGACTTGGCCATTGACGCATTCGATTTCAGCGTTTTATGGAAGACCTCGACTTTCCACCGTTTCTCGTAGATTGCCTTGAGAGTCTCGGCATCACAGTCAAGATCGCTGCAAACCAGATAGAGAATGCCTGTGCTTCCGTCTTTGTTTTTAAAGACCTGACGGTATAGCAGAACAGGGAAATCGACACCTGCTATCCACCCTTGTACAGGGCTAAGTTACCGTTAATGGTTGAATCAGCTAAACTCCCATAAAATCTACGTTGTAGGGGAGTGATATGCAATCTGAACTCTTCCAGAATTTTATTGATTCCATTTCAACATTAACCAGTGAACAGCGAGACATTCTTAACAACTCGCTCCTTAGTACTCAAATAGAGGTTACCGAGGTAGTAGAAACCACTGACTCTGAACCTGTTTACAGTGAATCTATACCCAATAACGATAATGCAACACCTGACGTAGAAAAGAGCATACTTGCCCAATTTGCCGAAAACCCCAGGTGCCCCAAATGCAAAAGCCATAGCGTTGGTCGCTGGGGCATACGAAATGGCCGACAGCGCTACCACTGCAAGACTTGCGACTCAACGTTTAACGCCTTTAGTGGAACGCCTTTGGCAAGGCTCAGGCACCCTGAAAAATGGAACAAGTACCTCGCAGGTATGACTCACTCTATGGTCTTGCGACCAGCTGCTGCTGAGAATGCCATTGACTTGAAAACTGCGTTCCGCTGGCGTTGCATATTCTGGTAACTCTTGAACACTCATTCTGGTAACACTTGAACACCCATTCTGGTAACACTTGAACACCTATTCTGGTTTCTTTTGAACACTTTTTGATGATTTCCAGAATCACCGTTCAAGCTTCCAGAAACGCTGTTCAACAGACCATAAACCGGTCTAATACAGCTAACAAATATCTTCTTATGCATTGATTTTCCATAACTTTGGCCGTTCTTATCTGTACCAAGAGAGGGAACCGGCCATGACAGAAAACAGGATTACCATGCGTAAGCTACTAGAAATACTCCGGATGCGGTTTGGCAGCCAACTCAGCTTCCGACAAATTTCCCGCAGTGTACGGGTCAGTGTGGGGACGGTATCCAACTACGTTAAGGCCTTTCAGGAATCGGAATTAAGCTGGCCCCTGGCAGAGGATATATCTGAGCCTGAGCTTATTCAGGCGCTGTTTCCCGATGCCTCGATAGCCAATCGAAAAGGGTTGATTGATCCTGACTGGGCTGAGGTGCATCAGGAACTGAAGCGCAAGGAAGTGACCAAACAACGACTCTGGGAAGAATACTGTCAGGCCCACCCCCTCAATGCCTACAGCTATGCCCAGTACTGTCACCGTTACAATCAGTGGCGTGGTTGTCAAAAGCGATCTATGCGACAGCTGCACAATGCAGGTGAAAAGTTATTTGTTGATTATGCCGGGCCAACCATGCCAATCATCAACCCGGACACCGGCGAAATTGCCCACAATGCCCAGATATTTGTGGCAGTGCTGGGAGCGTCCAACTATACCTACGCTGAAGCGACTCTGTCACAAAAAACAGAGGACTGGCTGGGGTCTCATGAACGGGCCTTTGAGTTCTTTGGTGGGGTGCCAGAAATTGTTGTGCCAGACAACCCAAAGTGCGCAGTTATCAAAGCCTGTCGGTACGAGCCGGATCTCAACCCATCATACCAGCACCTGGCTTGTCACTACCAGGTGGCAGTCATTCCGGCACGCCCCTACAAACCCAAAGACAAGGCCAAAGCAGAAGTCGGTGTACAGGTAGTGGAGCGGTGGATACTGGCCAGGCTTCGTCATGAAATGTTCTTTACCCTGGCAGAGCTGAACCTGCGGATACGTGAGCTGTTAATCGAACTGAACCTGAAGCCCTTTAAGCAGTTGCCAGGAACGCGACGTAGTGCGTTTGAACAACTGGATGAACCAGCCCTCAAGCCACTGCCGAAGCAATCTTTTGTGTTCGCTGAGTTTATCAAGGCCCGGGTGAATGTGGATTATCATATTATCTGCAAGGGGCACGCCTACTCGGTTCCCCATCAGCTTGCCAGGCAGGAAGTAGAAGTACAGGCGACTGAGCACTGCGTCACGATCTACGCTAACGGTAAAGTGGTGGCCAGCCACGCTCGCAAGCACACACGTGGATTTACGACGTTAGCAGTTCATATGCCGGAACGACATCGTCACCATCAGGATTGGACGCCTGAGCGTTTACTTAACTGGGCTAACGACATTGGTCAGGAAGTCTATTGTTTTATTCAATCACTGCTGGATAGCAAGGAGCATCCTGAACAAGCCTATCGAGCTTCATTGGGGCTGCTAAACCTGCAGCGGGAATATGGAACTGAACGACTCAACAACGCCTGCGCCCATGCCAGGAACATCGGGGGTTATCGGTTAAAAAATGTCCGATCAATCCTCCAGTCAGGCAAAGACCTGATGCCATTGGAGCCACAGTTAAAACAAACGACAGGTCCCTTGCATGATGATCACGAAAATATTCGTGGCGCTATTTGCTATCAATAACCGGAGGCGAACATGATCAATGAAACACTGGCTCGCCTTAGGTCACTGCGACTGACCGGAATGGCAGATGCCCTCAATCAACAGCTGGACCAGCCGGGCACCTACAGTAGCCTTAGCTTTGAAGAACGACTGTCGTTGCTTACTGAGCAGGAAGAAACAGAGCGAAACAATAAACGTCTGGCTCGGCTGCTCAGAAGCGCCCGGTTTAAACTGGCTGCCCGGATACACGACATTGACTATGAACACCCCAGAGGTCTCAAACAGAACCAGATGGCCAGCCTGTCTGGAGGAGGCTGGCTTGACCGGTACAGGAACCTGTTGATCACCGGACCTTGTGGTTCCGGTAAGAGCTACCTGGCCTGCGCCCTTGGGCACATGGCTTGTCTGAAAGGCTACAGTGTCCGGTACTATCGGATGTCCAGGCTACTGGATGAACTGATCCTTGCCCACGGTGATGGCAGCTACAGCAGGCAGTTGAAACAACTGGCAAAAGTAGACTTGCTGATTCTGGACGACTGGGGCCTGGAACCACTGACGCAGCAACAAAGGAACGATCTGCTGGAAGTCATGGATGACAGGCACGAGCAAGGTTCCACGTTGGTTACCAGTCAATTGCCCACCCGGAAGTGGCATGCCAGCATTGGTGATGAAACTCTGGCCGACGCCATTCTTGACCGGCTTATGCACAATGCCCACCGGATTGAACTCAAAGGCGAATCCATGCGCAAAAAGCTTGGAAAATTGGACGCAGTTGAACACCTGGTCTAAAAATCACACTGGGCAATGTGTAAGGAGTTCAGGGTGTTCAAATGAAACAGAATAGGTGTTCAAGTTAACCAGAATACGCATGCGTTTTTCGCCTTTTGCCAAGGGTCGAGGCTGGTCATTTTCTGCCACTGGCTGGCCTTTTTCGATCATGACCATTTTTTCTTCAGGCAGGCCCCAGGCTTTGTAACGGTCAATCAGAAAGTGACTCGGCGATATGAATACATCCACCAGGTCAAACAAACTTTTGAAGTAGGTTTCCCGTAGGAAAAAGTCTGCTGCTGATTTATCCGAAAAGCAGCGGGCACAGTCAACCGGTGAGCCACCATAACAGAGTTTGGTACCGCCTGGTTTGACCATTTGACCATTGTTAAAACACAACGCCAGATATTCATGAAGAGTAAACATAATCTTTGCGTTGGGAAGAGTGTTTTTCACTTCCCGGATCATTTCCATCCCCATATGGGCATAGTGATGAAAATGAACAACGGTGGGCTGATAACGCTTCAGCAAATCCCGAAAGTCGTGCCAGATATGCTTGGCTTCGACACAGCGGAAATTAAACCAGTCGTGCATGGCAGTATGGAACAAAATTTCACGGCCACCATTACGGGTAGAAAATACGGAGCCACCATGAGAAGGCTCACCAGAGCGAGCCAGAAACAGGGTATCAATCCCTCGGCGCTCATACTCTTTAAACAGGTTATAGGCCGCCACTTCAGCACCACCTTTACTGTGGTCCGGGTGGCCGTGGGCAACAATTAATATTTTTCCTGATTACCACCGACCCTACGTCGTGAGCCAGCTGCTATAATAAACGTCGATAGTCATGTGTTTTGGAGGTAAAACTGATGTGTAAAAACACCATTCAGTTCCAAAAAGGCCTTGGCATTATGCAATTTCTGGCTAATTACGGCAGTGAAGAGCAGTGTGAGAACGCGCTGTCCTCTTGGCGCTGGCCAGATGGCTTCCAATGCCCGAAGTGTGGCTCCCGCAGTTTCTGCAAGCTTCACCGGAAAGCTGAATTCCAGTGCAATTGCTGCCGTTGCCAAACCTCGCTTACCAGTAACACTATCTTTGACTCAACAAAGCTGCCTCTAGCTACCTGGTTTCTGGGTATCTATCTCGTCACCCAGAATAAAGCGGGGATTTCTTGCCTGACGCTTCATCGACAACTTGGCATTTCCTACAATGCCGCATTGCGCATGAAACACAAACTCATGCAGGTCATGATGGAAAGAGATAACAGCTGGCAGTTGAGTGGTTTTGTTCAGATTGATGACGCCTATTGGGGCGGAGAGCGCCACGGAGGCCGCCGGGGCAGAGGCTCAGAGAACAAAGCCCCCTTCGTGGCCGCAGTTCAGACAGATGCTGATAACCACCCTATCTACATGAAGTTCAATGCCGTTGATAACTTCCGGCGAAAAACCATTCAGGAGTGGGCAGAACATGCCCTGAAAAAGGGTGTCCGGGCCGTCAGCGATGGCTTGTCCTGTTTCCGGGGTATTGAAGATGCCGGATGCCAGCACACAGCCATCATTACCGGTGGTGGGCATGCATCCATGGAGAATGAGTTGTTCACCTGGGTAAATACCATGCTGGGAAACGTGAAAACAGCGATTACCGGTACTTACCATAAGCTCGACCCCAAGCATCTGGGCCGTTATCTATCAGAGTTCAACTATCGGTTTAACCGGCGTTTTGATATGCCTTCAATGATCTCAAGGCTAGGTCGGGCTGCAGTCAATACAGCACCGATGCCGGATCGACTTCTCAAACTGCCAGACGTCCAGTGGAAACCGGGTTAGCCATCAACCGATAATTGAAAGTCAGTTGACGTATTAATATCATTATTTCGAATGATGATGTGGGTCTTTGCTTGTTCGGAGCGGTTATGAAACCGAATTTAGTTGATAATCTGGAGAACAAGCCGTCATGATGCCTGCTCCACCGGTAATACTGGAGAGGTTCTATTATTTCTTTACCGGGTTATAGACATAAAGAATGAAAAGCTGCACGTATATTCTTAAATTATCTTTCCCTGTGTCATGACGTACGATCAGTGGTAATCAAATTTGCTTTTTACGGACACTTTCGGACTCCCCAGCCAGTTCCTGCGCTGCCAGTTGCTGCGCCATGGCCTGAACCTGTTCCATCAGTTTTTCCGGTTCTTTGGCCTGTCTGCCGGGGTTGTATTGCTGAGTCTTCTGACCGGCAAAGTTATTCTGGTTGGAGAGGGAGCTGAGGAAGAATTGTTTCACTGGATGGCCATCGTCACCAATCAAGCTCACCAGTGGGTCGTTATTACGATCACTGTCGCTGAACTGGATACCACTGACATTATTCGCCTTGATGCCAGGATGCTGATTGATAAAACGGGTAAGCCCTTCAAACCCGTCATCACCTCTGGTCGCTTTGGCATTATAGAGGTCATTGGGGTCAGCGGCTGACGGTTTGGCAATGCCCCGTTGCCGTCGATATTCCTTGTTCAGCATATCGTGCAACCGTCCGGCATCCTGCACCAGCGGATCCATAACCGTTTCCTTTCTCTCCATGGGCATTCCGTAACCGGAACCACTGCGCTGCTGTCCGGGCTGACCTCCAGTTACCGGCATGGTTCCTTGGCCATAACCGCCATAAGGCTGACCAGTCAGTGCCGCCAGCTCTTTCTGGCGATTGTAGAAGTTCTGGGTATCACCAGCATCAATCTGCTGCTGTCTTATTTCCTGCTGCTGACGCTGATCAATAGCTTCACTTCGTTGATTGCGCAGTTCTGCCAGCCGCTGGTTGATGGCAAACTGCTCATCCGCATAACCCGGCATTTTGGTGGAATGTCCCAGGGAGTCAAACTTGTTCTGGTAAACCCTTCCGTCTGGTCCGATGTACATGATGGCTCTCTCCTAAATCCCGTACCCAAAACTTTCCCGGTAGTTGGGCTGCCCGTTATTTTCATAGGTCTGCAAGATGCCGTGCTGCCACCGTTGAAGTCCCTGGTTAAATGCCTGATTCTGCGCCGCCAGCTTCATCTCATCCTGCTTGAAGCCGTAACCAAGGTCGTACTGACGGGCCGCTTCGTTAAGCTGGTCGTACTTGATCTTGTTATCCGTGAACATATCCGCCGCCAGCTTGTAGACACTGGCGGCACTGCTTACACCATCGGTAGCGGTTTTAGCAGTATCCAGTCCCAACTCAGCCACATCGAGGTTACGATTCCAGCTTTCTTCCCTGGCGGTGTCCCGCACCTGGTTCTGGATAGCAGAAAGTCCGGCGGCTTTATGGAGAGCATTACTGGTACCAAAACCTGCGAACCGTACCGAGTTGGGATTAACGCCCATTCGTCGCATATCCCGTTCATACTCTGCCTGTTGCAGATCCGCATTGGCTTGGTAATCGCTGCTGGCCTCCCCCAACCGACTCTCAAGCTGGGCATCGGATACCGTGGCATTGTCGCCCAGGTACTGAAAGTTGGGCTGGTAGTTATCGAACACATCAAACAGCTTGTCGCCGTATTCCTTCAGCGTGTCTGCCGCATCAGTCGCTGCTTCAATATTCAGCTGATAGCTGCCGTCCTGATCATCGTAGCCATAGCGAGGGGCGATGTCGGGCATTTCTGGCTGTTCATTATTCTTCCCTGGCCAGGTACTGGAGCCCAGAGAGAAAGTATTAAACGTCCCCATCTGATCCAGGCTGGCCTGGTAGGCACTGCCCGGCTGAAGCCCCGATCCCACGGATCCGGAGGGTCTTCCATAACGGGTAATACCCTGCGATGTAGAGAGTCCCATAGTTATTCTCCTGTAGCAGTCCAGTGAATGATGGCGTCGGTCAGACTGACATCGGTAGCCCCCAGGTCGTAGCTGGTGCTGTCCCAGTAAAAGGTATTAACGGGGGAGGTACTGATGGATCTGGGCCTGCGGTAGTAAACCGTGGCTTTGATGCTTCTGACATAGAGGTTGGCCACACTGCTTGGCTTTAGCCCTTCTATACCTATATATCTATGTCCGGCTCTCTCACACCACACCTCTATCGATGGATGGATTTTCCCGTCTAAATAAGTAGTGTCAGCCCAACTGAGCAAAATATTCTTGTACTCAACTATCCGTTGGTTCAGGTCACCGTCCGTGTGAACATAGTCGTGATGGGTGGTTTCTTCATAGGTTTGGTGACCGCCAGCGCCATCAGGCAGTTTAACCCTGACCCGACCTTTGATAAGCCCGCCATTAGTGGCGCTGTAGAACAGGTTTTTGACCACTATGTTTATATCCACCGTGGCCGTGTATTCAATGCGGGTAATTTCCCAGCCGCTGAGTTCATGATTATTGATGGTAATATCGTAAGTTGCAGACTCTGCGTACCACTCCGGGCTTAATGTGACATCCAGAGCCGTGCCGAGTTTGCCCCGCTGATCATACTCATAATCAATGGACCCACAGGTAAACGTCCCCTCCCGATCTTCCGTGGTCAGCGATACGGCAATATCGTAATTGGCCTGGGTGAGGGTTTTGCTGACTTGCAATACGTGGGTTTCAAACTCGTTAATATCGACGCTGGTAGATTCACTGGTGATCCAGTCGCTGCCATCGGGACGATACTCCAGCGTCAGGGTGGCCTTGCGGTTCTGGTAGCCCGTTGATTCACCGGTGGAGCGATGGCTGGCTACACGGCAGTTGACCGTTACTTTCTTCACCTGATCGGTGTTGTACACCGCCCACCACCGACTGTTACTGCTGCCCAGATAGGTCTTGCCGCTGGCATCAGTTTTGGTGCCATCGGCCAGCAGCAATCGGGCGTAGGGAGTAAACACCCAGGCTCCCTCAATACTGGGATGGGGTTGGGGTACACTGTGATCCATTTCCAGCCGCTGGGACTGGTCGGGATAGTCTGCGTTATAAACCGTGATGTCGCGAGGATAGAGGTTCACTGTGGGCATGGCCTTGAAATAAGCGGGAATCACAACTTCCTGGCCATTGGTAGCCACGCCGCTTTCCGTTCTGCGTACCTCTTTGTAGCGAATATGACCGGCGGTTTCAGAATAGATAAAGGACTCTATCCGGCCCTCTTTCAGCAGCAGGTAATCGTTGTTGGCAATGCCGCCACTGCCGGTAATCACCATCTGGCCAAAACCATCGGTGCCGGTACTCAGCTCAACAGAACCACGCCCCACGGTTAAAGCAGTGCCATTCTGTAATTCACCGGATTTGAGCTGGCTGATATTCACCGGCCCGTTTACCGCCAGATAGCCATTGAAAATCAACACATATTCCGGCTCTGACTCAGTACCGATATTCCGCACCGAAAATGGCTGCTCAGACAGCTCCGGGCTTTCCAGCAACAGATCGGCCAGGTTGATAATGGCGGTTCCCTGTCCTGGCGTTCCGGCCAGCGCGTTAAAGCCGCCGACCTGGCCACCACGGTTTACATGGCGCACCCAGTAATAATGCAGCGTAGTGTTTCCGGTGACATCGGTGTAACGGCTGCCATTGGATTCATGGACCAGTGACGCCTGTTCCCGGTCATCTACCTGGGCACGCCAGACTTCGGTATGGTTATGGCCCTTGTAGGCCGGTGCTTCCCATTCCAGAATAACGGCACCAAAGATTCCGGTCGCTGATAGACCGCTGGCATTGGTCGGACTATCAGGCCGGTCGGTTTCGATCACGGGAACTGATGGCAGGGCAGGTTCCAGGGTGTCAGTAATGGAACCCACGGCGGTGGCAGGCAGACTGAGCCGCTGACCAATCTCGTTCGCCAGACCCAGCTCAGCGAGTTCACTGTGTAGTACTGCTTTGTCTCCGGCGTTGCCGGAACGTCCCGCCAGCCGGTTCAGGAACTCGCGCACGTAGCGGTCTAACGTTGCAGGCAGTGCAGGAAATTTGGCCATGGGTACCCTAAAATAGTGAGCAGTGAATCAAGGGACTCAAATAATGGAAAACATCAACAATCTCTATGACACCGACTACCACCAATGGGTAGAACAGCAAAAACAGCTATTACAATCCGGCCAGCTTGATCGGCTGGATATAAAAAACCTGCTGGAGGAACTGGGTGAAGTGGGCAAACAAAACCAGCACGCTCTGGAATCGCACTTAATCAACCTGATCCTGCACCTGCTCAAGCATCAGTACCAGACTCAAGTGATTAACCCTCAACGGTATGAACCACAAGAGTTCCGAAGCTGGTATGACAGCATTGATACTGCCCGGCGTGAAACCAGGCGATTAATGAAGAAAAACCCTTCTCTGAAAAGCCGTATGGCAGAGGTAATCACGGACAGCTACCCTGATGCCAAAGCCGGTGCCATCAACCAGATGAATAAATACCTGCCGAAAGACCAGCAGCTTACCGACCAGAGTTTCCCGGCTGAATGCCCATGGTCCTATGATCAGTTAATAGACGATGACTGGTTTCCTTAAAGCTCCGCCATACTGCTGGCCACAATCACGGCGGTGACCGTATCAGTACCGGCCAGCTCAAACTGCCACCGGCTGCCTCGGCCTGCAGGGAGTCGGAAGCCCCGGTCAGAAGCCACCTGTAATTCCAATACCAGATCGCCATCCCGGAACACACGAAAGCCCAGATTGTCATAGCTGTCGGCCATGATCCTTGCCGAGGTAAAAGCGGCAGGCTTTCCTTGAAATACCTTGCTGCGCCATCGATAGGGCATCAGTTCAGAGCCTTTGTCCCATGCCTTGATAGTATCCCCGATGGCCAGATAGAGGCTGTCATCCTGAAGGTCGCGGTAACAGGCATCGGCATAGGTGCCGAGCTCGGTAAAGGTGCCGCTGTCGGGGCTGAAAATGAAACCGCCGCCGTTGACAGCATTACCATAGAAGCCAAAGTACCGGCCATCATGGAAGCAAGCGTGGATGGTGTCTGGCTGGAATCGTTCCCGCCAGTCTTCCGGGTTGATGATGTTTCGGGTCATCAAGTCTGCCCGGCCGCCAGCGATCCGCACCAGGCCATCGGGGGAGACATACAGGGCCATATCGCCCATATCCACCATACTGCGTTTACTGATGCAGGCGTGTGCCGTATCGAGCCGTTCCATCGTCATGGCAGACGGTTCAGTACCAAAGGCCACGTAGGGATAACCGTCCGTGGTAATGATCACACTGTTGGCGGCAACCGCCAGTGACTGGATTTCATACTCCACGGTCAGCCGATAAGCCGCTGGCCATGCGTACAAGTGATACGGCTCACTGAACATCAGCTCCTTGCCAGAGAACCCGACGGCCACACCACCGGGCAGTACCACCAATCCTTTCAGGTTATTGGGTGGCGCAACCCAGCCGATGGTTTCCAGAATATCGCCTCGCCGGTCCATGGGGGTTTCGTCCACCACACTGGTGACGCCAACCGGAGTGTCAGTACCGATGGTTCCTGAATTGTTTATTTGAGTACAGAGCTGATACACGCCCACCTGCGTACTGGTGTAAATCCGGTAATGGGTAATGTTCAGGTCTACTGCACCGGGACTGGCGCCCACGTTAATATCCACTGTCTCGCCGGGTTTTACCACAATCTCACCCGATGGCAAGGATGGCGGCCCTTCCCGACCGTTCTGGTCCACCCAGGTGTAGGTATAGAAGCGGGTTTCAGCGTCCACTTCCTCCGCATCCTCCAGCGGTGTGCCACTGAGGCTGACTACGGGAGCTACGTCCGGTTCCGGTATGCCCAGTTGCAGATCATTGACTGGATAGTCACTGCCGCCACTCAAGGCCAGGCCGTTATCGGTGTAACGGGGACCTTTCACTGTGCCTGTGTAATAGACCCGGTTATTGGGATCGTCGGCCACGGGGGAACGGATCACATCAACATCCGTAGTCCAGTCGAACCAGTACCGCTCGCCTTCATTGCGATAGAGATAGATGGTCTTCGGGCTATCGTTCAATACCTGCTCATCCAACGGAGCACGGTAAGCTCGCAGGCTGCCATTGGTTAAACGACAGTCAATAGCTGTCTCGGCCTGGGTATCTTCCAGCAGATGGCTGTCCAGCCAGGGAACTTCGCCGGTAAAGGAGGTAATGTCGAGTTTCATGAGCTGTTACTTCTTTAGCCCGTAGATGGAAAAGGTACCACTGATTACATTGTTGGTCTGGGCATCAGTGAAGAACCTGACACCCTGGATAGACTCAAAAACCGGTGCCGACAGCATGGCTGATAGGTAAGGGTTGCCATTGCCAGAATTAAAGTTTGCCGTCCATGCCCCTTTTGATGAACCACTCATGGATATACTCAGAGTACCGGACAGGTAGACACTATCCATTTCTGCTTCAGCCAACACGTAGCCTGTGTAAGAGCCCTCCATGGAACCATCAGCCCCTCCGGTTTTGATCACCGAGGTAGTGGCCATGCCAAACCCATCCTGCCATGCGCTGCCATTCCAGAAAGCGATGCCCAGTTTCTTTTGCCGGTAATCACTGTCTTCTATTGCAAGATTGCTGATGACCAGATGGTAACCAGAGTAGAGCGAGTCATCGAAGCCATCAGTAATTGAAATATCGTCACTATTGGTATGCTCAAACGTACCCAGTAATTTCATATCATCGTCCTCATCAGCCGGTGGCTCTGTCGGTGTCGAGTTTTCCAGGGCTTCCACCCGTGCAGCCAGATCAGCAATGGCGGCAGACAGGTCAGGGGGAATTACCCGGCTTTCCAGTGCCTCCACCCTTGGCACCAGATCGGAAAAATTGGTGTTCATGTTGCTTTGCAGGTCGGATACATCACTCTCTACCTGACTCAGGTCAGAAGTGGCCTTCGTGATATCAGACTGAGCCTGAGATAAGTCGGAGTTGACGGAAGCGATGTCAGCCTGGGACTGGGACAGGCCAGAGGTAATCGTGGCTATATCTGTCTGCAGTTGAACAACATCATTACCCTGGTTACTCACATCCAATTGCATCTGCGCCAGGTCATTGGCCTGGGTTGCGACCTGTGACTGCACCTGAGTCAGCCCACTTTCCTGAGTAGCCAGTTGTGTCTGCATCTGGCTCACGTCATCGCTGAGTGAGTCGATCTGAGTTTGCAGATTTCTGGAACTCGATTCGTACAGAGTCAGCTTGCCCAACGACTCAATCTCAACATCAGCGTCGACAGACAAAGGGGTGTTTAAATAAATATCAGTGCCGGACTCTGCGGTGAAATGCGTACCCTTAATCAACTTCAGGCCATCCACAAACACACTGACAGGCCGGTTGATTTCATAGTGATGGCTAAACGTCTGCTGTCCGGCAATGCCGCTATAAACCGAGCGTTGGGGAACGGCAAGCTGCGATACCAGGTTGGGTCCGGCTATTCCCTTGATGATCACCATGGCAGCACGGTTACGGGGACGGGTTTCATCACCACCACGGGTATTACTCAGCATCCACCGTTCAGTGCCTTCCGCAGTGTCACCGGTGCCAAGGTCGTGATACTGGCCTCTGATCACCGCCGGATCGGCAGAGGTACCGAACGGCATCGCATCCCACTTGGATTCATTAATAGCGATAGCGACTTCATGGGCATGGTTCGCCATCTCATCGGCCTGCCCACTTCCCAGCTCCCGGTCTGTATCTACACCGCGCCCATGGTCCCAACCCCGGATAAACTCACCCCGGTAATCGGGCAGGAATGCCTTGCCGATTTCGATCCGGTCTTTGTAAAGCTCATAAAGCTCCGGGTATTGAGTACTATCAATCTCTGCTCCGTCACATTCCAGCCATCCTGCCGGTGCGATTGCCGAACCATCCCACAATGCTGTTAATCCAACGGGTGTGGTTTCCAGAAAGGTGTCGCTGACTGCGGTCCATGCACCGTTATGTCGGAAATAAAGCTGACCATCCTGCGGGGCTTCTTCGACATCGCCTGAACTACCACCTGAACCTCCTGTCTGTTCTTGCCAACTAGCCCTGGTACCATCGGTGACCAGAGCCTTGCCCTGATGGCCAGTCTGATCCGGTAGGCCATCGACTTCTGCCCAGGTTCTGTTTCTACGGGCATACTGTTTGCCATCGTCCGGGGCCTCATCGGGTTTGCCTGCCAGGGCTTCGGCCAGTCCTTCCGTTTCAGCGACGGTGTGTTGATGGGGGGTTGGCGGAAAATCATTCGGTTTATCCGTGACTTGTTCCCAGCTCAGAAAGGGGCCAAGGTGGACAGCGATCGGCCTGACCACATCTTCCACAGCAACCTGAATAACATCATGGTTATCATCCAGATGCAGGACGATGGGCTGGTAACTGCTGTTATCCATTACGACGACAGCTCCACGTTATGGGTAACACTGGCCAACAGCTGCCAGCGTCCGGTCATAACAGTCTGCACTTCCTCTGCATCCGGTGATACCAGTTGCAGATCGTAATAAAATTTCTGGGTTGCCAGGCTGCGGGTATCTTCCGGAGTAATATCCAACGTCGCCTCACTGCCGGTAACGGAGATCTCCTTGCGTAACGCCACTTCTTCATCACTCTGCAACGGGTGATACTTCATGGAAAAAATCAACGTCCAGCCGGTGTAATCCACAGGCAGATCATTTTTCCGGAACTCAATGGGGAAACTGATGTTATTCCCCCGGATATGGGGTTCAAGATTCACCTCGGTCACAGCCATCAGACAAATCTCCTTCTTGTCACCGATTGCTCGCCACTGCTGACGCCGACCAACCCTCGGATACGTTTCTTGTTCAATTCCCGCTCATACTTCTGCCGGTTCACTTCCGACAGTTGCGGATTGGTCCAGGGCTCGTCCGGCATCATTTGCAGATCCGCCAGTACACCCCAGCAGGCAAACTCAAGGGTAAGATTGGCCAGATCGTCCGGTACTTCGGTGGCATCAAAGGCTGGCATTAATGTCAGTTCAATGTCGTGCATTACATCCTTGTCAGGGATCGGGGCAACGTGCAATGCCGTGGTCTGAAAGTGGCGATAGTAGTAAGGGGTTCCAGCAGAAAGGTAAGGGGGCAGCAGATCACGGCTTTCCAGTCGGGTGCCGTCTTCCCGTAATAAGTTCTGAACCGTGGCGATATCAGTGCCCGCAGGAGAAGCCAAGGTGTAGTCCTTGATGCCCTCTACCATAAACAGTTTGTCATGGTGCCGCCAAAGGTTTGCCCGGTGGCAAATATCCCGCAGGACAATAATCAGGTAATTACGGATCACCTGATCCGGACAGCCCTTGGCATAAGGACGGATTCGGGAAAGGTAGGCGTCCAGTTCCACTTAGTTCTCCCCGATGCTGCCCTGAAGCATCTGCCGGAACATTTGATCCACGTTCCACTTCAACCCCAGATCATTGGCAAACATGGCCAGGTAACTCTGGGCCTGCTGCATATTGGCTTCCGTTTCCATATCCATGCTGAAAGCTCTGAATAACATGTAGTTGATCACCGGGTTCAGCCACAGATCATCAAGGCTGAATAACTGAGTGTCGGTGTCAAAATCGGTAATCACTATTCGTGCGGGAGCCTGACTGACCAACAGGTTGAGCTGATGATCTGCAGGGGGCACAGGGTACACATAAAAGACCGATGGGCTTTTCTGGTCGTAAACGTACTGCTCTACAGACTCTCCGGTAGCAGTCGTCCAGTTGGGCAAAAGGCTATCCAGAGAACTGCGGGTAGTGGCAATCACCGTTCTGCCTGTGGATGGGTTATCCACAATATCCAGGAGCCGGTATGTGCCAGGAGGCAGCGACTGAACCGCTTGTGCCTGACAGGTAAAAGTCAGTAACTGCGAGGTAACTGTTCAGCACCCCCACATAAATCTGGAATTTTCTGATTTTTATACCATCCTCTTAAGCACCATTTTTCCACAATATTCGCCAGCATGATTCCAGAACTACCCGCAACTATGTCGGCTGAGATTCTCTTGAAAGAGAATGCAGAGCTGCGGATGAGAGTTGCCTGTCTGGAAGAGCGATGTCGAGAATTGGAAGAAAAGGTTGGCAAGAACAGTCAAAACAGCAGCAAGCCGCCATCGTCTGATGGTTATCAAAAACCTTGTAAAAACAGTAATTCTCCAGATCATTCTGACGACCTTTCCGCAGATAAAGGTACCGATCCATCGGATGAAAAACCCAATCCTAAAAGTCTGAGACAGTCTTCTGGTAATAAAGCCGGTGGAAAGAAAGGGCATCAGGGCACTTGTCTTAAACAGGTCGATATCCCTGACTATATTGAGTACCTTCCGGTTAAAGAATGCAATAAATGTCAGGCGTCTCTTCTTGATAGTGAGCCGGTCAAATATATTGAACGACAGGTGTTTGAACCAGGGAGACCGGGTGAATTTGAAGTAACGGCCCATAGAGCTGAAGTAAAAATCTGCACTTGTGGTTGTCGGAATCAGGCTGAATTCCCGGAAGGTGTTACCGCTGCCGCACAATATGGCTCAGCCACACAGGCTATGGCCGTCTATCTTAACCAATACCATTTCCTGCCTTTTAAGCGCGTGTCAGAGTATTTTAATACTCTCTATAAAATGAGTGTAAGTGCAGGCACTGTCGCCAATTTTGTGGCCAGAACCTATGAAAATCTGGCTTCTACTGAAGAGGTTATTCGTGACGCCTTGCGGGAATCGTCTGTTGCCGGAGCCGATGAAACGGGTATGCGGGCCGAGGGCTCTTTGCACTGGCTACACGTTATGCGGGATGAACAATGGACGCTCTACTACTTGTCTGAAAAGCGAGGTCGTGAGGCCATGGACACGATGGGCATACTGCTAACATTTGCAGGCGTTCTGGTTCATGATCATTGGAAATCCTATTTTGCATATGCGGCAACTCACGTACTTTGCAATGCCCATCACCTGAGGGAGCTTTTGGGTGTTGTTGATAGGGACAGCAATCAACTGGCGTTGCGATTGATGAAGCTACTGAGGCTTTCCTGGCATTACTGCAAGGGCTTTAAGACCATAGGTATGCTACAGATGCCAAGTGTTGTCTGTGAACGAATCGAGAAGATTTATGACCGGTTGCTTCAGCGGGCTCTAATGAAAGAAGTCGTCTATATGGAGAAGCAACGAGAGGAGCTTAAGCGCAAGAAAGTCAAGAATACTAAAGCTTACAATCTCTTCAAACGACTCACTGAGTTCAAGGCTGAGACACTGCGCTTCATGTCAGATTTTACCATTCCCTTCGATAACAATGGCAGTGAGCGGGATGTTCGAATGGCCAAGTTAAAGCAGAAAATCTCAGGCTGCTTCAGGAGTGCAGACGGTGGTTCTATGTTTGCACGGATTCGCAGCTATTTGTCGTCTGCCAGAAAACAGGGAATGGACATATATCAATCACTTCATAGAGCTGTTCGGAATTACTGTAATATGCCTTTGCTCAGTGCTGAATAGTTACGCTGTCCCTATCAACAACACCCAAAAGCTCCCTCAGGTGATGGGCATTGCAAAGTACGTGAGTTGCCGCATAT
Organism: Endozoicomonas sp. SCSIO W0465; assembly: GCF_023716865.1. Classification (NCBI taxonomy): domain Bacteria; kingdom Pseudomonadati; phylum Pseudomonadota; class Gammaproteobacteria; order Oceanospirillales; family Endozoicomonadaceae; genus Endozoicomonas; species Endozoicomonas sp. SCSIO W0465. The sequence goes on from NZ_CP092417.1 coordinate 6,864,970, forward strand.
GCAAAATAGGATTTCCAATGATCATGAACCAGAACGCCTGCAAATGTTAGCAGTATGCCCATCGTGTCCATGGCCTCACGACCTCGCTTTTCAGACAAGTAGTAGAGCGTCCATTGTTCATCCCGCATAACGTGTAGCCAGTGCAAAGAGCCCTCGGCCCGCATACCCGTTTCATCGGCTCCGGCAACAGACGATTCCCGCAAGGCGTCACGAATAACCTCTTCAGTAGAAGCCAGATTTTCATAGGTTCTGGCCACAAAATTGGCGACAGTGCCTGCACTTACACTCATTTTATAGAGAGTATTAAAATACTCTGACACGCGCTTAAAAGGCAGGAAATGGTATTGGTTAAGATAGACGGCCATAGCCTGTGTGGCTGAGCCATATTGTGCGGCAGCGGTAACACCTTCCGGGAATTCAGCCTGATTCCGACAACCACAAGTGCAGATTTTTACTTCAGCTCTATGGGCCGTTACTTCAAATTCACCCGGTCTCCCTGGTTCAAACACCTGTCGTTCAATATATTTGACCGGCTCACTATCAAGAAGAGACGCCTGACATTTATTGCATTCTTTAACCGGAAGGTACTCAATATAGTCAGGGATATCGACCTGTTTAAGACAAGTGCCCTGATGCCCTTTCTTTCCACCGGCTTTATTACCAGAAGACTGTCTCAGACTTTTAGGATTGGGTTTTTCATCCGATGGATCGGTATCTTTATCTGCGGAAAGGTCGTCAGAATGATCTGGAGAATTACTGTTTTTACAAGGTTTTTGATAACCATCAGACGATGGCGGCTTGCTGCTGTTTTGACTGTTCTTGCCAACCTTTTCTTCCAATTCTCGACATCGCTCTTCCAGACAGGCAACTCTCATCCGCAGCTCTGCATTCTCTTTCAAGAGAATCTCAGCCGACATAGTTGCGGGTAGTTCTGGAATCATGCTGGCGAATATTGTGGAAAAATGGTGCTTAAGAGGATGGTATAAAAATCAGCTCGACTTTAGAGTCTGTATAAAACGATAATTCGGTCAGCTTTTTATAGTGAAGCAAGCCGAAATCAGTGAACTGTTTTTCCAAGTTCGTTATTACTTCCGTTTTTTGCCTAAAAGCCTTTAGTTATGCTGCTTCTGAATTATCCGGTATTAACTGGTCGATCAGATCGCGAAAATTGAACTCATATTTTTGCTTATATCTGTTCCAGCCCTTGCGAATAGAGAACCTCGGAATAATTCCTGAAAGAGCAATTTTCATCATGCCTGCAGTGGTTGTATCCGGGCTTCTCCAGGGTATCCGAGAAATATTCAGACATGCCTGATTTTTACAAACGGTTAATAACTGCAATAATGCATAGCCTGCCATTTTCAAATGCATCCATCGAAGCAGTGTTCGCAATTTCTGCTGCCATAAATGGCAACAGCCAAAAGCATGTTTGAGTTGGTGAAACATTGGCTCTACCGGCCATCTCCGGGAATAGGCACGAAGCACCTCCAGTCCCTCAAGTTCCGGATTGGTCGAGATGAATATTCTGCTTTCGGTCAGACCTTTGTCATTTTCAAAGCGACTCCAGACGACGCGTACTTCACGACCTTTAAGGAATCTGGCGCGACAGATCAGGGTACGATAACGTATTTTGCGAAATTTGCCGTACATCCATACTGTTGCTTTTTCTTCCGGCAGTTTCTTAACCTGTTCTGTCGTCATCTTGATGCCGTACTTTTTTGGGCGCCCTCGCTTCTTTACGGTGGGTGCTGGCGGCAAAGCATAGAGGGCCCGATTTGAAGGTATCTGACCAACAACTTCTATGTTCATTTCCAGAGCTGGCTTTATCAGTGTCCAGTTCATATACCAGCAATCGGTTAGCAGGCGTAGCACTCGATCCTTCACTTCATTGCGTACCACCCTGAGCATGGCCACGGCAATTTTCAGTTTGCTGGTGTTACCTGAAGCTGGTGTCGGAAATGAGATCACCGGTATGGCGGTAAATACTTCATCTGCAGCCCGCTCAAATATGATGGCCAGGGAAACCCAACACTGCCCCCAGATGTACGTCGGCCGATTGCGTTTCTTGCTGTGTTGATGATGTGTACGACAAGCAGGGGCTTTGTCGGAAAACCGTTCGATTACCCAGTCATCAAGCCCCAGGACCACAGGTTGATTCTCAGGAGCTTTGGAGCAGACCAGACGGATCAAGTGGCGTGCCAAGTTCTTCCATTGCCACTTGCCCTGAGATAGCCAGTGGTGGTAGCTGCTCCACACACAATGAAAATCAATTGTTAACAACGCCTGTGTAACAAAGCCGTCGGCTGAAAGCATGCAACCGAACAGCAGTTCGCAGAACGTTGGTACTGCAGTTGATGATAGCGCTCCAGCAAGAAAGGTTGTATATGAAGCGAGCTCCCTGAGGATTACTTGATGATCTGAAGTGAGCATGGCAACCATCTCGAATTTCGTCATTGGGGATGGTTGCTTTTAGCAGATTATGCGCCGGAACTATTGTGCTCTTAAAACTCTAAAGTCGAGAAAATCAGAAAATTCCAGATTTATGTGGGGGTGCTGAACAGTTACGGGACAGCAATCAACTGGCGTTGCGATTGATGAAGCTACTGAGGCTTTCCTGGCATTACTGCAAGGGCTTTAAGACCATAGGTATGCTACAGATGCCAAGTGTTGTCTGTGAACGAATCGAGAAGATTTATGACCGGTTGCTTCAGCGGGCTCTAATGAAAGAAGTCGTCTATATGGAGAAGCAACGAGAGGAGCTTAAGCGCAAGAAAGTCAAGAATACTAAAGCTTACAATCTCTTCAAACGACTCACTGAGTTCAAGGCTGAGACACTGCGCTTCATGTCAGATTTTACCATTCCCTTCGATAACAATGGCAGTGAGCGGGATGTTCGAATGGCCAAGTTAAAGCAGAAAATCTCAGGCTGCTTCAGGAGTGCAGACGGTGGTTCTATGTTTGCACGGATTCGCAGCTATTTGTCGTCTGCCAGAAAACAGGGAATGGACATATATCAATCACTTCATAGAGCTGTTCGGAATTACTGTAATATGCCTTTGCTCAGTGCTGAATAGTTACGTTGTCGTTAAACTCTTTCTGCGGCATAGCCGCAATCTGGTCCAGTGTCATAGCGGGTTGGCGACCCTGAGTGGTCGGTTTCGAGCGGGACCGCACTGGCGGCTCGCTCATCTGTTTTGCCTGCTGTATTTTTTGTGCTGGATTGGGCTTGGGAGCATTAAGACCGGCAGACTCTTTGTAGAGTGTCATCACCTGGGCAGCTCCCAGGGGGCTGACACGGCTTAACTCCTGTACGTCAGCACCTTGTCTGGCAAACCAGCCCTTAAAGTCTTCACTGGCGGAAATCTGCTCCACATCAGGATGAAGGCTTCGTACTTTTTCCCAAAATGCCTGTCGGGCCTGCTCGGCCTCCTGTTCCTTCCGAGCCTGCTCAATAGCGGCCAGCCTTTGCTCCAGTTTCTGGTTAAGCTGCTCCGACTCATCCAGTTTGTTGAACACCGGGTCCAGCTCCTGGTAATCCTTGCGGAGTTCCTGAAACTGATCCGACGACGCTGGTTCGCTGTTAGACGACGGCGCACCTTGCTGGTTGATGCTCTGCTGGCTCAGCAGATCAACCTTGGCCTGCAGCATTGCCATTTGTTGCTGAAGGTCGCTATTGCTACGCTCCAGATCGGCGGCTTTCTGCGTGGCCTGGGTCATCAGGGCATGGGCATTCTTGCGGGACTCTTCCGCTTTGGTGTACTTGTCCTGCCAGTCTTCACCGCTGTCTTTTGGGGCAGGCGGCTCTGACTCTTCGTCAGCAGCATCCGGCTCAGGTGCAGGTGGCGGGGGTAACTCATCAGCGGGCGGGTTCTGGTCGGTCTGCTTGTCCTGCTCGTCTTCTTGCTGTGCAAAAGCAGCAGGGGCTTCCGTTTTCAGACCCATTAAGGCTGCCAGTTCGGCATCCGTTTCCTGATCCAGCTTTTCGGCATCAATTGCCATCTTCACTCTCCCTGTGGGGCACTCTGGCTTGTCCACATTTGGTTTAGCCTGATTTTGTGGGGCTCGGGCTTATCCACATATTTCAGGCATTCACCGGTAACCGCTCCATGCGTTACCGGCATACCGCCCATCCCTGGACATAAAAAAACCGCCGAAGCGGATTAGTTTTTACTGCTGTTTCAAATACGTCGCTGCCCTGAGCTGCAAGGCGATAATGTCATCCAACTCCTGCACTCTACCCTGCAGGACGCGCAAATTGGTTGAATCCTGGCACGTTGCCAGTTTCTCCAGCAGCAACTTGCGTCGACGCAGAAGATACTCCTCCACCACTTCGTACTCCGGACGATTGCTCATCGTCAGAACGGCTTCCGCCTCCTGCGGCTTCAGGTGCATGGGATTGGGCATAGAGTTCTTCCTCGGGTCTCAGAGCTTTGTCCGGATCAATATCCAGGGATTTCAGGTATTCGTTATACAGATAGCGGTGGTCAGTCATGGGACCCAGCACCGGATTCATGCTGACATTCAGGGCATTCATCATCCGTTCCGATTGCAGCTCTTTGGCCACCAGCGCGGCACTGCCCATGGCCACCACATCCAGATCGCCCCGCTTGGCATCTTCGCTGTCGCTCCAGCGCATGGCGAAATTGAACAGGCTGTCGATCAGGGGAACCGTGGCGTAGTCGTCTATATTTTTCACTACGCTTTTCAGAGCCACATTGGCTGCAGTCATCAGCATGCTCATGCCGCTGGCGGTTTTGTTCAGGCTCTGGGTCTGTTCGCCATGGGTGTAACTGGGGAGTGACGTTTCTTCATCCGCAAATCGTCGGAACATTTCAAAAATGCCGGACAGATCCTTCTGGTTGCTCTGGATATTGATGGCCTGAATCATTGGACCTTCACCAGCTTCACCGTCATAAAACCAGAGTCGATAGGGGTAGATCTTCTTGGCATCTTCCAGGCTCATGCCTTCCGGAAGTTTGCTCACATCCATCTGGAACATGGGGCCAGCGGTCAGTGCAGCATTATCCAGTAATGCTCTGCCAGTGGAGTTCATCACATCCTGACTGTCGTTCATCATGTAGGGGATACCGATGCCCCAGAACCGGTGCAGCACACTTTCATAGGGAACAAACTTGTAGGGGATCGCTTCCGGTTTCAGTGGGTTGAGTCTGGCCATAATCATCCGGCCATCGCAGATCCAGATATTGGCCTGGTACTCTGCCTGCTCATCAATATCGGTAACGCCATACTCCATCAGCTGATGGCCATCTACCGGTCCCCAATACTCCAGCACATCAAAGCGCTGGGGCGTAACATACTGCTCATCATTATTGTTGATATTGCGCAGTTCCCGTTCGTAATCTTCAGGAACATGATTACCCTGGGGAGACTCCATCAGAATGGCGTGAATGGTATCGGTCTCAAAACCAGGGCTGCCTGCCAACTCCCGAAACTCATGCTTGGTCAGCACATGATGGCGAAACAGATCATTAGGTTTCCCCGGATCATGGGAATAGGGGTCGGGAAACAGATCAAAGACACTGGCCCATTCAATATCCGGCTCAATGCTTTGATGCTCGTTAAGTTTCCATTCATCACCTTCACTTTCCCACTTCTCATGGTTCCGGATATTCAAAGTAGCTAGTTCTCGTCCAAAAACGCATCAGGCAATCATAATTAGATTGTACGTTCGTTTTGATATTTCCTGAAATTCCAGAGAGCCGCAAAAACTCTTCCCTTTTTTTCTCTAATCTGGGACGGATATTGGAGAAAAACGCGAAAAGCAGGCAGAAAACATCCTCCCACCATGCTGGAAAGGTACTTTCATGTAGCGTGGAGGTGGCTATCAGGATGGTGCCGGGTGTCTGGCCAGAATCACCAGGTTGTAACAGACCACCGATAACCAGCAATGAGAATCAAAACGCTCAGAACCCTTGCAGTGGCAACGTGATAGCCCAAAACATCTCTTTAGCCACGAAATTCCCGCTTCAATACCTGCCCGGAAGCGAAAGAGCGTTTTATACACATACTGACTTTTAGTCATCTCTTCGACTTCAAGTCCGCGCTTCTTATTAAAAGCTACATCGCTGATTCCCATGGCCTTGGCTTTTTCCAAATTAGCGCGACACGCGTATCCGCCGTCACCGCTTGTCTGGCGAGGTACACGACCATAAATTTCTTTTTGTCTTTCCATCATCGGAATGAATTGGTCCGAATCCGCTGGGTTACCTTCCTCAATAACCAGGTCCAGGATCAATCGACTTTTTCCCTGAACCAGGTTCAGTTTATGGCCATACTGTACTTGCCGCCTGTCTTTTACGATGATATCCGTATGGGGTTCATACAGGCTAACCACTTTTTCCTGGGCTGGCACCTTTTCACCCTTAAAGACCCTGCGCTCTGTCTGGGAGACTATTGCATCCACCAGGGGTAACAGGTGATCCACATCGGCCTGCCACTTGTCGGCATCATCAGCCAGGAGACACTGCCCCTGCTGACGGGCGTTTGCTAGCGTGACAGTAGCTTCGATAAGTACCTTCCGGGATTTTCGGGTCAACTGCAGCAGTTTTTTATAATGCTGATGCCGCTCTTCTTTGCCAGCGTAGATGCATTTTCTGGCCGCATCTTTTACGGCTCGGTTGTGATGGGTATATTCATAAAGCGGTGTCGCTGTCAGTGTTTGTCCCCGTTCCAGCAGCCGACAAATTTCTTTAACGGAACTGGCTAAAAGATCACTGTCGCAAGGAGGTTTGATATCCGATTCGGTGACTGTGCTGTCAATAGCCACAGTGCGCCCTTTTTCAATACCCTGATCTTTAGCGGTCATTAGCTGACAGTTATTAATCCGTTCCCATGTAGATGCAGTAAGAAGGCTGATGAGCCCATGCAAACTGGAGCGACTGGGGCGCTGGTTTGGTTCGAGGCGACAAAAGTCTCGAAAGAGCATGGAGTCCATCAAAACAAACGACAAGTAGTCATAATCACAATTCAAATACTGTTTCAGGAGTGCCGCACGAAGAACGGATTCTGCTGATAGTCCGTTCCGCCCAGTGTTCTGTTTATCACCAGAACTTAAGTCCTCATAAATCCAGTCATTGAACTGTGGATGGGCGTCAAGCCATTGCGAGATACCGGAAAGCTGGGAGCAGATTTCATGAGGTACGTAATGGAGTTCCATACTACACTGCGGGTTGCGTTTTTTGCGCATTTGGAGTCCTCTGTTTTTGGCAATCCCTTATGTTTCTTGCTCTTGGGAAGTTTAGTCGCCAGATAGCAGTAGGGCTCCACTTAATTTTTCAGGATAAAATCTACAGTTTTCAATTGGTTGTGTTTTTGGACGAGAACTAGCTACCTTGATGCAGCCGGTTCCCAGGGTTACCTGCTCACGAACCATTTTTTTTATTTCGGTGAGTGCGTTGGCATTGAGCAGGTAGTCCTTGATCAACCGCTTCATCTTCATGGCAGCGGTATTGGCCTTTTCCAAGGCTTCTGCCAGCAGTTCCCGCTGCATTTCATCGTTACGTTCCTGGATGAGTTGGTTTCGGGTTCGGGGATCAAGTCGATAGGGAAGCAGTTCCTGAATAGCCATCATCCGGATCTGCTGCTTAATGGAAGCGGGAATATCAGACAGTGGACTGGGAACAATATCCCAAAAGGAATCCACATTCTGAAACAGCAGATCAATGAGTCGGGAGTAGGCAGCATTGACCTTGGTGGCCGTGATCTTGATAAACACCCGGCTCAGGGCCTGCTGCTCTTCCATCACCTTTTCCTGCTCTGGTCCGTATTCACCTTTCACCGCACGCAGGGCATCCAACCACTCGTCTTCTACTTCCCGGCGAGCTTCACGGTAACCTTGCCAGCAGCTGAATAAATCCGAGGCGAACGCATCTTTTACGGCCTGCTCTTTACCCTTGGCTTCTGCTATTTCCGCCTGAGTTACCTCATCGGGTGTGGCGATCTGAACCAGTCCGTGTTCCATGCCAGTCCTATTTCCTTTTGCCGCTGCGCCGACGCCACTCAAGCTGGTGACCGGCCATAATGGCTGGCCAGTTCCCAACCATCTGCTGAGTAAAAATAATGTAACTATTCAGCACTGAGCAAAGGCATATTACAGTAATTCCGAACAGCTCTATGAAGTGATTGATATATGTCCATTCCCTGTTTTCTGGCAGACGACAAATAGCTGCGAATCCGTGCAAACATAGAACCACCGTCTGCACTCCTGAAGCAGCCTGAGATTTTCTGCTTTAACTTGGCCATTCGAACATCCCGCTCACTGCCATTGTTATCGAAGGGAATGGTAAAATCTGACATGAAGCGCAGTGTCTCAGCCTTGAACTCAGTGAGTCGTTTGAAGAGATTGTAAGCTTTAGTATTCTTGACTTTCTTGCGCTTAAGCTCCTCTCGTTGCTTCTCCATATAGACGACTTCTTTCATTAGAGCCCGCTGAAGCAACCGGTCATAAATCTTCTCGATTCGTTCACAGACAACACTTGGCATCTGTAGCATACCTATGGTCTTAAAGCCCTTGCAGTAATGCCAGGAAAGCCTCAGTAGCTTCATCAATCGCAACGCCAGTTGATTGCTGTCCCTATCAACAACACCCAAAAGCTCCCTCAGGTGATGGGCATTGCAAAGTACGTGAGTTGCCGCATATGCAAAATAGGATTTCCAATGATCATGAACCAGAACGCCTGCAAATGTTAGCAGTATGCCCATCGTGTCCATGGCCTCACGACCTCGCTTTTCAGACAAGTAGTAGAGCGTCCATTGTTCATCCCGCATAACGTGTAGCCAGTGCAAAGAGCCCTCGGCCCGCATACCCGTTTCATCGGCTCCGGCAACAGACGATTCCCGCAAGGCGTCACGAATAACCTCTTCAGTAGAAGCCAGATTTTCATAGGTTCTGGCCACAAAATTGGCGACAGTGCCTGCACTTACACTCATTTTATAGAGAGTATTAAAATACTCTGACACGCGCTTAAAAGGCAGGAAATGGTATTGGTTAAGATAGACGGCCATAGCCTGTGTGGCTGAGCCATATTGTGCGGCAGCGGTAACACCTTCCGGGAATTCAGCCTGATTCCGACAACCACAAGTGCAGATTTTTACTTCAGCTCTATGGGCCGTTAGGCCGTTACTTCAAATTCACCCGGTCTCCCTGGTTCAAACACCTGTCGTTCAATATATTTGACCGGCTCACTATCAAGAAGAGACGCCTGACATTTATTGCATTCTTTAACCGGAAGGTACTCAATATAGTCAGGGATATCGACCTGTTTAAGACAAGTGCCCTGATGCCCTTTCTTTCCACCGGCTTTATTACCAGAAGACTGTCTCAGACTTTTAGGATTGGGTTTTTCATCCGATGGATCGGTACCTTTATCTGCGGAAAGGTCGTCAGAATGATCTGGAGAATTACTGTTTTTACAAGGTTTTTGATAACCATCAGACGATGGCGGCTTGCTGCTGTTTTGACTGTTCTTGCCAACCTTTTCTTCCAATTCTCGACATCGCTCTTCCAGACAGGCAACTCTCATCCGCAGCTCTGCATTCTCTTTCAAGAGAATCTCAGCCGACATAGTTGCGGGTAGTTCTGGAATCATGCTGGCGAATATTGTGGAAAAATGGTGCTTAAGAGGATGGTATAAAAATCAGAAAATTCCAGATTTATGTGGGGGTGCTGAACAGTTACAAAATAATAATGTTCCTTTCCATCAGTACGCGGACTTCCCTGGGGAGCGATACTGCAGCTCGTTGATATTGATCTTCCGTCTTGGCAGCTTTAGCACCATTTGTTGGGCTATCGAGTAGCTAGTTCTCGTCCAAAAACACAACCAATTGAAAACTGTAGATTTTATCCTGAAAAATTAAGTGGAGCCCTACTGCTATCTGGCGACTAAACTTCCCAAGAGCAAGAAACATAAGGGATTGCCAAAAACAGAGGACTCCAAATGCGCAAAAAACGCAACCCGCAGTGTAGTATGGAACTCCATTACGTACCTCATGAAATCTGCTCCCAGCTTTCCGGTATCTCGCAATGGCTTGACGCCCATCCACAGTTCAATGACTGGATTTATGAGGACTTAAGTTCTGGTGATAAACAGAACACTGGGCGGAACGGACTATCAGCAGAATCCGTTCTTCGTGCGGCACTCCTGAAACAGTATTTGAATTGTGATTATGACTACTTGTCGTTTGTTTTGATGGACTCCATGCTCTTTCGAGACTTTTGTCGCCTCGAACCAAACCAGCGCCCCAGTCGCTCCAGTTTGCATGGGCTCATCAGCCTTCTTACTGCATCTACATGGGAACGGATTAATAACTGTCAGCTAATGACCGCTAAAGATCAGGGTATTGAAAAAGGGCGCACTGTGGCTATTGACAGCACAGTCACCGAATCGGATATCAAACCTCCTTGCGACAGTGATCTTTTAGCCAGTTCCGTTAAAGAAATTTGTCGGCTGCTGGAACGGGGACAAACACTGACAGCGACACCGCTTTATGAATATACCCATCACAACCGAGCCGTAAAAGATGCGGCCAGAAAATGCATCTACGCTGGCAAAGAAGAGCGGCATCAGCATTATAAAAAACTGCTGCAGTTGACCCGAAAATCCCGGAAGGTACTTATCGAAGCTACTGTCACGCTAGCAAACGCCCGTCAGCAGGGGCAGTGTCTCCTGGCTGATGATGCCGACAAGTGGCAGGCCGATGTGGATCACCTGTTACCCCTGGTGGATGCAATAGTCTCCCAGACAGAGCGCAGGGTCTTTAAGGGTGAAAAGGTGCCAGCCCAGGAAAAAGTGGTTAGCCTGTATGAACCCCATACGGATATCATCGTAAAAGACAGGCGGCAAGTACAGTATGGCCATAAACTGAACCTGGTTCAGGGAAAAAGTCGATTGATCCTGGACCTGGTTATTGAGGAAGGTAACCCAGCGGATTCGGACCAATTCATTCCGATGATGGAAAGACAAAAAGAAATTTATGGTCGTGTACCTCGCCAGACAAGCGGTGACGGCGGATACGCGTGTCGCGCTAATTTGGAAAAAGCCAAGGCCATGGGAATCAGCGATGTAGCTTTTAATAAGAAGCGCGGACTTGAAGTCGAAGAGATGACTAAAAGTCAGTATGTGTATAAAACGCTCTTTCGCTTCCGGGCAGGTATTGAAGCGGGAATTTCGTGGCTAAAGAGATGTTTTGGGCTATCACGTTGCCACTGCAAGGGTTCTGAGCGTTTTGATTCTCATTGCTGGTTATCGGTGGTCTGTTACAACCTGGTGATTCTGGCCAGACACCCGGCACCATCCTGATAGCCACCTCCACGCTACATGAAAGTACCTTTCCAGCATGGTGGGAGGATGTTTTCTGCCTGCTTTTCGCGTTTTTCTCCAATATCCGTCCCAGATTAGAGAAAAAAAGGGAAGAGTTTTTGCGGCTCTCTGGAATTTCAGGAAATATCAAAACGAACGTACAATTTAATTATGATTGCCTGATGCGTTTTTGGACGAGAACTAGCTAATCACCCGATCATCAAAGCAACCTTCCTGGGCATTGGTGGCTCCATTGTCTTCTATCACGTAGGTCTGGCATTCCTTCACGGTGTCGAGATTGCAGATCCCTGCGTCAGCATCCCTGAGCAGTGCAGCCAGATGGTCAATCATCAGTGGTTTTGATTTGGTGGTGGTGAGCCATCCCAAACGTTTGGTGCGCTTTTGGGTGCGCTGATCCACCGTAGTTTCCATGTAGAGATTGGGATACTTCAGGTCTTTCAGCTTGGTGATAGTGGTCAGACCGTGATTGTTTCTTTCCACTCCGATCAGGGCATTGTTGTAATAACGCCCCAAATGGTTGAGCATCTTGCCCAGGTCATCCGGTGCTACATGGCCAGACCAGTGGGCAACCTGGTACCCGGAACGGTCCAATACGTCGATGGATGAATAATCGCCGTGCTTGTGTTTGTCATTGATCGGCGCCAGCCCTTCCGCCACATCACAGCCAATCACGTACTGCTGGGCACCATCTGGTGGGTACCAGATTTTTAACAAGCCTTCTTTCTGACGATTCAGTCCATTGGGTGTCAGCTCACACTGCCACTTGGGTGAGTAGCATTCCAGCCTGGCAGCTTCGGTATGTTTCGGGTCGAACACCGGTCTACCAGAAAACAGAAACGCTTCCTGAATATTGCAGGGATATTCCTGCTTAAACTTGTCTTCTGATTTCAGCTCATAGATTTTCTGGCGGCGCCACTGCAGCTGTTCATCATCCAGGTCATACTGCTGCTTCAAGTATCTTTCGTCGGCATCTGTCGTGAAGTCGGTGGAGACTTCGGCACGGTATTCGTCCTGCCAGAACCAAGGTATAAAAACCAGTTCAAAATCACCGCGCCCAGCATCAGCATCCATAACATAATCATAAAACACACCACCAACGCCGTTAGCAGTGCTCTCCAGAATGACCTCAGTATTGTTTTCATTGGGTACTGCCTGTAATACACCGGCCAGGTGTTCATCCGCATTAGGCCAGAACGCCACTTCCGATCCGTGGAACAATTGTGCTGTGGATGAACGTCCAGCTCCCTTATTGCCAGCGGTTCCCACCCGATACCCGGAATCGTGATAAAACTCCAACAGCTTGGAGCTTTTGTTTTTCAGTTCCCTCTGGGTAAACGGTGGCTGATTTTCGTGGTATCGCTGCACCATATCAAACAGGTTGGCGGTGGCATCCGCTTCGTGGGTCAGGATATAGGCTCTTAATCCCTTGCGATTGCTCACCAGCCAGTAAAACCGGCCTTCAGTGTAGGTGGAGCAGCCCTGCTGCCTGCCTTTGAGCACTACAATTCTTACCTTGCCGGTGCGCTCTCGCTGGTCCTCAATCCGACTGTCCAGGTAAAGCTGAGCCTTGTTAAGCTGAAAGGGAATCACCTTGGCATTCTTGGTACGAATCTTCAGGCACTTGCTGGCGTAGAAGGTAAACTCCGTCAGCAGCCTTTCTCTGGCTGGCTTTACCCGTCCTTTTCTTCCAGCCATTCATCCAGCGTCGGTATCTTTTCCGCTACCACGGTCTGCTCATGGCGATCCCGCCAGTGGTAACGGTTTTTCATATACATAATCAGCATGGCAGGGGAAACATCCTTGTTCATACCCAGTGCTCCCTGCATGTATTTCTCTTCCCAGAACACCTCCGCCAGTACATCCGCCTGAGCTACAGCTTCGGCAAACTCCTCATACTTGTCGATGTACGACAGAAACGTGTTATAGCTGATACCCATCTCCGTTGCGGTAGCTTTCCGGCTCAGACCTGTGCTCATCAACGCCTTCACCTGCTCACACATCTCAGGAGTGTATTTACTGTGATTGGCCATGATTAAAAAAATTGTTTGATGGCAATAGCGATAATGCCCGCTGTGGTGGTCGCAGCAATCCACTGAATCACACTGCTGATGGTCGAGTTTTTCAGTACCGATTTTTCAATGGCATCCAGCCGTTCCTCGCTCCGCTTTTCCCGAAGTGCCAGGTTCACCATCCGTTCATCGTGCTTGGCCAGCGTCTGCAGGATCTGGGTAATGCCATCCAGCTTTTGCTCTATACGGTTGAAGCGGTCTTCATCACCCATAGCTATCTCCTGGCAACACCCTTGAGTTTCTCTAGCGTTCGGGCACCTCCCAAGCCCAGCAAACAAAGCAGCAAAGTAATCACGGTACTGGTGTCGGCTGTGGGTAACTGCTGAACCACTTCCGACTTATCCACAAGCATCAAACCAATGATGACCAGATCCCGAACAATCCAGGTCCAGGCAAGAATCAATACACAGAGCCAACCAAGAGCAGGACGCCAACCGGAAACAAATACCGAAGGATGTTTGGCTTCTTCGATATTGGTCAATGCCTGGAGGATATGAGGTTGCTGTAACTGGTGATTCAAAGACAGTTCAGCTTTGGCTCGTTCTTCATCAGAGGTAAACAAACCATCCAGCCCACCCATCAACTCTTTGGCAATCCCAGCCATTGGATTCAAATTAATCATCATCCACCAGCTCAAAGTGCGGGTAATCTTTAAACCGGTGATCCTTGATTTCACCATCTCGGTCCCAGTCACCACCCCAACGCAGTTTGATACCCATCCCTTGGGCAACACCAAGAACAAAGCCGGCAAAGTGTGCCGCTCTCTGATAATCAAACCAGTTAATGGGATAAGCCATCACATCCACAGCCCTACTCGGCAGTTGATTATGTTTACTCTCTGGCCACTGCAATTCAGACTTGCCACTTTCAAACGCCAGCATCTGGGCAACTTCATTCCGATGACCACAAATAATCGTGCAATCGTAATGCTCAATCACTTTCCTGAAGACACGCTGAAGCCGCTCATCACAAGTCGACAAATGTCGCCTGGACGAAGCGGAAAAGTGAAACATGAAGCCCCTTTTTTATAGTGGTTCAGTTTGGGAGTGACAGAAACTAAAAACCCGGCAGCAGGGCCGGGCTTTTTTGAACGGTTTAAGCAATGGAAAATCAGTAGCAGGGAACTTTCCCAACATAGGGTTTTAACGTACGTTTACTGACATCCTGAGTCAAGGTCAGGGGTCAAATGCTGTCCTGCTATTCGTATCGGATACTGCCCGCCTGCTCCAGCAAGGCCTGGGCCTCATCTTCTGCCAACGTAATCCATTCACTGCAAACCCTGCGACAGATTTTCTTCCAACGATAGACTGTCCGTTCACTTTTACCGGTGATATCAAATTGTCCCTTTCGAGACCTCAGCTGCGGATGCTGCAGTTCATACATCAGCCAGAGCCTGATCAACACTGGATTGCTGCGGATCGGTTCCGGCAGGCGTTCATCTCTGGAAAAGCGGAGCTGAATCCGCTGCCAGGCCATGATCCGTTTACTGTAATCATCGCCATACCGAATGGTCAGAACGTCATGCCACTCTGGAGTCATTCCCTGCCGCAGTCGGCTCTGCCAGAGACCGTCATGCCACAGTCGTTCATCTCGGCTACTGGCTTCAATACCCGACACCGTTTTCCGGTAGCCAGAGTTGATATCCCGATGCCAGCTGACGGCGTTCATCATCAGCTCCGGTGTCCCGAAAATCCGTATCAACGCCTGCTCCAGTGCCTGGTACATATCAGTCTCCCTGTTGACTCAATGTACAGAGGATGGGCTCACTCCCTGAAAACCCACACAGATTGTTCACCGCCAATCCTCGCTAATCTCTGAACCGACAAAACTCCCCCGGAACAACTCAACATCTTCCCGCGTCTTTCGCACCAGCGCTTCTTCCTGTCCATATCGTTGGACAAAGAGACTGGCGTTGACATGAATAGCATCTTCATAAAACCGGTGATGCCCCGGGCACAACGGCATGGTGTCAAAGTGGCTGGCCCTGCGCCCCATGCCAGTCCCCTGTCGCTGATGATGCACTTCCGCCGGAACACCATGCAGACCATTGATCCGACAGGCAAGGCAGCCCAGTTGCGCAACCGTCTGCAGATAATCACGCTCTCTGCGGGTCACTGGCCTTCTGCCATGCCTTAAGTTTACGAGCCAGATAGCGCCGGTCGATCTTCAACACAAAGGCGGCCTCGGTCACCGTCATCTCTCGACACAACGCCAGCACATCGTCTTTTAACTCTGCAGCAAATACCTTGTAGTAGATCGCCCGTGTCGGATAAGCCCAGTAAAAGCTATCCAGCTCTGACCGTGATTTGCCACTCCTCAGCCTCCGGATCTGCCGGTCACTGAGTCTGGGAAAACTGCTGTTCTCCCCGGATTCCACATACAGGGCAAACCGTCCACAGGCTGCCCGTTGTTGCTGACAATAATCACGCCAGCCACAGTTCAGACAAGGGCAATGGTCCTCATCTGCCAGTTTCGCTTCAATCCGTGAATATGCCGTCATCCTTGGTACTGTGCTCCCGGACCAATGCCCTCTAATCAAAATTCACCAGCTGCGCCACCAGCTGCTCGACCTTCTCCCGGCTCCAACCACGCCTGGGGCTC
This sequence comes from Endozoicomonas sp. SCSIO W0465, assembly GCF_023716865.1. NCBI lineage: Bacteria > Pseudomonadati > Pseudomonadota > Gammaproteobacteria > Oceanospirillales > Endozoicomonadaceae > Endozoicomonas > Endozoicomonas sp. SCSIO W0465. Next base: position 6,880,979 of record NZ_CP092417.1, read on the forward strand.
AGCACATACCGGAGAAATACATCCAGCACCGCTGAATAAACCTTCTCAAATTCCATCTGATCCATATTCCGGAACGCTACGCTTCTGGCCCGCACTCGCACCTTGCCATCGGGGTAACCAAACACGTCATAGAATCCGGCCTTGACCACGGCCCAATAACGGAACTCATCGAAGTTGGGCTGCGGCGTTACCCACTGGTTAGAACCGGCAATCCTCACCGGTGCCTGTGGCAACTCCTCAAACACCCCGTAAGCCAACGTGCATAGCTTCATAAACTTTCGATGAAATAGCCCATTGCGAGTCTTGCGAAACTCAGCGCTGATCATCTGGCCCGGCTTCAGCTTGAGAATAAATTCCTCATCGTTAGCCGACACTGGCAGCAGAATCGGTTGAGGCTGATAACTGCGAACCAGTTCCAGCTCTGCTCCCATCACAACGCCTCCACAAAAATCCAGCAGAACACCATCACCAGCATTACCCAAACCACCGCCAGCAAAACGCCATCCCTGAGTTCACCCATCAGAACATCCCCTTCAGCTTTGCCCTGGCACCCTGACCATCCAGAGGATCAATCCCCTGATCCATCATCGTCTCCCGCTGCAACTGATTGGAGTGATTCGCCGGATCAAACTGGTGTTCGATGGACAAGCGTTCCTCAAGAGGCAACCCCTGGCATTCACGATTAACAAACTCTTGATAGACGGCTCCAAACTTACGTTTAACTTCCCGACACTCTTCCGCAGTACCCGCATTGCGCAACTCATACCAACCTGCCGCCCGACCTGCCAGATACACTGCCCGATGACTCCAGCCATGAACCCCCGGTTGACTGGCATGCTCATTAGCTTCCCGCCAGGCTTTGGCCAGAGTCGGCAACCCCAGCTCCTCCGGCAGCGGCTGGCACAACTTCCGAAACTCCGGAGCCGAGGGTGGCCACTCTCTGCCCTCCTGCCGCACCCGCCGAATCCCCATCAGCAACTGGTTCGGGTGCAGATCCTTCAGGGTCTCCCACCACTGCCCCGTTCGATCCGACGAGCCGTGACTCTGAACCCATTTCCCACCGAACAGGCCGATCATGATCCCAAACAGGTCCGCTATCCGTTTCGGAGTAATACCCTCCGGCTCCGGTCTCCGTCCGGTAGTGTTCCGCGTTGGCTTCGAGGAATTGATCAAGCGGCTCTGGTCGTCGATTAGCTCGTTGGCGTGCGGCATAATTTACCGTCCATGGGTTGCTCAGGTTTTCAGGATTATTGAGATAGACCACCGTGGTCTTGACATACTGGGTACCCGTCGCACCGGTGTCATCGCAGTAACGGGCTTAATTCATAAGGTTGGCCAACAGCGATTCCGGGGTATGCCCCTCCTTGAGCCGTTTTTTGTACTTGCCGAACGTCTGCTTTTTGTGGCCTTTGTCACCCTCCCGCTTCGGGTACTGAGTCCACCATTCGATAAAATCATTCGGGTAGGCATCGTAGGCCGTCGTTTTTGGCTCCGTTCGGTTCTTTGACGATTTGGCTGACGATTGGTTTGACGAACCGTTTAACGATTCAGCTTCTGCCGAGACTAACGAATCGTCTGACGGTTCGCTCCGTTCCGTCGTCTGATCGTCAGATCGGACATAAGTCTTACAAAGTCTTTTATCTTCTCTTTTCTCTTTTCTCTTTTCTCTCTTCTCTTTTCTCTGGGCGAACATTTTCCTCACCATGCATGTATCGGGTATGGATCTGTTCGAGCAACTGTGACGTTTCGCTGGAGCCCTCGCTTTCTCTGGCTTTGCGAATAATAACGTCGATGACGTTGGCGGCTTCCGGCAGCAGATCGTCAAGGTTTTCCGGCATCGTCAACAGCAATCGTAAACGAGCGTCAAGCTGACGATTGTTATCCGTCCGGTTGTGTTTCGTGTAGTTATTGATGACGACCAGGTCACCGGTTGACGATCGTTTGGCGAAACGTTTGCTTTCCAGTTCGTCAAACGTTTGCTCCGTTTTCTCCAGATCCCATTTCAGATCGGTGGCAATGTACCCCAGTGGCATCCTGAAGATCCCCAGCAGATTGCCATGATGAGTGGTCAGTAGATACAGCGCCAGCAACTTGCCATTGTCCGACAGAGTTTCCATCTCGCTGTCGATCCAGAAATGGGCCGACACCTTGCCAAATTCCCTCATCAGCAACCTCCCGGCAGAGCTTGCTGGCCAGCCTTGATAAACCCGCCCCCGACGAAAACCCCACAGAGACAACACCACAGCAATGACATCCTTGTCATGACCATTCTGCTCCCATACTTTCCTCACCCGTTATCTTATTAACCTTAATCCGATATTATAGTCACGTTATTTTCCTATATTTTCAATAGATGAACGGCCGATACCAATATAGCGGCACTCATCTACCTTATGCCGCTGCATTTTTTTCACAATTTTGCGTATTCTGTTTCAACGGTTTCCCATTTCAGGGATCCCCCAACCAGACCACCGGATATGACAAGGAGTCCCCGTGACCACATGGGTTGAACGAGCCAATGAACGGGCCAAGGCCCTCGGAATCACCGATACCCGGATTGCGGCGCATTGCGGTGTCAGCCGCCCGACTGTCAGTAACTGGATGAATGGCAAGCGCGAGCCCCGGCTTGAGCAGAAGATGCAGCTGGCCGAAGCCCTCCAGATAAGCCTGAACTGGTTGGAAACCGGAGAAGAGGGTCTGCCGGATAAACACCTGCCCACCATATCCATGGACGATATCTCTGCCCTGCTCAGGGAGTACGATGAAAAGAAGCAGATGTTCAAAACCATCGCCAGCTCCGCTATCCAGATTATGGAAACCGACAGCAAACGAAGTTTCCTGGTTCAGCTGGACAACGACACCATGATCGACCCGCTCCGGGGGGATATACGGCATATCCCCGAAGGGGCAACCGTTCAGATCGATGCCGACATGCCACCGAAAAGTGGCCAGATCCTGCTGATTGAACACGAAGGCAGCATGATATTGCGGATCTGGAAAAAGCTGGACAGGAATCTCCACAGCCTGCGGGTCATCAACCCCCTCTATGAAACCCTCAACTTCAACTACGAAGGGGATATCAACGACATCTACCGTGGTACGGCGGTCGGCTTCAGCCAGTCGTTAATGTAATCATCCCTTCCACTCTGCCCCTCACTGGGGCAGCCTTGCCAATCACCCTGTCACTTCTCCTGCGCAAATCCCCTCAAAACGTAGATTTTATAACAACCAATACAAAACCCGCTGACGCCCTGAATATTCCATTCTCCGCTCGAACTCGCTAATCCCGCTTTTCTGTTCTGGCTTCAACGCCTTTAAATAAAGCACCTCACAGCATAAAAAAGAGAAAATATATCAATAGATAGAAACTGATTTAAAAATACTATTACTGTTATTTTTTTTACTCTATATGCTATTTAAATAAACAACAATGATGTTTTGTATAAACACAGTAACCACCTATGGAGGTTTTATGGACGTAGTCAACCATGACCTGAACCGCTACCTCGCCAGCATAGATGCTGCTGAAGCCTTCGAAGACGCCGTCGAACGACAACTCGAAGGCCTGGAAAGCGAATTTCTGACTGATCTTCAGAAAAACTCGCGCTTCAAGGTCAGTGGATTTCAGACATTCACACCGCTCTCCTTTCTCCACTTTCTACTGGCGGAAGAATTTCACCCCATGCAGGGCCTTCGCTGGCTGGCGGTCAAGCAGCTGGTGTCCGACTGCAATGGCCCGAATGCCCGTTATTCCGGCTGGGACATTATCAACTATGCAAGCAAACGAGGTTACTGCCATGGCTGACCATTCGACAGCAATAAACCGGCTCGAGGAACCAGTAATCAACGGCATCAGCGACTGGCTGAGCATCAATCAATACACCTATGACTACGGCATGCTCTGCAAGCTGAAAGACAGCATTGTCAGAAAAGTTTCTCCGGATATGACGGTTCTCCAGATTTACCGGGTCATCAGGAACGAAATCACCGCATGGCGTCAGGATCCGGAAAACACCGATGCCGTAATCGTTGAGGCTCTATTTTGATTACGAACTGCTCTACAGTGAAAACTGACTGTAGGTCACGAAAAACAAGGATTGAGCAACATTACCGGACAATATGCTGACAACCTTTGTAGATAAAGGGCTTCAGCAATGTTCAACCCAGTAGCAGTCTGAAATCCTACAAGAGCCATCGTTGATTTCCGTGCCTGGTGTGAACTGCACCGCACATTATCCAAAGCACTGGAGAAAAGTTTCCGTATGGAAATTGCCGACCAGGTTCTGGCCGTCAGAAACCGGATCAACAACGATGAGGCCCTCCGCCATGCCCGCTAAAAAGAAAGAGCAGCAACTGATCACCCAGGAAGCCACACCGATGATGGCTCCGGATACCACAACCGTTAGCGAAATAGGGCAGCTGCTCAACAGGGCTCTGGAGAAAGGCTCTGATATAGAAACCCTTGAACGGGTAATGAAACTCTACGAACAAGGTCAGGAGATTCTGGCAAAGCAACAGTTCAACCACGCTTTTGCTGCCTTTCAGAAAGAGTTACCGGTGGTAAAGAAAAGCAAAAAAGCCAGTTTCCCCACCAGTAAAGGCGGAACCATGTCGTATAGCTACGCATCCATGGATGATGTGGTGCAAGCGGTGCAGCCGGTACTGCACAAGGTTGGCCTGAGTTACTGGTTTGAGCAGTCCCAGAAGCCTGTCTCTTGATCACAAATAGCTACCTTGTTCTATCATTTCTCACTGATAAAACAGGTCATGCTTCCACTTTCTCCTAAACCATGGTCAGAACTAACTTTTGGATGTGCTGATTTGGGCGATACTCGACGTACAAAACGACTTGTCAAAGTTGCTGCCGAGCTTTCAGCTCATACCGGTAATTCTTTGTCATCTTCATGCGAAGGTTATACCGCACTGGTAACTGGAGCTTACCGGCTGATTGAGAATGAGGCCGTAAAGCCTGAAGCAATAGCTGAGGCAGGCTTTCAGGCAACTGCCAAAATAGCGAGACAGTCTCGCCTACTTCTGGCTCTCGAAGATACAACAACCCTGGGTTATAAACATGCTGTCAGATCCGAGCTTGGTGATCTTGGAGGTCCTGAAGGCTCTAAAACAGAGGATTCCACGTCCACTCTGTCTTCTTGGTTGATGCGGATACAGAGCGAAGCATTGGGCTTATTGATCAAAACGATGGGTTAGAGAGGACGTTCAGCGGGGGAAAAAGAACCAACGTCGTCAGCTACCTACGAGGGAAAAAGAACTTTAAGTGGCAAAGAGCCTCTGAAAACACAGACAAAGGATGGGGGGTAAAATGCCTGACATCATCAGTGTTTGCGACCGGGCGGATATATACGAATATATGCACTACAAACTGGATAACCGACAGCGGTTTGTTGTAAGAGCTACACAAAACAGAATCCTGGTGGATGGCGACTCTTATTATTTGATTCCTTAGCTCAGACTGAAGTGTTGGGGAAATATACGATAGTGGTTCCTCAAAAAGGAGGTAGAAAGAAGCGAAAGGCAACGCTGCAGGTCAAAAGAAAGAAGATGACAATACAGGCGCCGCAAAGGCCAGGCGGCAGGCCGGAACCGGTAACTAGTTCTCGTCCAAAACAACAACCAATTGAAAACTGTAGATTTTATCCTGAAAAATTAAGTGGAGCCCTACTGCTATCTGGCGACTAAACTTCCCAAGAGCAAGAAACATAAGGGATTGCCAAAAACAGAGGACTCCAAATGCGCAAAAAACGCAACCCGCAGTGTAGTATGGAACTCCATTACGTACCTCATGAAATCTGCTCCCAGCTTTCCGGTATCTCGCAATGGCTTGACGCCCATCCACAGTTCAATGACTGGATTTATGAGGACTTAAGTTCTGGTGATAAACAGAACACTGGGCGGAACGGACTATCAGCAGAATCCGTTCTTCGTGCGGCACTCCTGAAACAGTATTTGAATTGTGATTATGACTACTTGTCGTTTGTTTTGATGGACTCCATGCTCTTTCGAGACTTTTGTCGCCTCGAACCAAACCAGCGCCCCAGTCGCTCCAGTTTGCATGGGCTCATCAGCCTTCTTACTGCATCTACATGGGAACGGATTAATAACTGTCAGCTAATGACCGCTAAAGATCAGGGTATTGAAAAAGGGCGCACTGTGGCTATTGACAGCACAGTCACCGAATCGGATATCAAACCTCCTTGCGACAGTGATCTTTTAGCCAGTTCCGTTAAAGAAATTTGTCGGCTGCTGGAACGGGGACAAACACTGACAGCGACACCGCTTTATGAATATACCCATCACAACCGAGCCGTAAAAGATGCGGCCAGAAAATGCATCTACGCTGGCAAAGAAGAGCGGCATCAGCATTATAAAAAACTGCTGTAGTTGACCCGAAAATCCCGGAAGGTACTTATCGAAGCTACTGTCACGCTAGCAAACGCCCGTCAGCAGGGGCAGTGTCTCCTGGCTGATGATGCCGACAAGTGGCAGGCCGATGTGGATCACCTGTTACCCCTGGTGGATGCAATAGTCTCCCAGACAGAGCGCAGGGTCTTTAAGGGTGAAAAGGTGCCAGCCCAGGAAAAAGTGGTTAGCCTGTATGAACCCCATACGGATATCATCGTAAAAGACAGGCGGCAAGTACAGTATGGCCATAAACTGAACCTGGTTCAGGGAAAAAGTCGATTGATCCTGGACCTGGTTATTGAGGAAGGTAACCCAGCGGATTCGGACCAATTCATTCCGATGATGGAAAGACAAAAAGAAATTTATGGTCGTGTACCTCGCCAGACAAGCGGTGACGGCGGATACGCGTGTCGCGCTAATTTGGAAAAAGCCAAGGCCATGGGAATCAGCGATGTAGCTTTTAATAAGAAGCGCGGACTTGAAGTCGAAGAGATGACTAAAAGTCAGTATGTGTATAAAACGCTCTTTCGCTTCCGGGCAGGTATTGAAGCGGGAATTTCGTGGCTAAAGAGATGTTTTGGGCTATCACGTTGCCACTGCAAGGGTTCTGAGCGTTTTGATTCTCATTGCTGGTTATCGGTGGTCTGTTACAACCTGGTGATTCTGGCCAGACACCCGGCACCATCCTGATAGCCACCTCCACGCTACATGAAAGTACCTTTCCAGCATGGTGGGAGGATGTTTTCTGCCTGCTTTTCGCGTTTTTCTCCAATATCCGTCCCAGATTAGAGAAAAAAAGGGAAGAGTTTTTGCGGCTCTCTGGAATTTCAGGAAATATCAAAACGCACGTACAATCTAATTATGATTGCCTGATGCGTTTTTGGACGAGAACTAACTATGAATATTGTGTCGGCTGAAGAGATTGGCAATGACTCCGAAGACCGTTTGCACTGGGTACTATTGACAACTGAAGATATTGAAACATTCGAAGACTGTCGCTCTATCATTCGATTTTACGAGCTCCGATGGCGAATAGAAGAGTTCCATAAGGCTTGGAAATCGGGAGCAGGAGTAGAAAGGCTTCGTCTGCAATCTCCGGATAACATTGAACGACTTGCGGTCATATTAATGTTTGTCGCTGTCAGACTAATGCAAATCCGTGAAGCATTAATGTTACCGAATGACAGGCAGCACAAAGACAGAAAGCTTTGGAGTGAAAAAACACTCGCGAATGAGGTGGTCAGTGATGATGAATGGCAGGTTCTCTGGCTAACCTATGAAAAAAAAGCGTTGCCCGATAAGCCGCCAACAGTCACTTGGCTGCTTCAAACGATTGCTCGGCTTGGTGGTTGGGGTGATTCAAAGCATACAGGGCAGCCCGGCTGGTTAGTGGTATGGGAAGGCTGGGCGAAATTGCAGGATCGGGTAAAAACCTGGCAGATAGCCCGGCAGTTCAGCGCTGGAGAGATGTGATCAAGAGTCAGCCCAGAAGCAGGTACAAACACAGAAAGAGTTTGAACTGCAACCGGGCATCATGGAAACACGACCAGTCACGGTAACCATGATCACGATTACCTGTCATCTGGGCCATGTATCCGGCCACTCTATCAGTAATACCGTGTCCGGACCTATGGACAGCAGTGGCAAGAAAAACCCTATTCAGCAAATGTCGTCTGCCGTCACCTACCTGCGCCGCATTGCATTGGTGGGCATCCTCGGCGTGGCCTGTACCGATGAAGATGTGGATGGTTACTCACCGGATATCAAAACGGAAGAAGAGGAAAAACCCGCAGCCTACCCCGATGAAGACTTCCGCCTGAACCTGCCCGACTGGACCGCCCGCATTGAATCCGGTCGGAACACGGTGCAAGACATCATCATCAGTATGAATAGTAAAGCTCCTGCAACACCCCAACAGGTAAAACACCTTCAATCCATTCAGAAAAAGGGTCATTAAATGCAACTGATCGATATACAACAGGGTTCGCCTGAATGGCTGGCCCTGCGCCTGGGACATTTCACCGCCAGTGAAGCACCGGCCATGATGGGCGACAGCCCCTATACCAAACGGGTGGAACTGCTATATCAAAAAGCCACCGGCTACCGCCCGGTAGTCACCCCTTACCAGCAGAAAAAGTTTGATGAAGGTCATGCTGCCGAAGCACTTGCCCGCCCCCTGGTTGAACGCCGTGAAGGACAGGAACTGTTTCCAGTCACTGCCGTTCGTACCATTAATGACCTCCCACTGCTGGCCAGCTTCGATGGTCTGGACCTGGACAAGACCCTGGTTTTTGAACACAAGCTGTGGAACAAAAAGCTGGTTGCCCAGATCGAAGGTGAAGGCCTGGAACCTCTTTATTACTGGCAGCTTGAACACCAGCTACTGGTTGCTGAACAAGCTGAACGAGCCCTGCTGGTCTGCTCCGATGGTACGGCGGAAAACTTTCGCTATGTCTACTACGAATCACAGGATTATCGCCGTGATGCCCTGATCGCTGGCTGGAAACAATTTCAAAAGGATCTTGAGCAGTACAAGGCAGACCTGGAGTCTGGTGACATCAAATCCCCATACCAGAAGGTGGTTATCCGCAACGACGCAACCTTCCGGGATGCCGAGCTGGAGTACCTGCAAGCTATGAGCCAGAAGAAAATCGCAGACACCCAGCTGGATCAGGCCAGAGAAAAACTGATCAATCTCACCGGCGGCCTGAAAACCAAAGGCGACAATCTGCATCTCTATCCCACCCATAAAGATGGAGCAGTGAGATGGAAGGCTGCTTTTAAAGCGATGGTACCAGAAGTCTCCGCGAAAGATCTGGAGCCCTTCAAAGGAGAGAGTTCCATCTCATGGACAGTAAAAGCCCTCTGACGGCACTGAACCCCAAAAGGAAAGTCAAACCTGTGAATAAATCTTGCCTGTACGATCGTGATTAAATTCTCGCTGTACCGGGCAACCAATAAAAGCATCAGGAGATATCACGATGGCCAGAGGCATCAATAAAGTCATTCTTGTAGGTAATGTCGGGCAGGATCCGGTGGTTCGATTCACCCCCGGCGGTGATGCGATAGCAAACATCAGCCTTGCCACATCGGAAAGGTGGAAAGACCAGCACGGGCAACAACAGGAAAGAACCGAATGGCACCGCATTGTCATCTTCGGCAAGCTGACAGAAATTGCCCAGCAGCTGGTTCGCAAGGGTAGCAAGCTCTACATCGAAGGCAAGCTCCAGACCCGAAAGTGGCAGGACAGCAATGGTCAGGATCGCTACTCCACCGAAGTCGTTGTGAACGGTTTTGGTGGGCAAATGCAGATTCTGGATAAATTGAGCGACCAGCCTGCCCAGCAATACCAGCCACGTGAACAAAGTCCAGCGCCATCACATACCGGTAATGGCAATCAGCCTCAGCAAAACCAATACAACAATCCGCCAAATAGCCCACAGCCCCAGCAGGAAGCACAGCCAACCGGCGGTTATGACGACTTTGATGACTCGATTCCTTTCTGACAATAACCGGGGACAAAAGCATGAATCGATTAGATGCAGACGACCTGGCCCTGGCCATGGAAATCCAACAAAAACACGCGGCTGGCATCAGTGCTGAAAAAGAGGAAACCCAACTGGCGAAAAAAGTAAGTATTGCCGACCGGATCGGCGACGAAATGGATGGCCAGCGGTTGGATGTTGAAACCGTGATGATTGAAATGACCGCCCTGATCGTCGCCATTACCGTGGGTATCCACAGCCCACAGGCCAGGGATCAGGCCATGCTGGTGACCGGGCTGATCCTGCAGCGTCTGCGGGAGAATGATCAGCACCCGACTCTCCGCCCAACAGAAAACATTCATTGAAACAAACCAACTCAGTAACACACAACGCTTGAAGCATGGAAGACAGAGGACTTTGACTATGGACAGCACAGTGCCTACCAACCACAACACCGACCTTATCACCAGCCTGGATCAGGCAGAGCTCAAAATCCGACGTGCCGGAATTATTCGCCTTAACCCTGAGGGGTATGAACAGGTAGAAGGTGAGGAGCTACTGCAAAAAGTATGTGGCTTTAACCTTGAGTCCAAAACCGTGGCTCAGGCGATTAAGCGACAGATCACCAAGCATGAGTTTGCTGAAGGAAAGGACTTTACAACATCCATGTTGCAAAGTTCTGGAGGCCGTCCCAGAAGGGTTTATCACTTTTCGGTAAATGCGGCGAACCATGTCCTGCTGTCCGCCATGACGCAAGAAGGCAAACAGGCCAGACAGGAAGCGATTGATGATAAGCGTGAAAAGCAGCTAACTGATGACAACCAGAGTCATCATGCACCCGAAAACCCGGCGCTTGAAAAACGAGATGTCTACACAGCTCAGACCCTGCTCGAAATCAATATGACCACCTCCGTGAAAGCCATTGCCTTTGCCGAAGCACTGGGCTTTACCGGAAACCAGAAACTGCTCTCCGCAGACCGGCTGCTGAAAAGCCAGATCGGTTTCTCCCCGCTGGAAGCCATGGGCCAAAGACAACTGATCGCGCCCGTTCAGAAAATGACATTTACCCCAACCCAGCTCGGGCAGATGATGAGCCCACCCCAGGATCCTCGTCAGGTAAACAGACTGCTGGAAGCGGCAAGACTGCAGGTCAAAGTCGACAACCAGTGGGTACCTACCGATCTGGGACAGCCATTCTGTGAAATCCTCGATACCGGCAAAGCCCATCACAGCGGCACCCCGGTGAAGCAGGTAAAGTGGTACCAGACCGTACTGGACCGTTTACCACCCAAGCCCCCTGGTGAATCCATAGAGACATCAATAGATCAGAATGACCGCAAAGCTGACCCGGTAGTATGTGGGTCAGACATAGACAGCGATCCGGTCCAAAGAAAACAAAAGCGCAAACGGAACCGGTACGAGCTGGACGATTACTTCTCACTGGTGGAACTGGGAGAATTTATTGGCCGAAGCCGCCAGCATGTGGTCGAGGTGCTGGAGAAAAACCGCATCATCAAATGGACCGGACAGGGAAAAAAAGGGAAGTACCTGCTCACGGAAAACGGCTGGCAGTACGGCCTGATGTACGACCCAACTGAAACCCTCTTTCATAACAGAAACAGCAAACGACTGACCACCAGTAACGCCCAGCCAGTTCTTGGATATGACATCCTGAAATTTTTCCATTAATACCAGAGCAAGACACAGGAAGCAGACAAACCCGCTTCATGGCAGTTGAAGCATCTTACGGGATAACAGAACCCTGTTACCCGATCGCCAGAAAAGGAGACCATGGCATGGACGTGAAATCACCCATAGAATGCATCAATTACTCTACCCGCGAAGCCGCGTTGTATATTGGGGTATGTAAAAGTGCACTGGATAAATCAAGGGTATCCGGCGTACTGTTTGGCCAAACGCCGCCCCCTTTTCTCAAGCTGGGACGTTCCATCCGCTACCGGGTCGAAGACCTGAAAGCATGGCTGGAGCAACAGGAATCCTATGAAACCCTGGCACAGGCTGAGGCCGATAAAAATTTCGGCGACAATCCGAACTGATTCCGAATCGACCTATATACAAAAAAGGCTTCCATACGGAAGCCTTTGTTTTTACTGCATTTAAAATTGGGTGCCTGGCGATGACCTACTCTCACATGGGGAAACCCCACACTACCATCGGCGATAAGTCATTTCACTGCTGAGTTCGGGATGGGATCAGGTGGTTCTAACTTTCTATGGTCGCCAGGCTTATCTGGTTGTCGGTTAACAGTGAACAGTGAACAGTTGACTGTTATCAGTTATCACTATTAACCAGGAATCCACTATTTAAGCTTTATATTCTTGCATAACACTCTACATGTATGGCTCTAACTGTTCACAGTAAACTGTCTACTGTCTACTGTCTACTGTTTACTGGAGATCGCTTTGGCGTTATATGGTCAAGCCGCACGAGTCATTAGTATTGGTTAGCTCAACGCCTCACAGCGCTTACACACCCAACCTATCAACGTCCTGGTCTTGAACGGCTCTTTAGGAGACTTAAAGTCTCAGGGAAGTCTCATCTTGAAGGGGGCTTCCCGCTTAGATGCTTTCAGCGGTTATCCCGTCCGAACATAGCTACCGGGCAATGCGTCTGGCGACACAACCCGAACACCAGTGGTCCGTCCACTCCGGTCCTCTCGTACTAGGAGCAGCTCTTCTCAAACTTCCAACGTCCACGGCAGATAGGGACCGAACTGTCTCACGACGTTCTAAACCCAGCTCGCGTACCACTTTAAATGGCGAACAGCCATACCCTTGGGACCGGCTTCAGCCCCAGGATGTGATGAGCCGACATCGAGGTGCCAAACACCGCCGTCGATGTGAACTCTTGGGCGGTATCAGCCTGTTATCCCCGGAGTACCTTTTATCCGTTGAGCGATGGCCCTTCCATGCAGAACCACCGGATCACTAAGACCTACTTTCGTACCTGCTCGAGATGTACCTCTCGCAGTCAAGCGTGCTTGTGCCTTTACACTAACCGTACGATGTCCGACCGTACTTAGCACACCTTCGTGCTCCTCCGTTACTCTTTGGGAGGAGACCGCCCCAGTCAAACTACCCACCACACAATGTCCCCGATCCCGTTTCGGGACCCGGGTTAGAACCTCAATATTGCCAGGGTGGTATTTCAAGGTTGGCTCCACGATGACTGGCGTCACCGCTTCAAAGCCTCCCACCTATCCTACACAAGCAACATCAAGATCCACTGTGAAGCTGTAGTAAAGGTTCACGGGGTCTTTCCGTCTAGCCGCGGATACGCTGCATCTTAACAGCGATTTCAATTTCACTGAGTCTCGGGTGGAGACAGCGTGGCCATCGTTACGCCATTCGTGCAGGTCGGAACTTACCCGACAAGGAATTTCGCTACCTTAGGACCGTTATAGTTACGGCCGCCGTTTACCGGGGCTTCGATCAACCGCTTCTCTTGCGATAACAGCATCAATTAACCTTCCGGCACCGGGCAGGCGTCACACCGTATACGTCCACTTTCGTGTTGGCACAGTGCTGTGTTTTTAATAAACAGTCGCAGCCACCTGGTATCTTCGACCAGCCTCAGCTTACGGAGCAAGTCCGATCACCAAAGCCGGCGCACCTTCTCCCGAAGTTACGGTGCCATTTTGCCTAGTTCCTTCACCCGAGTTCTCTCAAGCGCCTTGGTATTCTCTACCTGACCACCTGTGTCGGTTTGGGGTACGGTCCCTTCTGACCTGATGCTTAGAAGTTTTTCCTGGAAGCATGGCATCAATCACTTCAGTTCCGTAGAACCTCGTCATCAATTCTCGGCATTCTCAATTAAGAGAGCGATCCGGATTTGCCTGGATCCCTTGCCTACTATCTTAAACGCAGACAACCAACGCTGCGCTGACCTAGCCTTCTCCGTCACTCCGTCGCAGTCAGAAGGGGTACAGGAATATTGACCTGTTTCCCATCGATTACGTCTTTCGACCTCACCTTAGGGGCCGACTCACCCTGCGCCGATTAGCGTTGCGCAGGAACCCTTGGTCTTCCGGCGGGGGAGCTTCTCACTCCCCTTGTCGTTACTCATGTCAGCATTCGCACTTCTGATACCTCCAGCACACCTCCCGATGCACCTTCAACGGCTTACAGAACGCTCCTCTACCGGTTCAGTAGACAGTTGACAGTAGACGGTGGACGGTTTTGCCTTGAGTCATTGGTGACTTTTGTGCAAATTCGTTAGCATTTTGGCAATTGTCTGGTATTCAGTTTTCAGGTGTTCCCACTGATTTTTCTCGATGTATCCGAGATCCAGTGAGTATCTGATCCATACTCGCATTTCGTCGGCTGATCCGATGGCCATTAATAAGAACCTTCGAAATTCAGCTTTTGAAATACTCATTTTGCCATAGCCTTCAGCAACATTTGCGCATATGCCTTTACTGGCTCTGCGCATTTGATCAGCAAGCCCACGCACTTGTTCATGCTTTGGAAAGTCAAATGTTAGCTTATGAACTTCAAGTGAAGTCCGATACGCTTTTTTGAAAACTTCCAATTGCTCAAAACCTTGCATGACTTACTCAACAAACTGTGTACTGTCCACTGTCAACTGCCCACTGAACCCCGTAGCTTCGGTGAACAGTTTGAGCCCCGTTAAATCTTCCGCGCGAGCCGACTCGACCAGTGAGCTATTACGCTTTCTTTAAAGGGTGGCTGCTTCTAAGCCAACCTCCTGGCTGTCTGGGCCTTCTCACATCGTTTCCCACTTAACTGTTACTTTGGGACCTTAGCTGACGGTCTGGGTTGTTTCCCTTTCCACGACGGACGTTAGCACCCGCCGTGTGTCTCCCGTGATTGCACTCATCGGTATTCGGAGTTTGCATGGGGTTGGTAAGTCGGGATGACCCCCTAGCCCAAACAGTGCTCTACCCCCGATGGTGAGACACGAGGCGCTACCTAAATAGCTTTCGAGGAGAACCAGCTATCTCCGGGCTTGATTAGCCTTTCACTCCTATCCACAGGTCATCCGCTAGCTTTTCAACGATAGTCGGTTCGGTCCTCCAGTTGATGTTACTCAACCTTCAACCTGCCCATGGATAGATCGCCCGGTTTCGGGTCTACTCCCAGCGACTGTTGTTCCGAAGAACACGCCCTATTAAGACTCGGTTTCCCTACGGCTCCCCTATGCGGTTAACCTTGCCACTGAAAGTAAGTCGCTGACCCATTATACAAAAGGTACGCAGTCATCAGTGGACAGTTGACAGTAGACGGTGAACGGTTCAGGAAGTGCCTGTTTCTGGCTCCCTGTTCCATTCCGACGTTCTATCATCCAGCGACGGTGTTTCAGCCTTGCAGTCAACCGTGCTTTTGCACATTAACTGTCTACTGTCCACTGTCAACTGTCCACCGACTCCCACTGCTTGTACGTACACGGATTCAGGTTCTATTTCACTCCCCTCAACGGGGTTCTTTTCGCCTTTCCCTCACGGTACTGGTTCACTATCGGTCAGTCAGGAGTATTTAGCCTTGGAGGATGGTCCCCCCATGTTCAAACAGGATTTCACGTGTCCCGTCCTACTCGATTTCACAATGATTGGCCTTTCGTGTACGGGGCTATCACCCACTATGGCGACACTTTCCAGAGTCTTCCACTAAACCAAAAATTGCTTAAGGGCTGGTCCCCGTTCGCTCGCCGCTACTGGGGGAATCTCAATTGATTTCTTTTCCTCCGGGTACTTAGATGTTTCAGTTCCCCGGGTTCGCCTTCCAAAGCCTATGTATTCAGCTAAGGAATAACGGCTTATGCCGTTGGGTTTCCCCATTCGGAAATTCCTGGATCACAGCTTGTTTATCAGCTCCCCAAGACTTATCGCAGATTACCACGTCCTTCATCGCCTCTGACTGCCAAGGCATCCACCGTGCACGCTTAGTCACTTGACCATATAACCCGAAGCAATCTGTTTCAGGTCCGCTTCCCGCCACCCGCTACCTGCGGCCCGTAAAAGCAATGGTAAATAACTACCTTTACGATCTTCAGTCATCAACTGGTCACTGTTAACTGACCACTGACAACTGAACGCCATACACATTAGCTATTACCTTTCGGTAATTAACTTGAGAGTGTCTCAGCAAGAATTTTCATTAAACAACCGAAGTTGTCTAAATCAATTCAGCTTAAATTTGGATTCCACATTGTTAAAGAGCATTCTTTCACAAAGGAAAGAAAAGCAAATACGCTTAATGAATCGGTTTTCCGTCAAACTCTTTGTGAAAAGATTTGGTGGAGCTATGCGGGATCGAACCGCAGACCTCCTGCGTGCAAAGCAGGCGCTCTCCCAGCTGAGCTATAGCCCCCTATTCTTTCCGTTGAACCAGGCTTTCATCTCTTGAAAGCTTGGTGGGTCTGGGCAGATTCGAACTGCCGACCTCACCCTTATCAGGGGTGCGCTCTAACCGACTGAGCTACAGACCCGGTATCTGAATCAAGATAACGGATTCATTAAACACACTATTAAAGAGCTGAACAGCCTCAGGACAAAGCTGTCTTAACAAGTTATAAAATCGCCAAGGCAATTTTAAATCAAACAATTCGTGTGAACGCTTATGGACGGCGGTTGGTTAGTATCAATTAAGGAGGTGATCCAGCCCCAGGTTCCCCTAGGGCTACCTTGTTACGACTTCACCCCAGTCATGAATCACTCCGTGGTAATCGTCCTCCCCTATCCCGAAAGAAAAGGGGTTAGACTAACTACTTCTGGAGCAACCCACTCCCATGGTGTGACGGGCGGTGTGTACAAGGCCCGGGAACGTATTCACCGTGACATTCTGATTCACGATTACTAGCGATTCCGACTTCATGGAGTCGAGTTGCAGACTCCAATCCGGACTACGATGCACTTTCTCAGATTAGCTCCACCTCGCGGCTTGGCAACCGTCTGTATGCACCATTGTAGCACGTGTGTAGCCCTGGCCGTAAGGGCCATGATGACTTGACGTCGTCCCCACCTTCCTCCGGTTTGTCACCGGCAGTCTCCCCAGAGTGCCCACCATCACGTGCTGGTAACTGAGGACAAGGGTTGCGCTCGTTGCGGGACTTAACCCAACATCTCACGACACGAGCTGACGACAGCCATGCAGCACCTGTCTCTGCGTTCCCGAAGGCACCAATCTATCTCTAGAAAGTTCGCAGGATGTCAAGGCCAGGTAAGGTTCTTCGCGTTGCTTCGAATTAAACCACATGCTCCACCGCTTGTGCGGGCCCCCGTCAATTCATTTGAGTTTTAACCTTGCGGCCGTACTCCCCAGGCGGTCTACTTATCGCGTTAGCTGCGTTACCAGTCGTACAAGACAACCGACAACTAGTAGACATCGTTTACGGCGTGGACTACCAGGGTATCTAATCCTGTTTGCTCCCCACGCTTTCGTACCTCAGCGTCAGTATCAGGCCAGAGTGTCGCCTTCGCCACTGGTGTTCCTTCCTATATCTACGCATTTCACCGCTACACAGGAAATTCCACACTCCTCTCCCGTACTCTAGCCACCCAGTTTTGGATGCAGTTCCCAGGTTGAGCCCGGGGCTTTCACATCCAACTTAGGTAGCCGCCTACGCACGCTTTACGCCCAGTAATTCCGATTAACGCTCGCACCCTCCGTATTACCGCGGCTGCTGGCACGGAGTTAGCCGGTGCTTCTTCTGTGGGTAACGTCACAGCTGAAGGGTATTAACCTTCAGCCTTTCCTCCCCACTGAAAGTGCTTTACAACCCTAGGGCCTTCTTCACACACGCGGCATGGCTGCATCAGGCTTTCGCCCATTGTGCAATATTCCCCACTGCTGCCTCCCGTAGGAGTCTGGGCCGTGTCTCAGTCCCAGTGTGGCTGATCATCCTCTCAGACCAGCTACGGATCGTCGCCTTGGTAGGCCTTTACCCCACCAACCAGCTAATCCGACGCAGGCTCATCTGATAGCGAAAGGTCCGAAGATCCCCTCCTTTCCACCGCTCTTGAAGAGCTAGTGCGTATGCGGTATTAATCCGGATTTCTCCGGGCTATCCCCCACTACCAGGCAGATTCCTACGTGTTACGCACCCGTCCGCCGCTCGTCGGCAAAGAGCAAGCTCTTCCCGCTACCGCTCGACTTGCATGTGTTAGGCCTGCCGCCAGCGTTCAATCTGAGCCATGATCAAACTCTTCAGTTTAAATCGTTTTGTCGTTTTATTCCGAAGAACAAAACAACGGCTCAATGTCACAATTAAACGTACATGAATTTACAGGTATGTTCGCTTGATCAATTAAGCATCTTAAAGTGTTCAAAGCCGAAGCTTTGTTACCGATGCCATCGCACAAGCGCCCACACGAATTGTCTGATATCTTGTTAAAGAACTGATTAAATCGTGGTGATTTAATCGCTGATTCAGCAGTCAGTGCCGATCAGCAAGGCCGCCTATCTTACCGTGGCGGTTTTCGTTGTCAAGCAATCATTTTCAGAAGCTCTCCAACTCGCTAACGTTGCTCTCAAGCCCTATCAGCGGAGGCGCATCTTACCGCGCCAGTTTGATTTGTCAACCGGTGTTTTTGATTCAATCCAAACAACCTGTTTTCAAACCGTACTTCCCGGTCAGCGATGATGATTCATTCTACTGATCTGTGGGTGACCGTTTGGGCCAGTCCGTGGAAGTGGGGCGCATTATACGGCACATGTTTCATGTGACAACCCGAGAACAATACTTATAGAAAAGTAAAGCGCCAAAGCAGGAGCGGCCACTAAAAGCCAGACTGACTTTTATTAAGAGGGAGAGCCATGACATTGCCTTTACAAACCCCGTTCTTTAGAATGCTCTCCACAAAACAGACAATAGATACTCAGTCGTTCCGCAGTGGAAGCAATGCCTCAACCCGCTTGCCAACACTCAATATGTCTTGTGATCGTTTGCTCCCGGTTCTTTTCACAATAACCCACCGGGCAGTAAGGCATACAGCAGCTCTACTATTCACCAACAGCAAATGATCAATACCGGTGCCTGTGTGCCGTTAACACCTTTCAAGACTTGTACATACCTTACTGGAGACGCCACTTGTTCGAACCCCACGCCAGAAACGTTGCCACAATAAAGAATGATCTCCTTTCCGGTTTAACGGTAGCGCTTGCTCTTGTTCCAGAAGCGGTTGCCTTTGCCTTCGTTGCCGGGGTCGAGCCGCTGGTCGGCTTATATGCCGCCTTTCTTGTTGGTCTGATTACCGCAGCCATTGGTGGCCGCCCGGGCATGATATCTGGAGCGACTGGTGCCCTGGCCGTGGTTATGGTCAGTCTGGTTGCCAGCCACGGCGTACAATACCTGTTCGCAGCCGTTGTCCTGATGGGTATTATTCAAGTGCTTGCCGGAGTATTCAAACTCGGCAAGTTTATAAGAATGGTAACTATTCAGCACTGAGCAAAGGCATATTACAGTAATTCCGAACAGCTCTATGAAGTGATTGATATATGTCCATTCCCTGTTTTCTGGCAGACGACAAATAGCTGCGAATCCGTGCAAACATAGAACCACCGTCTGCACTCCTGAAGCAGCCTGAGATTTTCTGCTTTAACTTGGCCATTCGAACATCCCGCTCACTGCCATTGTTATCGAAGGGAATGGTAAAATCTGACATGAAGCGCAGTGTCTCAGCCTTGAACTCAGTGAGTCGTTTGAAGAGATTGTAAGCTTTAGTATTCTTGACTTTCTTGCGCTTAAGCTCCTCTCGTTGCTTCTCCATATAGACGACTTCTTTCATTAGAGCCCGCTGAAGCAACCGGTCATAAATCTTCTCGATTCGTTCACAGACAACACTTGGCATCTGTAGCATACCTATGGTCTTAAAGCCCTTGCAGTAATGCCAGGAAAGCCTCAGTAGCTTCATCAATCGCAACGCCAGTTGATTGCTGTCCCTATCAACAACACCCAAAAGCTCCCTCAGGTGATGGGCATTGCAAAGTACGTGAGTTGCCGCATATGCAAAATAGGATTTCCAATGATCATGAACCAGAACGCCTGCAAATGTTAGCAGTATGCCCATCGTGTCCATGGCCTCACGACCTCGCTTTTCAGACAAGTAGTAGAGCGTCCATTGTTCATCCCGCATAACGTGTAGCCAGTGCAAAGAGCCCTCGGCCCGCATACCCGTTTCATCGGCTCCGGCAACAGACGATTCCCGCAAGGCGTCACGAATAACCTCTTCAGTAGAAGCCAGATTTTCATAGGTTCTGGCCACAAAATTGGCGACAGTGCCTGCACTTACACTCATTTTATAGAGAGTATTAAAATACTCTGACACGCGCTTAAAAGGCAGGAAATGGTATTGGTTAAGATAGACGGCCATAGCCTGTGTGGCTGAGCCATATTGTGCGGCAGCGGTAACACCTTCCGGAATTCAGCCTGATTCCGACAACCACAAGTGCAGATTTTTACTTCAGCTCTATGGGCCGTTACTTCAAATTCACCCGGTCTCCCTGGTTCAAACACCTGTCGTTCAATATATTTGACCGGCTCACTATCAAGAAGAGACGCCTGACATTTATTGCATTCTTTAACCGGAAGGTACTCAATATAGTCAGGGATATCGACCTGTTTAAGACAAGTGCCCTGATGCCCTTTCTTTCCACCGGCTTTATTACCAGAAGACTGTCTCAGACTTTTAGGATTGGGTTTTTCATCCGATGGATCGGTACCTTTATCTGCGGAAAGGTCGTCAGAATGATCTGGAGAATTACTGTTTTTACAAGGTTTTTGATAACCATCAGACGATGGCGGCTTGCTGCTGTTTTGACTGTTCTTGCCAACCTTTTCTTCCAATTCTCGACATCGCTCTTCCAGACAGGCAACTCTCATCCGCAGCTCTGCATTCTCTTTCAAGAGAATCTCAGCCGACATAGTTGCGGGTAGTTCTGGAATCATGCTGGCGAATATTGTGGAAAAATGGTGCTTAAGAGGATGGTATAAAAATCAGAAAAGGCTCTATTTTGATTACGAACTGCTCTACAGTGAAAACTGACTGTAGGTCACGAAAAACAAGGATTGGGCAACATTACCGGACAATATGCTGACAACCTTTGTAGATAAAGGGCTTCAGCAATGTTCAACCCAGTAGCAGTCTGAAATCCTACAAGAGCCTCAGAAAATTCCAGATTTATGTGGGGGTGCTGAACAGTTACTAAGAATGGTTCCCCATCCTGTCATGCTCGGCTTTGTCAACGGCCTTGCCATTGTGATTTTCCTGGCGCAACTGAGCCAGTTCGGCGTGCAGGGTGAAACCGGATGGCTGTCCGGCTCATTCCTGGAAAACAGTGTTATTGATGTAGCCTGGATGAAAGGTAGTGAGCTTTATTTGATGCTTGGGCTGGTTGCCTTAACCATGGCCATCATCCATTTCCTGCCCAGGCTGACCACGGCCATTCCTTCTTCACTGGCTGCCATTATTGTGGTTACCGCTCTCGCCCTTGGCCTGAATCTGGAAACCAAAACCGTTGGTGACGTTGCCGGTATTGCGGGTGGCCTGCCAGCATTCAGCATTCCTTCCGTGCCTTTTACCGTTGAAACGCTGATGATCATCTTCCCCTACTCTCTGATTCTGGCGGCTATCGGTATCATTGAGTCGCTGCTGACCCTGAGGATGGTGGATGAAATCACCGAAACCCATGGCAGTAGCAACCGTGAGTGCGTTGGGCAGGGCTTTGCTAATGTGGTTACCGGTTTCTTTGGCGGCATGGGCGGCTGTGCGATGATTGGCCAGAGCATGATTAACGTCAACTCTGGCGGCCGGGGTCGCCTATCTGGTATTTCTGCGGCGTTATTCCTGCTGACCTTTATTCTCTTTGCTTCTTCATTGATTGAAATGATTCCGGTCGCTGCCCTGGTTGGTGTCATGTTTATCGTTGTTATCGGAACCTTTGAGTGGAGCAGCTTCCGAATCATGAACAAAGTACCCAGGGGTGATGCCTTTGTGCTGGTCCTGGTATCCGTAGTGACCGTTCTGACGGACCTGGCTGTGGCTGTTATTGTCGGCGTTATTGTTTCTGCCCTGATTTTTGCCTGGAAGCACGCCAAGCATATTCAGATCGCGAAACTGGAAGACCGGAACGGTTCCACTATTTATCAGGTGCATGGCCCTCTGTTCTTTGGTTCCACCACACACTTCCTTGAGCAGTTTTCTCCGAAGAATGACAACAAGGATGTCATTATTGATTTCCGGGACTCCAGGGTTTGTGATCATTCCGGGCTGGAAGCCATCGATACGTTGGCGGAGCGCTATACCAACAGTGGCAAGACGCTACACCTCCTTCACCTCAGTAATGACTGCAGGAAGCTGCTGAAAAAGGCAGGTAACCTGGTGGAAGTGAACGTGATTGAAGATCCTAAGTACTTTGTTGCTACCAACGCGTGATTTCGGCCAATCATTGCTCAAAGCCCGGGTTTAACTCCGGGCTTTTTATCGATGTCACTTTACTGTGGATAGCTGACCTGACACTAATTGCGAACCATAGTCTCAACTGATAAATTACCCACTGATGTCAATAATAAGAATATAAAGAGGTGACATAGCGATCTCGACTTTAGAGTTTTAAGAGCACAATAGTTCCGGCGCATAATCTGCTAAAAGCAACCATCCCCAATGACGAAATTCGAGATGGTTGCCATGCTCACTTCAGATCATCAAGTAATCCTCAGGGAGCTCGCTTCATATACAACCTTTCTTGCTGGAGCGCTATCATCAACTGCAGTACCAACGTTCTGCGAACTGCTGTTCGGTTGCATGCTTTCAGCCGACGGCTTTGTTACACAGGCGTTGTTAACAATTGATTTTCATTGTGTGTGGAGCAGCTACCACCACTGGCTATCTCAGGGCAAGTGGCAATGGAAGAACTTGGCACGCCACTTGATCCGTCTGGTCTGCTCCAAAGCTCCTGAGAATCAACCTGTGGTCCTGGGGCTTGATGACTGGGTAATCGAACGGTTTTCCGACAAAGCCCCTGCTTGTCGTACACATCATCAACACAGCAAGAAACGCAATCGGCCGACGTACATCTGGGGGCAGTGTTGGGTTTCCCTGGCCATCATATTTGAGCGGGCTGCAGATGAAGTATTTACCGCCATACCGGTGATCTCATTTCCGACACCAGCTTCAGGTAACACCAGCAAACTGAAAATTGCCGTGGCCATGCTCAGGGTGGTACGCAATGAAGTGAAGGATCGAGTGCTACGCCTGCTAACCGATTGCTGGTATATGAACTGGACACTGATAAAGCCAGCTCTGGAAATGAACATAGAAGTTGTTGGTCAGATACCTTCAAATCGGGCCCTCTATGCTTTGCCGCCAGCACCCACCGTAAAGAAGCGAGGGCGCCCAAAAAAGTACGGCATCAAGATGACGACAGAACAGGTTAAGAAACTGCCGGAAGAAAAAGCAACAGTATGGATGTACGGCAAATTTCGCAAAATACGTTATCGTACCCTGATCTGTCGCGCCAGATTCCTTAAAGGTCGTGAAGTACGCGTCGTCTGGAGTCGCTTTGAAAATGACAAAGGTCTGACCGAAAGCAGAATATTCATCTCGACCAATCCGGAACTTGAGGGACTGGAGGTGCTTCGTGCCTATTCCCGGAGATGGCCGGTAGAGCCAATGTTTCACCAACTCAAACATGCTTTTGGCTGTTGCCATTTATGGCAGCAGAAATTGCGAACACTGCTTCGATGGATGCATTTGAAAATGGCAGGCTATGCATTATTGCAGTTATTAACCGTTTGTAAAAATCAGGCATGTCTGAATATTTCTCGGATACCCTGGAGAAGCCCGGATACAACCACTGCAGGCATGATGAAAATTGCTCTTTCAGGAATTATTCCGAGGTTCTCTATTCGCAAGGGCTGGAACAGATATAAGCAAAAATATGAGTTCAATTTTCGCGATCTGATCGACCAGTTAATACCGGATAATTCAGAAGCAGCATAACTAAAGGCTTTTAGGCAAAAAACGGAAGTAATAACGAACTTGGAAAAACAGTTCACTGATTTCGGCTTGCTTCACTATAAAAAGCTGACCGAATTATCGTTTTATACAGACTCTAAAGTCGAGATAGCGATGAAAACCATCGAGCAATGGTTCAATGAATATGGCGAAAGCCACCAGAATCCCACCAATAAACTGATTCACTGGATCTGTGTTCCATCCATCCTTTTCAGTATTGTCGGTATCATATGGGCATTCAGCCCTGTCGTTACCTGGGCGATGATGAGCGTCACCCTGCTGTTCTATTTCAAACTCTCATTCAAGCTGTCGCTGGCAATGATTGCTGTATTTGCGGCATCAGCAGCCATATCTCAAGCGCTTGGAGCTTATGTCTTACAGGCCAGCATTGCGATTTTTGTTGTCGCCTGGGTCTTTCAGTTTATTGGTCACAAGGTAGAAGGGAAAAAGCCGTCCTTCTTTGAGGATCTGCAGTTTCTGCTGATTGGGCCATTGTGGTGCCTGGGATTCCTGTTTAGAAAGCTCAACATTAATTATTGAGTCTCTTCCAGGCAGGCCAATCTTCTTTCACCAGCGCTTTGCGGGGCGAGAAGCTTTTGTCTCAATTCCTGATAACTCGTCAAACATTTGCGTACTCTTCACCCTTACCGAGCCAGCGGTTCACCAACGGCTCTACACCTTCTGGAGACTGGTGCATTAACTCCTGGGCAGCAGTGCGGACAGCCATCAGCAAGTCACGATCCCGCTCCAGATCGGCCACCCGAAATTGTGCCAGACCTGTCTGCCGGGTACCTAACACCTCACCAGGGCCTCTTAACTCCAGGTCTTTCTCTGCGATCACAAAACCATCATTGGAATCTCTCATCACTTGCAAGCGTTCCCTGCTTTGCCGGGATAGCGGTGCGTGGTACATCAGCAGACAGTGGCTGGCAATAGTTCCACGACCCACTCGCCCCCGGAGCTGGTGCAACTGAGCCAACCCAAGCCTTTCAGGATTTTCAATGATCATCAGGCTGGCATTGGGTACATCAACCCCCACCTCAATAACGGTGGTTGCCACCAGCAGGTGAAGATGACCTTCCTTGAAAGCATTCATCACCTCCGCCTTTTCGCTGGCTTTCATCCGGCCATGAACCAGACCGATGGACAACTCTGGAAGTGTTTCTCTTAATTGCCCAGCCGTCACCTCTGCTGCCTGACATTGCAATGCTTCGGACTCTTCGATCAGCGTGCAGACCCAATACGCCTGTCGCCCTTCAAGGCACGCTGTTTTGAGTCGTTTAATGACGGCTTCACGACGATCGTCACCAATAACAACGGTATTGATGGGTGTGCGTCCGGGCGGTAGCTCGTCAATCACTGAAACATCAAGATCTGCGTATGCACTCATGGCCAATGTTCTGGGGATTGGTGTAGCAGTCATAATCAGCTGGTCAGGTAGTCCTCCGTTTTTCTCCCCTTTTTTCCTTAATGCCATTCTTTGATGGACGCCAAATCGATGTTGCTCATCGATAACGGCCATGCCCAGCTTGTGGAAAATCACCTCATCCTGAAACAGGGCATGGGTTCCGACCACCACCATGGCTTCGCCAGAAGCTATCTGATCTAAAATTTCCAGGCGTTTTTTTCCTTTTGTTTTTCCGGAAAGGAAAACCATGGAAATGCCCAGCGGCTTAAGCCAGTTTGAGAAGTTGAGCTGATGTTGCTCGGCCAGAATTTCCGTTGGTGCCATTACTGCAGCCTGATAACCATTTTCTACCGCTTGCAGTGCTGCCAGTGCTGCGACCACGGTTTTGCCTGAACCGACATCCCCCTGCACAAGTCGTAGCATTGGCAGTTCAGTGGCCATATCCTGGCTGACATCATCGCTCACTCTTTGCTGTGCACAGGTCAGGGAAAAGGGAAGTTGCTCTATTAACTGTCGGGTTAACCGCTTTGCAGGTGGCATGGCAAAACCACCGATAGACTGTACTCGCCTTCTGAGCTGCCGGAGGCTGAGGTTATGGGCCAATAACTCCTCAAAAGCCAGGCGTTGCCTGGCCGGATGCCGTCCTTCAGTGAGCAGCATCATCGACTCTTCTGGCGACGGTTGGTGCAGCAATCGAACGGCTTCCACCAGCGAACCAAGCTGATATTTCTGCCGAATATCCACAGGCAGAAGTTCCTGGAGAGAGCTTTCATCGACCAGCAACTTTAATGCCTGCTCACACAAACTGCGGATTCGCTGTTGTGTCAGTCCTTCTGTTGCTGGATAGACCGGCGTTAATGTTTCTTCAACGTCAACAGGCGCATCCAATTTGATCACCCGATATTCAGGGTGGTACATCTCAAGCCCGGTAGCTCCCCGTCGGGGTTCTCCGAAACATCGAATCTCGGTCCCTTGCCTGAAGTTATTTTTCTGTGCTGCAGTAAAATGAAAGAACCTCAAACTGATTGATCCGGACCCATCACCCAGTCGACAAAGCAGGCTGCGACGTTTGCCCATAACGATATCAGATGCCAGAACCTTTCCCTGGATGACCACATCACTATGGGGTTGCAGGAGACCGATCGGCGTCACTCTGGTTCTGTCCTGATATCGAAGAGGGAGATGAAAAAGCAGGTCCTGAATGTTGTGAATACCTATTCTGGCCAACTTATCAGCCAGAGCATCACCAACGCCTTTTAACGTGGTTACCGGAATTGTATTTAATGACCTGTTCATACTCACCATAGGCCTACTTATCACTTCACCAAACACTGTCTCAAGGCATCGGAAAGTACATCAATTGCCTTCGGCCTTGGAAAGCTGGCTCGCCAGGCCAGGGCCACTGTCCTACTGGGTGAGGGTGAACAAAATGGCCGGGTACTGAGAATATTGGGAGCGTAATGATGATCCACAACGGCTGACTGTGGCAGAACACTGATGCCCATACCGGATGCCACCATATGTCGAATGGTTTCCAGTGAGGTGGCTTCAATACCACTCCCGTCATGAGCACTGCCAGCCTCTTTCTTACTGGCCAGCATCGGACAGGCCTCCAACACCTGATCTCGAAAACAGTGCCCTTCACCCAGAAGCAGCAGCTCTTCTTTGACCAGGTCTGCGGGATCAATTTCTCTCTGACGTTCCCAGGGATGGCCACCTGGCAGCAGTACCCTGAAAGGCTCATCATAAAGCGGCCTGGTTAACACATCCGGTTCATTAAAGGGCAGGGCAACGATAATCGCGTCCAGCTCACCCAGACGAAGCTTTCTGCGTAAAACCGCCGTATAGTTTTCCTCAATATAAAGCGGCATATTGGGTGCGGCCTGCGCCAGCTGAGGAATCAGATGAGGAAAAAGATAGGGGCCAATGGTATAGATAGCACCAACTCGCAAGGATGAGCTGAGTTGATCCTGACCGGTTTTTGCCAGCTGCTTGATTGCCGCAGCCTCTTCCAGCACTTTCTGAGCCTGACTGATGATCAACTCACCCATTGGGGTAACACGAACTGCATTCCGGGTACGCTCAAAAAGGGCAACACCCAGCTCATCTTCCAGTTTCTTGACCCCAACGCTCAGCGTTGGCTGACTGACAAAGCACTTACTGGCCGCTTTGCCAAAGTGCTGCTCCTGGGCAAGGGTGACAATGTAGCGAAGTTCTGTCAGTGTCATAATGATTTTCAACGGTTTTAAAAAGACAGCTCGATGAACAGCCCTGCTCGCAAAAAAGCCCTGAAGACTGGCAAGGATGTTTGCGCCACCTATAATACTGTAAATTCATACAGCTATATAAATGAAATCGCCATTATGTTTTTTCCGAAGATTATACCAACCAATAGATGATAGCTATGAATAAGCTCAATATATTGATTGCTGGCTGTGGAGATGTGGGTTGCGAACTCGCCCGCCAGCTGATTTCCATGAAGTGCTTTAATGTCTGGGGGCTTCGGCGCAATATCGCAAAGCTTCCCGGTGGCGTAAACGCCATTCAGGGAGACCTGTTTAATACTGAAGGACTTGGTGACTGGCCTGCACAGATTGACTATGTTGTCTATGCAGCAGCAGCTAATGGCCGATCAGAAGAGCATTACCAACAAGCTTATATTGACGGACTGAAGAATGTTCTTGGCCGTTTGGTGAAGGAACGGTACCAGCCAAACCGTATTTTCTTCACATCCAGCACCAGCACTTTCCACCAGAACAGGGGAGAATGGGTGAATGAAACGTCGGCAACCCAGCCTGTGAAATTTAATGGTCGAATCATGCTGGAAGCGGAAAGCCTGTTACACCATGCTCCCTTCCCCGGTACTGCCATCCGCTTTGGTGGTATTTATGGACCTGGCCGAAACCGGTTAATCAGCCGGGTACAAAAAGGTGAAGGCTGTCCGGCAGAACCGGAAATCTACAGTAATCGCATTCATCGAAAAGACTGTGCTGGTATCATTGCACACCTGATTCGAAGAGATATGGATAATATGCCTGTCGATAACCTGTATCTTGGCGTCGACAGCAACCCTGCGACAACATTCGATGTATTGCAATGGCTTGGCAGACAACTGAACGTACCATTAGATAATAAGCATTATCCATCACCACAACGGGGGAACCGAAGGTGCTCCAACCAGAGGATTATTGAGACAGGTTACAGGTTTTACTTTCCTGACTATAAAAGTGGCTATTCAAGCCTTATCCACAAGATAAGCGACAGATAGAATAGCGGATAGCCATGCTGGCTATTATTTTTGAACTATCACGTTAAACATCTTTCTATACGGTTAATTTGTTTATTTCTTAACCACCAAAAAGAGCGCAATATCGTGAGTTCGGCCCTACCAACTTTTGTCGCATCAATATACAACCCGGTGCAAAGCCTCGATTCAGAAAACAACAAAAGCACTTCCCGGGTACATTTCCACTCAGGCCGATCGGTTAATGAAGTTTCGGGGGAACAAGGTGATATAACAAAGAGCTCAATACCCACAGGAGAAGGGTTCAGACAGAATGAATTGAGCAAAGATCACTCAGAAATTATGGATATGCAATGGCAGAGCCATTGTCAGTTCTATTCCGAGTGTTCACACTGTCTAAGACTCCAAACCAAACCTGTTATCGACAGCACTACTCAACCGATTGTCATGATTAACACATCGGAAAGCTGCAAACGAATCAAACCAGAAAGTAATGTATGTCGCAGGATATTCGCAGAGCCCCTGACTGAAAATAATCAGGTAATCAGGAGCTCATCGCTGAAGAAGCTTACTTCAGTTCCAGAATAGCCTCTACCTCTACCGGCACACCTTTTGGCAACGCTTTGACTCCAACAGCTGCGCGGGCAGGATAAGGCTGCTTAAAGAACTCAGCCATGACCTCATTCACTTCAGCAAAGTTAGCCATATCGGTCAGGAAAATGGTTACTTTGGCGGCATCATCAAGGGTACCGCCAGCAGCCATGGCAATGGCTTGGAGATTTTCAAAACAGAGACGGGTTTTCTCCTTAAAACTTCCCTCCAATAATTGCATGGTTTCTGCAACCAACGGAATCTGCCCTGAGATATAAACAGTTGTTCCTGCTTTTACTGCCTGGGAATAGGTGCCAATGGCCTTGGGCGCCTTATCAGTATTAATCGTCTGTCGGTTACTCATCAATGTAATCTCTTAAACTTGGGAATCAGAAGCCTTGGGGAAGCCCTTAGCCCTACAGAAAAACCGAAAAAGAAGACACCCGATACTAGGGGGTAAACATTATTTTTCAAGGATTAAGGGCAATATTTACCGGATAGTGGCTGCAATTTTTTTATATTGATGAGTTTAATAAAAAAAAGCTTATGAGTCGCGACGTCGCCTGACAATGGAGTGAACGCCTTTAATAACCCGAAGTCGCTTAATTATTTTTGCCAGATGCACACGGTCACTGACACTGAGTAGCAGCTGAACGATGCTGCATCGAGAATCCTGCTCTACCATGCTGATCTTCTCAATATTGCCTTCTACCGCAGTAATTGCCGTAGCCAGAGAGGCAATCATGCCACGATGATGCTCCAGCTCAACACTGAGCTCTACTGTGAATTCACCAGAGACGTCCTTATCCCACTCAACCTCCAGAACTTTCTCCGGGTTATGGCGAATTTCAGAGACATTTGGGCAGGAGTCTGTATGGATAACGATGCCGCGCCCTGAGCTGACATGACCAACAACAGGATCTCCCGGGATTGGATAGCAACACTTGCCAAAGCTGATAACCATCCCTTCCGAGCCACGAATAGAGAGCGGTTTTTCGCTATTGGAAAGATCCAGCTGACTCTTATTCTCAGGCAGACTACCAGGTTCAACCAGTATCTTGGCAACGATATAGGCCATGCGGTTACCAAGGCCAATATCTTCCAGAAGCTCATCAAGGTCATCCAGACTAAAGACGGACAATTGCTTGCGAATAACCTGTTCGCTGATTTGCTCAAGGCTGCTGTCAAAACTGACCAGGGCTTTGCTCAGCAAACGTCGACCCAGGGCGATTGACTCGTTTCTGCGCTGATGCTTGAGGAAGTGGCGAATATTCGACCGGGCCTTGCCCGTGACAACAAAATTCAACCAGGCCGCATTCGGTCTTGCTCCGGGAGCAGTAACGACTTCAACCGTTTGGCCACTCTGCAGCGGCTGACTGAGTGACGCCAGACGTTTATTAATACGACAGGCTACACAGGTGTTGCCCACATCGGTGTGAACGGCGTAGGCATAATCAACCGCTGTCGCACCTTTGGGCAGCTCAAGAATATGCCCCTTGGGAGTAAAGACATAAACCTCATCTGGAAAGAGATCGATTTTAACGTTCTCAATAAACTCCAATGAGTCTCCCGCATTTTTCTGTAACTCCAGTACACCTTTGAGCCACTGCCGGGTTCTGGCATGGCTACCCGAAAGTGCTTCTTCTCCGGACTTATAAAGCCAGTGGGCAGCAATGCCGTTATTGGCCATATCTTCCATTTCCTGCGTCCGGATCTGGATCTCTATTGGCACGCCATGCATACCAAACAACGTGGTATGAAGCGACTGGTAACCATTGGCCTTCGGAATGGCGATATAATCTTTGAACCGGCCGGGAATGGGCTTGTAGAAGTTATGGACAATACCAAGTGCGCGATAACAGCTGTCTACTCTGTCCACAATGATGCGGAACGCAAACATGTCCATGATGTCATCAAAAGACTTACGCTGGTTCTTCATCTTGCTATAGATGCTGTACAGGTGTTTTTCCCGTCCAACCACCCGGCCTTTAAGACCCTCTTCTTCCAGGCGGGCAGCAATGGCCTGCTGAACCTGACTGACCAGGTCTTTGCGGTTGCCACGGGCATTGCGTACTGCCTGTCGAATCAGCCGGGCACGCATAGGATACATGGCAAAGAAGCCCAGATCCTCCAGCTCTATTCTCAGCGTATGCATGCCAAGACGATTGGCAATCGGCACATAGATATCCAGGGTTTCTTTGGCAATACGGCGCCGCTTGTCTGGCCTCAATACACCCAGTGTGCGCATGTTATGGAGGCGGTCCGACAGCTTAACCAGAATGACCCGGATATCCTTGGCCATAGCCAGGGCCATTTTCTGGAAATTTTCGGCCTGGGCTAACGTTTTGTTCTCAAAATTCATGTGGGTCAGCTTACTGACCCCATCCACCAGGTCCGCAACCACATCACCAAATTGCCCGGCAATGTCCTGCTTTTCGATACCGGTGTCTTCAATAACATCGTGCAACATGGCTGCCATCAGGCTCTGATGGTCCATGTGCATGTCGGCAAGAATAGAGGCTACTTCAAGAGGATGAATAATGTAGGGGTCGCCGCTTCGCCGTGTCTGTCCGTCATGGGCCTGCTCCGCATAATAGTAAGCCCGACGAACCAGGTTGACCTGCTCGGGATTCAGATAGGACTTCAAGCGGCCGGCAAACTCATCGATGGTCAGCAAAGTCCGCTCCTTACACACAGATCATCCATTGCACCTTCTTATCTTCTGAAGCTTGTGATCTAAAAGATAGTACGAAGGTAAAACGCTTATTGTTCTACACCAGCCAGAAACATTGCTGCTTCGTCGTCGTCAACCGTGCGGTCGTCAACGGAAAGCGGAGTCACCAGACCTTCTGCAATCTCACGCAGAGCAACTACCGTTGCCTTATCATTTTCCCAATCTACCTTGGGATCCTTGCCGCCAATGGTCAGCTGGCGGGCACGCTTGGAAGCAACCATAACCAGTTCAAAGCGGTTATCTACATTATCCAGACAATCTTCTACCGTTACTCGAGCCACATTCCACTCCATCAATTTTAGTATCAGGTTCCGGTAACAGAACCTTAATGCCGGTTTGCCGGACCCTTTAGTGTACTTTACGACCTATAGCCAGACAAGCTTTAGCAGGGTTAGTGTTTGCTCCATAAGGAATGCGGATTATAGTATTCGTAAGTATGATCCAAGCAGAAAAAAATCCTGCCCGACAATAACGCGCCGAACAGCCAAAAGCCTGGAATAAATATATGGTGGATATCCCGAACAGCCCTGAGCCAGGAAAAAGCCCTGAGCCAGGAAAAAGCTCTGGTTCAATCAAGAACCCAGAGAGAGCCAAAAAGCTTCAAGATCTTCGTGAAGCAATGGCAACACATCGCATTGACGCCTGGATCATCCCATCTTCAGATGCCCATAACAGTGAATACGTAGCCCCTCACTGGCAAGGTCGAGCCTGGCTCTCTGGTTTTACGGGCTCAGCAGGCACCCTGGTGGTAACACAGGACAAAGCGGCCCTGTGGACAGACGGCCGCTACTTTATTCAGGCATCAGAACAGCTCGCAGGCTCAGAAATCACCCTTATGAAGGATGGCCAACCCGGGGTGCCATCAATGGCTGAATGGGTAACAGAAGAAGTCTCTGAGCTGGGCTGCGTTGGCTTCGATGGCGCCACTCAGAGTCTGAGCAACGTCAGAAATCTCAAAATGAAATTGGCAGATAAATCCGTTACGTTGAAATTCGATCACGATCTGCTGAACGATATCTGGACTGACAGGCCCGCACTGCCTGCTGAACCTGTATTTATTCATGAGGATTTCTATTCAGGCAGAAGTCTCACCGAAAAGGTCGCTGACGTTCGGAAAATTCTCCAGGAAAGGAAAGCGACAGAGCTCCTCATCACCACACTGGATGATATTGCCTGGCTGTTGAATCTAAGGGGCTCTGATATCGAGTGTAACCCGGTATTTCTTGCTTATACCCTGATTTCACCAGAACGCATCATATTGTTTATCAACAAAGAACGAATAGAAGTTGGCGCACTGGCAGCCCTGGCAAAGGCTGGTGTAGAACTGGCTGACTATGATGAGATTTCACGCAGATTATCAGCACTTCCGGATGCTACCCGCCTGATGATCAATCCGGTCAATACCGGTTATAAGCTTGCCTCAGCCATTCCTGCATCCATTAGCCTTGTTGAAGACCGGCTGCCAACGACTGACCTGAAGGCCATTAAAAACAGCACAGAGATCTCACGGATGAAGGACTGCTATCGTCGTGATGGCGCAGCAATGGTCCGTTTTATGCATTGGCTGGAACGTAACATTCCCACAGGACAGCTGAATGAAGTCAATATTGATGAGCAACTGCTTCAGTTTCGCTCAGAGTCTGAGTATTTCAAAGGCGTCAGCTTTCCCTCTATCGTTGGCTATGCCGGACATGGTGCTATCTGTCACTACCGGGCAGATGAGGCGTCTGCTTATCCTGTTAAAAGTAACGGTTTGCTGCTCATCGACTCAGGCGCTCAGTACCCCGACGGCACTACGGATATCACCCGCACATTTGCCTGTGGTGAGATGACTGATGAAGAGAAGAGAG
Organism: Endozoicomonas sp. SCSIO W0465; assembly: GCF_023716865.1. NCBI lineage: Bacteria > Pseudomonadati > Pseudomonadota > Gammaproteobacteria > Oceanospirillales > Endozoicomonadaceae > Endozoicomonas > Endozoicomonas sp. SCSIO W0465. The sequence goes on from NZ_CP092417.1 coordinate 6,914,704, forward strand.
ACTATACCCTGGTGATGAAAAGCCATATCGCCCTGGCGACTGCCAGGTTCAAGGAGGGCACGCGGGGAATACAGCTGGATGCCATTACCCGACAGCCTTTATGGAGTGCAGGTATCGACTTTAATCATGGTACTGGCCATGGAGTCGGTTACTTCCTGAATGTCCATGAAGGTCCCCAGAGTATCAGCCCGAGATGGTTTGATGTTGCCCTTAAGCCCGGCATGCTGGTGACTAACGAACCCGGTGTTTACCGTGATAACAAACACGGCGTCAGGCTTGAGAACATTATGCTGGTCGCTGACGATATCGAGAATGAGTTTGGCAAGTTTTTAAAGCTCATTCCTATGACGATCGCTCCATTTGATACTCGGCCTCTGGTTAAAGAGCTAATGACTGATACAGAAATTCAGTGGCTGAATGAATACCACAAAATGGTTAGAGAAGAGCTTTCCCGAGAACTCATAGGAGAAGATGTTGAATGGTTAAGAGAAGCAACCAACCCCCTGTAAAATAAGGAATTAGTACTATAATACCGTTGACCTTTATAAAATGGTCAACGGTGAGGTAGTTATTGTTAAGCCGATGAGTCCCCGGTGCCCCCTTTATTTGCAGCTTCTGTTTGATCTTTAATAAGCTTTTCAAACTGATTGATCAGTACTTTAACCCTGCCTTGTGTTTTGAGTTCTTCCATTTTAGTGGTCACCATATCAGTATTTGCTTTTACCTCTTGCTTTGCTAGAGCCTCTTTTAAAATGTCAGTCACTGGAACAGGGAGCTTGTAAACATCAGGACGCTTCCATCGCTTCGCTTTACGCAATGAGCTGCCCCGAACAAAAGGAATTTTGGAATCAGAACCCTCCGGCAAGATCATACCCTCTTTTATATCCATTTCAATGGCCTTTTTTGCCAATCCAGTCGTAAGCTTATCCTTATCTACAAGCTTCTGTTCATCCTCATGATAAGGGGACAGTAGCAATTCAGCCCATTCTTTTACATTTTCATCTTCTGGGAGCTCAGAATCTTTGATATTGATCTCTATTGATTTTAAACCGATACCATCTACAATTTCGTCACTTGGTATTTTTTCAGATTGAGTGATTCCTTTAACAAGATAATTTTCATCAGCTTGGCTTTCATATTCCTTAACCAAAAGTGCTAATTTATGGTCCACTATCTTATCAACAGGTATTTCCACCGTTTGATTGACAAATACCTTACCGAGTTGCTCCTGTAAGATGGAAACCAACTGCCCTCTTCGTTTACTTAACTTACCCTTAATTATCTCTGCGCTCTCTAGTACAGATTTATCTGTGTTTATCGGACTATCAACTCTGGCCCTGGCAGATCTCAACAAACTATCTGCAAACTCATCTATAGACCGATGAATACCTTCAACAAGTTGATTTTCGAACTCAGGCTTGTCAACAAAATCTTGACCACCAGCCTCCTGAGTTAATCTGGTTTTTAGCTGGAGGGAAAGCAGACCTAATAGTTTACTATCTACAGTCTTTGAAATATTGCCAAAATCCAACTCCCAACCATAAAGGCTCAAAGGAAAATCTCTCTTATAGTTGTGAACTACACTACTCTTATCATCTGTAGCATCAGTGGCAGCCAAACGATCACCTGCGGTAGCAAGCAGTTCTGCAACCTGTACAGATTCACTGGCTCTCAAGGATCTATCACCGCCAAACCCCTGTCTTTCAGAACCTGTTGGTGCCAATGCGAAAACGGAAGCTTTCATTTGCTCTTCTGCTTTTGCAGTAGTGTATTTGTCAACAAGAATATTCATATACTGCTTCATTTGATCGGGTGATATTTTTTTATTTTCAAAGTTATCAGCAGCAAACAAAACCATTAATTTCAAATCATTATTACGGCTGATATTTTTTTGTTTTAAATCTGAAATTAGACGAGAAAATCCTTTATCACTAATTACTTTTTTATTTTTTGGATTGGAAATTTTTTCAAGCTTTTTCCAACTTCTGGTCTTTCTACCAGATTTGATTTGTAAATCTACTGCCTCTTTATCCACTAAGCGAGATGCCAGAATAGCATTATGAATCTCTTCATCCTTTGAAACAGATTTTTTGGATTGAGAGGGCGTAGAAATTACATCAGTATTTGGCGTATGTTTTATTAAGTGTCCCTGACTGGAAGTTATTGCCACAATAGAATCAAATTCAAGAACACTCTTGGTTCTTTGTTTCGATAATCCTATTGCCAAAGGTATACGTTTTTTAATTGATAATACTTTTATCAAGAACTTTTTTAGCTTTCCTTCAGATGGAGTAGTAACGTTATGTCTATATGATAATTTTATTGGGCTCGCTGAGCTAACATCATTTATCCTTCTGAATTCAGGCATAATCATCCTCTCCATGGAAACCCTGTTATTAACACTAGAGTGATTAATTTAAATTTTCAGCCAATAACCCCAAAAACAGGCTATCGGCCTAAAGTGTTTAGCCGATGAGGCCTTTAATCAGATCTTCTTTATAGTGCTGCATCCAATTAATGGATAACCGCTGACTTCGAATGATGGTTTGCAGATCCCGTAAGGCGAGATCAAACTCATCATTGATCACCAGATAGTCAAACTCACCATAATGTGACATTTCACTGACCGCCTGAGACATTCGCCTTTCAATGATCGAAAGGTCATCGGTAGCCCGCCCGATCAACCGCTCCCTTAGAGCCTCAAGGGAAGGCGGCAGAATAAAAATTGAAACAGCATCCGACATCAAACGACGTACCTGTTGTGCCCCCTGCCAGTCAATCTCCAGAATAACATCTTCACCTTTGTTCAGCTGTTCACGAACCCAGTGTGCTGAGGTCCCATAATAATTACCAAACACTTCCGCATGCTCCAGAAACATGCCTTTGTTCAACATGTCCCGGAAGCCCTCTATTGAAGTAAAGTGGTAGTTTACTCCATCCTGTTCACCAGACCGGATATTGCGGGTTGTATGAGAAACAGAGACCCGCACATGTGGCGTGGATTCAACCATCGCCTTTACCAGGCTGGTCTTTCCAGCGCCGGAAGGGGCAGCAATAATGTAAAGTTTGCCAATATTCATGAACACTCCAGGGAAGGCTCCCTGATTTAAGCCTATATTTTATAGAATAAGTCAGGCTAGAGAATAAGCCCTATTATTTACCGCAAAACCAAAATAACTCGTTGATTATACTAGCCCGGATATTTCATAAACGTGCTCCCGCTCTCGCTTGTCCTTTGCCGCTCTAAGGGAGTTTTGCTCAGTCGACCGTACTCCCCGGTACGGCGCTCCCTCGCAAAATCCCTTAGAGCGACAAAGTCCTGCGCGAGATTCGGGGCAGTTTATGAAATATCCGGGCTAGGAGGCTGACCGAGAACAGACTGCCCTATTCTATGTTTTGGACCTGTTCTCTCATTGTAACGCTTACCCACTGATTTTTAAGAAGTTAATCTTTAGAACTCTTGATTTCTGTCACCATTCTGTCACCAAATTTACTTTATAACCACGATTAATGGCGAACACTTAAAACATAACTTCAGATCGGTTATACAAGTTTACCATCTGTTGATGGTGGCACTCGCCAGCCTTTTGGTAAAAACCATCCGGCAACAGTCAGAGCCAATAGATATTGGCATCGTTGACCTGCTTTTTTTCAGCCGATAGTACTAAATCACAACGTAACGGTTGATCATACAGGCTCAAGTCAGGTCAGCCACTCACGCCCAAGGTTGACCGATAGATCTGTAGCTTTCAACCTGGATTTGAAGGGGATGTTCCTTGTTCTCGATCTCCCAGCCTTAATTCCGGCTCATTATTTCTTCCCTGAATGAGAGGCCTCTTACGGAGGCGAGTCGATCAGATCACTGAGTCTATTGTTTTTGATATAGCAAAACTATCCCAACTTCGTTCCTCATCCCACCACACCAAGGATCATAGGTCAGCCGGTTATACCAATGGATTTGCTCTCAGCTCTGACTGCGGTTGTTATTAGCCCCACTTTGCCGCTTGGGTAATAGACTTTGGTTTCACCTTATCACGGCGGACTGGCTTTATCTCCACCCATTATGCCCTCCTGATCTCGACGTCTTCGAGCGCCAAGGGCAAGCACCGCACCGAGCAGATGGACTGAAACCTTACGATGTACAATACTCTGTCACTCTGCTCTCACTCATTAACCCGCTACGATAAGAACACCAACATGCACAAGATCCCGGAACCTGACTGGAAAGTCGTCAAAAAGCTCCACCCGATTATACTGCAACGGTATTGCCAGCAGGTCTTTGAAGATGTTCAGGCATTAACAAAAGATGATGAATGTGATTACCATGATGCCTATCAGGAGCTTTATGATCTGGTACATAACCGAAACAAGGCCATGAGGGATCTTTTCGATGGCCTGACCCGAAGCAAAGCCACCCTGATTGTATTGGCGTGGAAAAATCATGCTCTTATCACTGATGATGAGTTTTCGATGCTCAGTGAAGATACTCAGGCTCTGGTGGATCATATCCATCAGCTGTAAAAGACCTGCCAGCACTCCGGTGAGATAAAGATCAGCTCACTGCCGGGCATCATCTGCTATTTGAAATAGGTCAATCAATAAACCGACCCTCAGAAGCAAGGTGACGCCTCAGAGTCATACAGGTAGACGTTCGGCCTCACACCATAAATTGATCAATGAGTATCATTGTTTCTTCATAAAAAGAACCGACAAAGCCATCAATAAAGAAAGCCCATTCCGGGTTGTCAGCAATAGAAAACTACCGGGAATAATCAGTAGCGACAGCCAAAGCAGATGGTAATAAGCAATCCCTGACAGGAGCACTCCAACAAGAAGCATCAGCATACACAGCGCTACTGCGACCATCGGTGGAATAACCATGCCAGATTCCCGTGCCGATGAAATAATGCCCAGCCATAGCCAAAGGTCGATTAGTATAAAAACAACCAAAACGATATTGCTAAACACCGGAGTAACTCCTGGATCCTCGGGAACCAGGATTATAGAAGAGTCGCATTATTCAAACACATCAGAAAACGCACCATCAGTCATATCGTACAAATCAACCTGATGGATGTGCCGTCTTACAACTGCGTCACAGGCATCATCATCAACCTCAGTATTTTTCACAGATTTGGCAGGCACAAGACCATGATGCGCTTTTTTGTCCAGAAAATCAGAGAGCCCCGTCACCAGCTCTGGAAAAAACCGCTTTATATAATCCACAAAAAGACGCATGGCACTCTCATTGCCCATCATCTCTGAATAACAATCATAAAATCCAAGATTGTGCCTGATGGTGTTCAAAATCATCCTGCGCCGTTTGGGCCAGTTCGCCCGGGCATACGCCTCTGGCTGCATCGTCTCCGTAATTCGCTTCCAGGTGGTCAGGGGAAATGGGGTCGGAAAACAGCACTCGCCATCATCATTGATGACGGTCACTGGGCTGCCATCAAGCGTCACATAAACATCCAATACCGGCGCTTCGTCGGCAAAATAGTAATCCATACTCTGGGCCACCTGGATAATTTTCGTTCTCACCGGCGCAGACACCCGCACCTTTTTCATCCGTTTAAGCGCTTCCTGATAACTCAGGATACAATCGTGATCTCTGCGAATATAACCATGACAAGAAACCTGGTTGCCAACAACGGCCGGGAATATACTGTTCAGTGCTGCCGCTACTTTTGATCGCACTGGAAATAAATCCCCCCAGTCCACCTCCACAGCATAGGCATAAACATACTCGCGGATTATTGGGTTCATATGAATTCCTTTTCATAGATATTCTGCACGGTACACACCCTATAATTCAGCAAAATGACTGTCGGGTGAAGCCTTCACTGGCACAGGCCACGATATTGCTCAATCGTTCAGATTAGCCCTGACTGAATGGGGATCCATGCTCAACCTGACAGAAAATTCGCTCCCTTATATGAATTGATAGTCATTGGAATCCCACTGTATTTTTATTACTCTGATATAAAAGAAAAACCGACCCTTAACATGCCCCAGCTGAACCAACCCTGCAGCAAACACTTCACCTACCGGCAACTGATTGAGTGCGGTGAAACTTGGCAATCATCGTCTATTGATAACCTTCCGCTGGCTGACCAGAGCTGGCAGGCCCTTGCCGATTTGGCGACCCATATACTCGATCCGGTTTATGAGCAGTTTGGTGCCCTGGAAATCACCTACGGCTTTTGCTCCCCCACATTGGCGACGGCAAGAAAAAAACTGGCCAAAGAACAGGGCGTACTGCCTTCTATATATCCCAAACTGGATCAGCACAGCTGCTTTGAAAAAAACAGGAAAGGAGACATCATCTGCTCCCGGGGAGGATCCGCCTGTGATTTTCATGTGCCGGACACCTCATCACTGGAGGTAACCACCTGGATCGTCAAACAGCTCACTTTCGACAGGCTCTATTTTTATGGACATAACAAGCCCATTCACGTTAGCTATAACAGCGACGCTCAAAATGCAGCCATCTGCATAATGACACCCAAAGCCAACGGCCAAGGCTACATTCCCAGAAACCTCACCCCTGAGCGTTTTCTTGAACAATTTCAGCTATAAATAAAAGCCATGAATGAACAAGAATGGTATGAAACGGTTGCACAACTTTCCAGGCATAAAGAGCTTGGCAAAAAACTGCCTAAAGCACTCTATCTCCACCGTTCGGCGCTGAGTGAAACCGCACCGGATTTTTTCTCATGGATTCACCAGCAAGCCACAAACTCAGGCATACCGGAACAGCACTGGAATATCGTTCGCCTCCATAAAGACTGTTTCAAAGTCACCCTGCTCTACTATCCGGATTTCTACGACGAAGCCTATCCATCACTGCACTTCAGTTATGGGTTAGACTTCGCCAGCGAGAAAATAAAACCCACTGACTTTACCAGCTCCACCAATCCGCCAATCCTCCATCGCAAAGAACACATGATCCTCCCCTCAGACCCTAACCACGCCGACTTTTGTGAGATTACCCGGGAAGGAGAAACGGCAGGGCTTTATGAAAACACACGCATCATTGGGTTCCGTAACAGCTGGGAAACCCTGATCAAAGAAAAAGGCTACGAACTACTGGATGGTCGTCTATTCCGAAGGGCTGCCATCGGCTTAGCCGACCCACAAACACAACACAAGGTCGACCGCCACAAAACCGCACTGAGCCGGGACAGCCTTTCAAGCCCCATGAAAACACTGGCCAATAATGGCTACCTGAAAGGGCAATACAACGTGTTTGACTACGGCTGCGGCCATGGCGATGACCTGTCGGAATTACAGGCCCATGGCATCACCGCCAGTGGCTGGGATCCAAACTGGCGACCCGAGGGCGAAAAAACAGAAGGGGACCTGGTCAACCTTGGCTATGTCATTAATGTGATCGAAGACCTGGAAGAAAGGGTTGATGCAGTACTCGGGGCCTGGCGCCTGACCGGTAAATTACTGGTGGTATCCGCCATGATTGCCAGCGAACAGCACATCCGCAAATTCAAGCCCTTTAAAGACGGTGTACTCACCAGCAGAAATACGTTTCAAAAATACTTCAGCCAGACTGAACTCCAGATTTTTATCGAACAGATTCTGGATGAAGAACCCATCCCGGTAGCACCGGGGATCTTTTATATTTTCAAAGACAAAGACGAAGAACAGCTCTACCTGGCCAACAAGCAACGCCGAAGACCACAATGGAAACAGCTGGTTCATAAGAGCAGACCCACCTCCAACAAAAAACGGCTAAGAGAAGAAAACCGCCTTCTATTAGAAAATTACTGGCAACGTTGCCTTGAACTGGGCCGGTTACCCACCGCCGACGAGTTTGAGGAATCCAAGCTGCTGGCAGAACAGATAGGCTCCCCCAAACAGGCCTTTAATCTGTTAAAGGGTGAGGCTGATATCCATGCATTGGATCAGGCGGCAAAAGAGAGAACGGAAGATTTACAGGTCTACTTCGCCCTGCAGCAATTCAATAAAAAACGTATTTACAAACACATGCCAGACCCGCTGAAAAGAGATATCAAAGCCTTCTTTGGCGATTACAAAACTGCAGTTGCAGAGGCTCGTGAGCTGCTGTTCTCTCTGGCAGAACCCAACCTTATTGACCAGATGTGCGAACTGGCCCATCAGCAGTTACCAGCCAGTATCCTTAACGACAGCCACTCACTGATCATCCATAGTCGTTTTATTAATGACCTGCCGCCCCCGTTAAGAATCTATGCCGGTTGTGCCACACAGCTCTTTTCAGAAACCGATGGAGTGGACCTGGTAAAAATTCATATCCGTTCCGGCAAACTGACCCTGATGACCTACGAGGGTTTTGAAACCCAGCCCATTCCCATGCTTCGTGAACGGGTCAAAATCAATCTGCGCCAGCGTACTGTCGATTTCTTTGACTACGGCTATGGCGACTACGACCCACAACCACTCTACTGGAAGTCCCGGCTGATCGACGCCAGTTTCCCCGATTATGACAAGCAGCAGTCATTCGATAAACGCCTTTCCGGCTTGAACATTTCTGAGCTGGCTGAAGGGCATGGCCCTTCACTAGAGAATCTGACAGCCCTGCTTCGTATAAATCACGGACTCACGATTAAAGGTTACCGGTTCTTCAAAGCACAGAGCGCCATCGAACCCTCATAATGCACAGCACGACCAGAACAATGCCGATGATCAAAACCGTAAAAGCCGACAAGAGTGACCAGCCACAGCCCGATAGCAAAAGATCTATATATGGACTATATTTAGGCCATAAACAGGAGACAGAGTGATGAGAATTGAACCGATCAGCTTCGTAAAAAAGAATGCGGCTAACCTGGACCTGGAAGAACCGATCGTGGTGACACAAAATGGCAAGCCAGTCTATGTCATTGAATCCTTTGAGGATAGAGAGCGCAGGCAAGAAGCCACCGCGTTGCTGAAGCTATTGTCTTTTGGTGCCAAAGACGAGGCAGAGGGCAAAACACTGTCGGGTGACCAGGTGCTGAACAATATCAGGGCAAAGTATCTGGATAATAAATGATGCGGGTTATCTACCTTGAGTCCTATCAGCTCTCTATGGAGCTGGTGATAGAACACAATGCATCCAGACATCCTGAAAACCTGCCAGGCCATATCGACAAACTCGCTGAAATCCAGGCGACTTTTGAAACGCAAGTTACTGAGAACCCAAAATCATGCCCCGTCAATTACGACCTCGAACGTTATTTTGGCATGCAGTTTCGCGAATACCATAAAGATGGCTACAGGATTCTCTACCGGGTTGATGACTCGAAAGCCGTCATCGTGACCTTTATCTTTATGAGCCAGTTTCAAAAGACCAGCCGGTTATTGGAACAGTTTGTTTTCCGGCAGTGATCAATTATTAACAACAGTCAATCCAGCAAACGGGTTGGACGATATGCCCGATCCTGGTGAATTTTACATGGCTGCCGGAAATGAGAACCAGCAACCATCACCAGAAATTTCATACGGGCCAGGGTCAAACCCAGCTTCTCAGCGGCTTGTTCCAGCAGGACTTCATCACCCTCTTCATCCAGCAGCGCATCCATCGGTTCCGCAAAGGCTTTCAAGGGCTCCGCATATTGTTCGCCAATTCGCTCTACCAGTTCTGTAACTCGGCGCTTTACATCCCGGCGACTCATTCCCAGCTCATTGCCAACATCATTGAGCCTACGATCCTGCACGCTCAGCTTCAGCAAAATCTGGAAATCCTGTCGATCGAGTTCTTTCTGGATCATTGCCTGAACCCTGGCATAAGGCCGGGTGAAATCAGCCACCAGCTCAAGGGGCTTTACAGGCTCTTCCAACACCGGCGGCGGATAATCCTCAGGAGAATCCTCGGCAATATAATCGTCATCTAACGAATTACCACGGTCATACGATTTACTCTCAACGGTCCGGGAGGCCGAAGAAAAAGAGAATTTCAGGGCTGAAGCCTGCTCTTTAACTTTCTTGGCCAGCTCAAATACATTGGCCCGTTTTGTAAGCAGATCAACCATGGTTGGCTTGGGAGTTGAAAGCTCATACTCAGCTTCCTCCTCATCCCTATCGTCGCAGGTAATATTATTCTCTTCCTGCTGAATCAGACGTTGTTTTTCCAGCTCAACTTTGGCCAAAAAATCTGCTTTAGCTGCACTATCCAAATTATAAAATGCAGCTAACTGCCCCTGTGTTGGTGCACGCCCTTCTAAAAGGCGTTTTTTGTAGGTGGCCAGCAGAGCCTGCTCTTCCAGCTTGCGTTGGCTTTCACTATCCGCCTGCTCATCTGTAGTCTGAGCCGTCGAACGCAATGCCTCTATTTTATGACAGACCAGCGCTTTTAATCGAATGGCTTCGGTCGTAAAACGAAACTCCAATTCTGCGAGAATAGCTTGCTGAACATCCAGACCTGAGTCTCCGGACAAGTGCAGTGTCTTTAACTGGAGCGCAGTGCGATCAATATAGGGGCGCGTTTTGGTTTTTTGATACTCTGCAGCAGCACCAGAAGGCTTGGTAACCTCAGGCGTCACAGCACCTTTTTCAAACTCAACATCTGGCATGCTATTCAACCGCTTGCGTACACGCTCACACAAGCGGATGCTTTTAACAGAAGACCTGCATTGTAACTCTTTATATAGTTGTTGAAGCGTTCCTCTATTCTGAAATGCCTGCCAATAGAGTTCCTCAAGATCCTGGATGGTTTTATTAAGGAAAGGGCGCGATGGTTTCTGCTCTGCAATCGACTCGCTTGTTTCTTCTGGTTCCTGGATCGCAGCCGCCTTTTTTGTATTTTCGCGAGCGTGCAAGTCTGCTAAACGAATATCAACCATCTGTTTCAGTAAGCCCGAACCAGAAGATGATCGGCTTTGAAGCTCATCTCGCAACTGTTCAAGTGTCTCTATATTGCTTATCCCACGGTGATAGTGAGATAGCAGATCGAATTCACTGATACCAGCGAAAGAGCTGGGGATAGAAGAAGGCACTTCAGTTTGACACTCAGTACCAACCACAGTTGCTGACTTTAAGCAGGAAGGTGCATGTAGCTTTAAGGACTCGGGATTATGACGAATACCAGCCCTGATGGCATCATCCAAACCATCATAGAGTGACTTTGCCTCTCCGGAGGCAAACAGCATAAAACCATCACCATCCATAATGAACGGCATTTGTCTGTTGTGATGCTCTTCCAGAATGGAGCCCCAGCCTGGCTGTGAAGTTTCCAGGAAGAAAATGGAATATTCTTTTTCAAATTTTATTGATTGTTGGTACTGCGTTTTGAGATCCATGAATTTTACTTTTGCACTTCATCACCCAAGGCATTACAGCTCTGGAAAATACGACTAATTCAGATAGCGTTCATGAGAAAACATCTTTCCTACAAGACCATCAACTCAAGCTAACTATCCAATATTTTCCTCATTGTATGAGATATTTTTGTAATTTCTCAAAAAGTGCTGGAAGCAGGATAATTTCGGTCAGTCGTCTATCCTCTCACCATGGCTTTTCTAGAACACCAGCAGTTACAACCTGAAGATCTACTGAGATTCATCACTCAGCAGCAAGAGCAGATCATTCAGCTCAAAGAGCAGATAGAATTGCTTGAAGCAGAGATTCGTCGTCTAAAAAAACTGCCCGCAAAGCCTGACATCAAACCAAACACCAAACCTCCCGATGATGACACCGGCAGCCCTGATGGAGATCCATCCGCTCCTGAGGGTAACGATGGAGCCAGCCCAGACACCTCGTCAAAGCAGAAGGTTAAGAAGCCCAACGAGAAAACCAGAAAGCAGCGTAAACAGCCCCGAAAGCCATCGGCGGAAAAATCCATACCCATTGCTGCCACTGATGTTCCGGAGGGATCAATCAGGAATGGAACCACCCCTTTTCATGTTCAGGAACTGACAATACAAACATCCAGTATTGAATATCTTTTAGAGCAATGGGTGACACCCGATGGACAAACCATTACGGCCAAACCGCCAGCCAGCCTTCATGGACATCATTACGGGCCAATGCTGCAGGCCTACGTTCTGCACCAGTATCATGGTTGCTCCGTTACCCAGCCAGAACTGCTGGACTGGCTATGGGACATTGGAATCTCTATTTCCAGCGGGGAACTCAGCCAGCTTCTGACGAAAGGACACGAGCAGTTCCATGCTGAGAAAGATGAGCTGTTGACTACAGGTATTCGCTGTTCAAGTTATATCCAGACAGACGACACGGGAACAAGGCATAAGGGGAAGAACGGTTACTGCACCATCATCAATAACGAGTCCTTTGCCTGGTTCGAGAGCACAGACAGCAAAAGCCGGGAAAATTTCGTAAGCCTACTGCACCGCCCATGGTCAACTTACACGTTCACCGACGATGCCTTGATCTATCTGGAAAAACTGGATTACCCCAAAAAGTGGCTACGCGTTCTTAATCCATACAGAGGCGTCACCTTCCTGAGCCATGAAGCCTGGGAAGAATGTATGAAAGACCTGAGACTAACTGGTAGACGGCGCCAGCAGGCCAGTGAAGCCATGATTTATGGCAGCCTGATACAGCATGGAGCAGGACATCTTACCACCTTCAGTGATGGGGCAAGGCAGTTCGACGTTTTCAAACACAGCCAGTGCTGGATACATGCAGAGCGAGGGCTGGCAAAAGTTCATCCGGTCAATGATCAGCAGGCCATGGCTCAGAAATGGCTTCGGACATGGTTCTGGGCCATTTACGATGACCTTAAAGACTTCAAGACAGAGCCAACTGAAAAAAAGGCAATAAAAGTACGACAGGGGTTCCAGGCGCTGATCCAAACCCAAACGTGCAGTGGGCTTCTTCAGGATGCTCTGTCAGGGTTGGCTGTAATCAAGGAAGAGCTATTACTGGTTCTGGATGACCCGAGCTTACCGCTGCACAACAACCTGAGCGAGAGTCAGATACGAGAATATGTTAAACGACGAAAGATCAGTAGTGGGACGCGAAGCGATTTGGGGCGGCAATGTCGCGACACCTTTGCCAGCCTGAAAAAAACGTGTCGCCTGTATGGTCTCTCTTTTTGGGATTATCTGAAAAGCCGACTAATGGGCGATGGGTTATTTCCGAGATTGAGTAACCTGATTGAGGAGGCTTCACGTCATCTTCCGTGTGGTGCTGCCAGCAGTTTTTGAGAAATTACAAGTCAAGATTAATAATAATTCTGATATTTGAAAAATATTCGTAACTGTTCAGCACCCCCACATAAATCTGGAATTTTCTGATTTTTATACCATCCTCTTAAGCACCATTTTTCCACAATATTCGCCAGCATGATTCCAGAACTACCCGCAACTATGTCGGCTGAGATTCTCTTGAAAGAGAATGCAGAGCTGCGGATGAGAGTTGCCTGTCTGGAAGAGCGATGTCGAGAATTGGAAGAAAAGGTTGGCAAGAACAGTCAAAACAGCAGCAAGCCGCCATCGTCTGATGGTTATCAAAAACCTTGTAAAAACAGTAATTCTCCAGATCATTCTGACGACCTTTCCGCAGATAAAGGTACCGATCCATCGGATGAAAAACCCAATCCTAAAAGTCTGAGACAGTCTTCTGGTAATAAAGCCGGTGGAAAGAAAGGGCATCAGGGCACTTGTCTTAAACAGGTCGATATCCCTGACTATATTGAGTACCTTCCGGTTAAAGAATGCAATAAATGTCAGGCGTCTCTTCTTGATAGTGAGCCGGTCAAATATATTGAACGACAGGTGTTTGAACCAGGGAGACCGGGTGAATTTGAAGTAACGGCCCATAGAGCTGAAGTAAAAATCTGCACTTGTGGTTGTCGGAATCAGGCTGAATTCCCGGAAGGTGTTACCGCTGCCGCACAATATGGCTCAGCCACACAGGCTATGGCCGTCTATCTTAACCAATACCATTTCCTGCCTTTTAAGCGCGTGTCAGAGTATTTTAATACTCTCTATAAAATGAGTGTAAGTGCAGGCACTGTCGCCAATTTTGTGGCCAGAACCTATGAAAATCTGGCTTCTACTGAAGAGGTTATTCGTGACGCCTTGCGGGAATCGTCTGTTGCCGGAGCCGATGAAACGGGTATGCGGGCCGAGGGCTCTTTGCACTGGCTACACGTTATGCGGGATGAACAATGGACGCTCTACTACTTGTCTGAAAAGCGAGGTCGTGAGGCCATGGACACGATGGGCATACTGCTAACATTTGCAGGCGTTCTGGTTCATGATCATTGGAAATCCTATTTTGCATATGCGGCAACTCACGTACTTTGCAATGCCCATCACCTGAGGGAGCTTTTGGGTGTTGTTGATAGGGACAGCAATCAACTGGCGTTGCGATTGATGAAGCTACTGAGGCTTTCCTGGCATTACTGCAAGGGCTTTAAGACCATAGGTATGCTACAGATGCCAAGTGTTGTCTGTGAACGAATCGAGAAGATTTATGACCGGTTGCTTCAGCGGGCTCTAATGAAAGAAGTCGTCTATATGGAGAAGCAACGAGAGGAGCTTAAGCGCAAGAAAGTCAAGAATACTAAAGCTTACAATCTCTTCAAACGACTCACTGAGTTCAAGGCTGAGACACTGCGCTTCATGTCAGATTTTACCATTCCCTTCGATAACAATGGCAGTGAGCGGGATGTTCGAATGGCCAAGTTAAAGCAGAAAATCTCAGGCTGCTTCAGGAGTGCAGACGGTGGTTCTATGTTTGCACGGATTCGCAGCTATTTGTCGTCTGCCAGAAAACAGGGAATGGACATATATCAATCACTTCATAGAGCTGTTCGGAATTACTGTAATATGCCTTTGCTCAGTGCTGAATAGTTACAAATATTCTCAATAAAGATTGTGTCATAATTATTAACCACCTTTATTTTGCCTGGTTTGAAAGCAGTGGAATTTATGACTATTAATAGAAATAGAAGCATTGTTCTTGTTAGCCGCCCTACCGGAATGCCAACACACGATAATTTCCAAGGCTCTTGTAGGATTTCAGACTGCTACTGGGTTGAACATTGCTGAAGCCCTTTATCTACAAAGGTTGTCAGCATATTGTCCGGTAATGTTGCCCAATCCTTGTTTTTCGTGACCTACAGTCAGTTTTCACTGTAGAGCAGTTCGTAATCAAAATAGAGCCATTTCCAAATAGAAGAATCTACCATTCCTGAACCAGGCGAAGGTCAAATGCTTCTGAAAAGCATATTTCTGTCACTTGACCCTTACCAAAGAGGAAGGATGAGCAGCTCCGCTTCTTATGCTGCACCAACAGAGTTGGGAGCTGTTATGGGAGGGGGGACTATTTCCAAAGTTGTAAAATCTAATCACTCAGGATATCAAGAAGGAGACTGGGTTCTTTGCTATAGCGGCTGGCAAGAATATGCGATTTCAGATGGTACGCTGTGGGGAAGTCCAATAAAGAATCTTGGTCAACACCCCGTTAATCCATCATGGTTTCTTGGAATTCTCGGGATGCCGGGGTTTACAGCCTATGCTGGGCTTTTGTTTATAGGAAATCCTAAAGAGGGTGAAACTGTTGTGGTTGCCGCCGCCGCTGGTCCTGTTGGTGCGACTGTTGGACAAATTGCAAAACTAAAAGGCTGTAGAGTGGTCGGAGTAGCCAGTGGTAACAGGAAGTGCCAATATGCAACCGAAGTACTTGGGTTTGATGCCTGCATCGACAGAACTGATCCAAATTTTCCATCTCAACTCAAGCAGGCAGTCCCTGATGGAATTGATGTTTATTTTGAGAGCGTGGGTGGAGAAGTGTTTGACGCTGTCTGGCCAAATCTTAATGACTTTGCTCGCATCCCTCTGTGCGGCACCGTATCCCAAAATAATCTGATTGGAATGCCTGATGGTCCTGACAGGCTAGCGCAATTTATGAGATCCATTCTGGTAAAAAAACTTAGAGTTGAAGGATTCATTATTGATGACAGTTTTGGTCACCGCTACAACGAATTTATAAATGATATGTATCGTTGGGTTGATAATAAAGAAATAAGGCTCTATTTTGATTACGAACTGCTCTAGTAATTTCTCAAAAACTGCTGGCAGCACCACACGGAAGATGACGTGAAGCCTCCTCAATCAGGTTACTCAATCTCGGAAATAACCCATCGCCCATTAGTCGGCTTTTCAGATAATCCCAAAAAGAGAGACCATACAGGCGACACGTTTTTTTCAGGCTGGCAAAGGTGTCGCGACATTGCCGCCCCAAATCGCTTCGCGTCCCACTACTGATCTTTCGTCGTTTAACATATTCTCGTATCTGACTCTCGCTCAGGTTGTTGTGCAGCGGTAAGCTCGGGTCATCCAGAACCAGTAATAGCTCTTCCTTGATTACAGCCAACCCTGACAGAGCATCCTGAAGAAGCCCACTGCACGTTTGGGTTTGGATCAGCGCCTGGAACCCCTGTCGTACTTTTATTGCCTTTTTTTCAGTTGGCTCTGTCTTGAAGTCTTTAAGGTCATCGTAAATGGCCCAGAACCATGTCCGAAGCCATTTCTGAGCCATGGCCTGCTGATCATTGACCGGATGAACTTTTGCCAGCCCTCGCTCTGCATGTATCCAGCACTGGCTGTGTTTGAAAACGTCGAACTGCCTTGCCCCATCACTGAAGGTGGTAAGATGTCCTGCTCCATGCTGTATCAGGCTGCCATAAATCATGGCTTCACTGGCCTGCTGGCGCCGTCTACCAGTTAGTCTCAGGTCTTTCATACATTCTTCCCAGGCTTCATGGCTCAGGAAGGTGACGCCTCTGTATGGATTAAGAACGCGTAGCCACTTTTTGGGGTAATCCAGTTTTTCCAGATAGATCAAGGCATCGTCGGTGAACGTGTAAGTTGACCATGGGCGGTGCAGTAGGCTTACGAAATTTTCCCGGCTTTTGCTGTCTGTGCTCTCGAACCAGGCAAAGGACTCGTTATTGATGATGGTGCAGTAACCGTTCTTCCCCTTATGCCTTGTTCCCGTGTCGTCTGTCTGGATATAACTTGAACAGCGAATACCTGTAGTCAACAGCTCATCTTTCTCAGCATGGAACTGCTCGTGTCCTTTCGTCAGAAGCTGGCTGAGTTCCCCGCTGGAAATAGAGATTCCAATGTCCCATAGCCAGTCCAGCAGTTCTGGCTGGGTAACGGAGCAACCATGATACTGGTGCAGAACGTAGGCCTGCAGCATTGGCCCGTAATGATGTCCATGAAGGCTGGCTGGCGGTTTGGCCGTAATGGTTTGTCCATCGGGTGTCACCCATTGCTCTAAAAGATATTCAATACTGGATGTTTGTATTGTCAGTTCCTGAACATGAAAAGGGGTGGTTCCATTCCTGATTGATCCCTCCGGAACATCAGTGGCAGCAATGGGTATGGATTTTTCCGCCGATGGCTTTCGGGGCTGTTTACGCTGCTTTCTGGTTTTCTCGTTGGGCTTCTTAACCTTCTGCTTTGACGAGGTGTCTGGGCTGGCTCCATCGTTACCCTCAGGAGCGGATGGATCTCCATCAGGGCTGCCGGTGTCATCATCGGGAGGTTTGGTGTTTGGTTTGATGTCAGGCTTTGCGGGCAGTTTTTTTAGACGACGAATCTCTGCTTCAAGCAATTCTATCTGCTCTTTGAGCTGAATGATCTGCTCTTGCTGCTGAGTGATGAATCTCAGTAGATCTTCAGGTTGTAACTGCTGGTGTTCTAGAAAAGCCATGGTGAGAGGATAGACGACTGACCGAAATTATCCTGCTTCCAGCACTTTTTGAGAAATTACCTGCTCTACAGTGAAAACTGACTGTAGGTCACGAAAAACAAGGAGGCTCTATTTTGATTACGAACTGCTCTACAGTGAAAACTGACTGTAGGTCACGAAAAACAAGGATTGAGCAACATTACCGGACAATATGCTGACAACCTTTGTAGATAAAGGGCTTCAGCAATGTTCAACCCAGTAGCAGTCTGAAATCCTACAAGAGCCAACAAGGATTGAGCAACATTACCGGACAATATGCTGACAACCTTTGTAGATAAAGGGCTTCAGCAATGTTCAACCCAGTAGCAGTCTGAAATCCTACAAGAGCCAACAAGGATTGAGCAACATTACCGGACAATATGCTGACAACCTTTGTAGATAAAGGGCTTCAGCAATGTTCAACCCAGTAGCAGTCTGAAATCCTACAAGAGCCAGAAATAAAATATCTTGAGCACATGTTCTACGGAATTGACTCTGTACCTAATGCTTTCATTGGTATGCTCAAAGGCAGTAATTTTGGCAAAACGGTAATTCAGTTGTGCGATGAAGTTCCGAATGCTCAGTTCTGAACTAGGAAACCGGGGTCGGGAAAACGGGATCGGGTCTTGATTCTTGAATTCATAGAAAACCGGGGTCGGAAAACCGGGGTCGGGTCTTGATTCTTGAATTCTTGTAAGAGAAAACCCGATTCTCAAATATCCTGCTTGAGAAAAAGAATCACTACCCAAAGCAGATCCGGTTAAATCCTGATATTCGATAGTTATAATTTCTGGATCTTCCGGGACTGTCTCTATATGTGAGACACCCCTGAAAAATTCCGTGGAAAACCAGAGTAGAGTACGCGGCCCTGCCGATAACCGTTATTACTATCTTTCATTAAAACGCTAAACCATGTCATGATCCACTGGCTTATGGGTCAGGGAGAGTAATAACGATGACCGCTCAATTCTCCAGCCATCTTACGCTTGATGATGTGTCATACAACGTTACCGATGCAGAGCCTTATCCAATATTTCATCCAAACATGCTGGGCATCGACGTATCGCCCATGGGTACCTTTTGTTGGGCTGGCTATATCGTCACTTATGAATGCAAAGAGGGTCAGCTATTTGCCAGGTCAATGAATTTAGGCGTGTTTCAAGAT
This sequence comes from Endozoicomonas sp. SCSIO W0465, assembly GCF_023716865.1. Taxonomy (NCBI): domain Bacteria; kingdom Pseudomonadati; phylum Pseudomonadota; class Gammaproteobacteria; order Oceanospirillales; family Endozoicomonadaceae; genus Endozoicomonas; species Endozoicomonas sp. SCSIO W0465. The sequence continues at coordinate 6,933,554 of NZ_CP092417.1, forward strand.
GAACCATTAGTCAATGGCATGAAACCGGATCCACTGCCGGAGTGTGATGATCTGACGCTGGCTTTAATGTTTGGCCGCTGTTACACCGATGTGTGGCTTCCTCTTGAATATACGGGCGAGGTACTTCTTGGCAATGACTGGGTTGGCAGATTGGGGCCTGGCCATCATGCCACTCCCCGGACAGTTGAGTACAACGAGATCAAGAAGGTTGTGTTCTCAAAAGGCAAAATTCAGCAGATAACGGATGTCTCGGACCAGTATGCAGAAGAGCGGCAAGCCCTGATCAAAGCGGAAAAAGAAAAGTGGAAAAAAGAGCGGAAGGTCGAAGAGCGCCGGAAACAAAGAATGCTTTTAAAGCGAAAGCTTGTAGGGTTCTTCACTAGGAAGAGGCAGCCAATGGCGACACATCGGGATGATTTGTGATGTTTGAGCCATCAGGTCTACGGCTTATAAGGCTCTGCACAGGGTCATGATAAACCAGAAGCAGGGCTTTCCTTTTGGCGGTATAACGGAAATATTTGCTGAAGGCTAACTGATTGCGTATTCTGGTTAACTTGAACACCTATTCTGTTTCATTTGAACACCCTGAACTCCTTACACATTGCCCAGTGTGATTTTTAGACCAGGTGTTCAACTGCGTCCAATTTTCCAAGCTTTTTGCGCATGGATTCGCCTTTGAGTTCAATCCGGTGGGCATTGTGCATAAGCCGGTCAAGAATGGCGTCGGCCAGAGTTTCATCACCAATGCTGGCATGCCACTTCCGGGTGGGCAATTGACTGGTAACCAACGTGGAACCTTGCTCGTGCCTGTCATCCATGACTTCCAGCAGATCGTTCCTTTGTTGCTGCGTCAGTGGTTCCAGGCCCCAGTCGTCCAGAATCAGCAAGTCTACTTTTGCCAGTTGTTTCAACTGCCTGCTGTAGCTGCCATCACCGTGGGCAAGGATCAGTTCATCCAGTAGCCTGGACATCCGATAGTACCGGACACTGTAGCCTTTCAGACAAGCCATGTGCCCAAGGGCGCAGGCCAGGTAGCTCTTACCGGAACCACAAGGTCCGGTGATCAACAGGTTCCTGTACCGGTCAAGCCAGCCTCCTCCAGACAGGCTGGCCATCTGGTTCTGTTTGAGACCTCTGGGGTGTTCATAGTCAATGTCGTGTATCCGGGCAGCCAGTTTAAACCGGGCGCTTCTGAGCAGCCGAGCCAGACGTTTATTGTTTCGCTCTGTTTCTTCCTGCTCAGTAAGCAACGACAGTCGTTCTTCAAAGCTAAGGCTACTGTAGGTGCCCGGCTGGTCCAGCTGTTGATTGAGGGCATCTGCCATTCCGGTCAGTCGCAGTGACCTAAGGCGAGCCAGTGTTTCATTGATCATGTTCGCCTCCGGTTATTGATAGCAAATAGCGCCACGAATATTTTCGTGATCATCATGCAAGGGACCTGTCGTTTGTTTTAACTGTGGCTCCAATGGCATCAGGTCTTTGCCTGACTGGAGGATTGATCGGACATTTTTTAACCGATAACCCCCGATGTTCCTGGCATGGGCGCAGGCGTTGTTGAGTCGTTCAGTTCCATATTCCCGCTGCAGGTTTAGCAGCCCCAATGAAGCTCGATAGGCTTGTTCAGGATGCTCCTTGCTATCCAGCAGTGATTGAATAAAACAATAGACTTCCTGACCAATGTCGTTAGCCCAGTTAAGTAAACGCTCAGGCGTCCAATCCTGATGGTGACGATGTCGTTCCGGCATATGAACTGCTAACGTCGTAAATCCACGTGTGTGCTTGCGAGCGTGGCTGGCCACCACTTTACCGTTAGCGTAGATCGTGACGCAGTGCTCAGTCGCCTGTACTTCTACTTCCTGCCTGGCAAGCTGATGGGGAACCGAGTAGGCGTGCCCCTTGCAGATAATATGATAATCCACATTCACCCGGGCCTTGATAAACTCAGCGAACACAAAAGATTGCTTCGGCAGTGGCTTGAGGGCTGGTTCATCCAGTTGTTCAAACGCACTACGTCGCGTTCCTGGCAACTGCTTAAAGGGCTTCAGGTTCAGTTCGATTAACAGCTCACGTATCCGCAGGTTCAGCTCTGCCAGGGTAAAGAACATTTCATGACGAAGCCTGGCCAGTATCCACCGCTCCACTACCTGTACACCGACTTCTGCTTTGGCCTTGTCTTTGGGTTTGTAGGGGCGTGCCGGAATGACTGCCACCTGGTAGTGACAAGCCAGGTGCTGGTATGATGGGTTGAGATCCGGCTCGTACCGACAGGCTTTGATAACTGCGCACTTTGGGTTGTCTGGCACAACAATTTCTGGCACCCCACCAAAGAACTCAAAGGCCCGTTCATGAGACCCCAGCCAGTCCTCTGTTTTTTGTGACAGAGTCGCTTCAGCGTAGGTATAGTTGGACGCTCCCAGCACTGCCACAAATATCTGGGCATTGTGGGCAATTTCGCCGGTGTCCGGGTTGATGATTGGCATGGTTGGCCCGGCATAATCAACAAATAACTTTTCACCTGCATTGTGCAGCTGTCGCATAGATCGCTTTTGACAACCACGCCACTGATTGTAACGGTGACAGTACTGGGCATAGCTGTAGGCATTGAGGGGGTGGGCCTGACAGTATTCTTCCCAGAGTCGTTGTTTGGTCACTTCCTTGCGCTTCAGTTCCTGATGCACCTCAGCCCAGTCAGGATCAATCAACCCTTTTCGATTGGCTATCGAGGCATCGGGAAACAGCGCCTGAATAAGCTCAGGCTCAGATATATCCTCTGCCAGGGGCCAGCTTAATTCCGATTCCTGAAAGGCCTTAACGTAGTTGGATACCGTCCCCACACTGACCCGTACACTGCGGGAAATTTGTCGGAAGCTGAGTTGGCTGCCAAACCGCATCCGGAGTATTTCTAGTAGCTTACGCATGGTAATCCTGTTTTCTGTCATGGCCGGTTCCCTCTCTTGGTACAGATAAGAACGGCCAAAGTTATGGAAAATCAATGCATAAGAAGATATTTGTTAGCTGTATTAGACCGGTTTATGGTCTGTTGAACAGCGTTTCTGGAAGCTTGAACGGTGATTCTGGAAATCATCAAAAAGTGTTCAAAAGAAACCAGAATAGGTGTTCAAGTGTTACCAGAATGGGTGTTCAAGTGTTACCAGAATGAGTGTTCAAGAGTTACCAGAATATGCATCACTTTCAGCTCAGAGCCAAAATCTATATGGCAGGGCTGAAAGCTTCGTTGGGGCAGCTGAGAGAGCTGTTAGCTGCGTAACTTCAGTTAACGAGTTGACGGGGCTGAATGTCTCTTATCGTTCTTGGGCAAATCAAGCTAAAAAGGACGCGCTGCCTACTCTTATCCTGTGGCTATGGGTGCAGTGTCTGGAAATATTTTCCCGCAAAGTCATGGCGTTTGATGAAGACAGTCCATTTTCAGAGTTTGAGCACATTCTGATTCAGGACGGTTCGTCACAAGCTGTCTATGATGCCCTGAAAGAAGCATTTCCCGGCAGGTTCTCAACGGTCAGTCCTGCTGCCGTCGAGCTTCATACGACAATGGATCTTCTCACCAACAACCTGGTGCGGGTGCAGCTGACTGAAGATACCCGTTCAGAAAGAGACTGTCTGCCACCACTGCCAACATCCATGGCCTATATCCTGATGCTAATGGATGCCGGTTATTTTGAGCTGGAACTCTTTGCCGCTATTGATGACAGGGAGGGTTCTTTATCTGCAAGGCACCTCAGAGTATCAACCCGACGATACTCAGCGCGGTACGGGAGGATGGCAAGAATCTCAATCGCTACAAAGGACAAAAACTGAAGGATGTACTGTCTGGCTTCCCCAAAGACCAGTGCCTCGACCTGGATGTAGAATGGCCGGGATTCAAAGCCTGGCCATTCCGCTTGGTTGTCCGCTGGAATGACAAAAAACAGAAGTGGGTTTTCGTTGTGACCAACCTGAACCGGGTGGAGTTCACCTTGAGTGATGTGCTCCAGGCCTATCGTCTACGGTGGCAGATAGAGCTGATTTTCAAAGAGATCAAATCCTATTCAGGGTGGCATCGTTTTAACACCAAATCAGCGACACTGGTGTTTAGCCTGATTCTGATGTCCTTTGTGGTTGTGACGTTGAAAAGGTACCTTGCCCATGCTGCACAGGCGAACCTCTGTGAAAGTGGGAGCATTGAGGAAATCTCGACGCACAAGGTGATGAAAAGTGGGACTCACCTGTTTGGTAATGTGATTTCATCGTTGATGAATGCAGGAAAGTCATTGGTCTCATGCATTAAAAAGCTACTGGACTTCTGGGGAAATAATGCGAAACGAGAACACCCTGCACGGGATGGTTGTTCAGGGCGTACAAGATTAGGCTTCTGTGCAGTGGGTGGAGCTTAATGTCTACCTTAAGAACAAATGAATAGAGTGCTTCAAGCCAACGCTGCTGTTGTTCCGATGGGTCCATTCTGGCTATCCACCGTTTCATGGCCGCCAGACTGGCCGTTTTGGCCGTTTCATCGGGAAACTCATGGCCATCCTCCAGCGTCGCCAGTAATGGGCGGACATCAAGCTGAACATTTTCAAGGGCCTGTACGGTGTCCGTCTTAATGCAGCGAAATGGCGGAACGGGTAATCCTGCGTTCTGCATCAGGGTCAGGAACATCCCTTTCCCACCCAACCCTTCCCGGCTTGGGATATTTTGGGAATGGCCGTCCAACTGGGATTCGCTACAGCGTCTGGTTTTTAATAACGTTGCATTGATTTCGTGGTTGGCACAGCCAGGCATTACCGTCGTATCTCTCTCGGTAACCCGGCACTTTCTTGTTAAAGCTTTAATATCAGAGATGCCCGATGGCAACGTTTCACGGTTGGGGATATCAGCAGCTCTGGTATCAGGCAAAACTGTGAAACCAGGCTCTGTGTCAGGGTATCTACTAAAGTCTGAGGGTGCATTAAACATCATTAAAATCCCTTTAATGTTTATCGGGTCATGACATTTGCCAGATATTCTCGAAGGCGTTTCATTCTGGCTGCCATGTCATCAACACAAGTGTCCTGAAATAATTAGACAATTACAGTTGCAAAATGTTCACTGATTGCGTCTGATTGCGTGTTTTCTTTTTCTTCAAAAGACTCCAGGTAATCCGGGCCAATAGTAACAGGGAGAACTGGAAAGTCATTCGGGTAGTCAGAATCTGTTCAGCTAAATTGTAGTGTTCGAGGGGAACTTTTAAAATAAAAATCAGGATGCATCCGTTGCTTCACACACACTGAATAATTTCTTAGTTTCTCATTTATCATCCAATGAAAATAAATCAGTGTTTCCCGAATTTTATTTGCAAGAAGATCTTGATGCAATTGTACCTTGTTATTCTGCCAGTGAACCTGTTAATAATGATCCCCCCTGTGTCAGCATAGTTGTCGCCTCTCCTGAAATTAGAAATCTCAACAGGGGGCGGTCTATGAGTAATCAATGGCCCGCTATTCAGAAGAGTTCAAAGAGTCCATCATTCAGAAGATGATGCCACCCAATAATGTGCCAGTTTCGCAGTTGGTACGTGAGACTGGTATCTCTGATGTGACCCTGTACACTTGGCGAAAGAAAGCAGTATCTAAAGGAGTGCCTGTGCCGGGCGACGGAAAGAATCCAGATCAATGGACAACTGAAAACAAGTTAGCCGTAATCATTGAAACGGCTGCGTTAAATGAAGCAGAAATGGCTGAATACTGTCGTAAAAAAGGTCTGTTTGCTGAACAAATTCAGCAGTGGAAGGCTGCCTTTATTAACAGTGTTTCTGTCCAGCCTGAAAGTCAGTCAAAACAGCGTAAGGCGCTGTCTGACGAACACAAAAAAGATAAGAAAACCATCAAAAAAGCTTGAGCGTGAACTCAATCGCAAGGACAAGGCGTTAGCAGAAACTGCTGCCTTGCTGGTACTCACAAAAAAGGCCCAAGAGATCTGGGGGGCGCCAGAGGACGATTAGTCTCTCTCCCGGATCGACAAAATGCTGTTAGCCTGATTAAACAGGCAGTTAAAGATGGGGCTCGTCAGTCAAAAGCCTGCAAAGCCCTTGGTCTTACAGAAAGAACTGTACAACGCTGGATGCAGGGTGATGACGTGCGCGCAGATAATCGCAAAAATGCTGACAGGCCAGAACCGGTTAACAAGTTTTCTGAAGCTGAGCGACAGGCGATTGTTGACGTCTGTAACAGCGAGCGGTTCAAAAGCCTTCCGCCCAGCCAGATTGTGCCCACATTGTTAGATGAAGGTCTCTATATGGGGTCTGAAAGGACATTTTACCGGGTGTTGGAGGAAACAGGGCAACAGCATCATCGGGGCAGTGCTGCCAAGCCAAACAGGTATAAGCCAACGTCCTGGTGTGCTACCGGACCCAACCAGGTCTGGTCCTGGGATATTACCTATCTGCGCTCTCCGATACGGGGGCAGTTTTATTACCTGTACCTGGTGATAGACATCTTTAGTCGTATGATTGTTACATGGGAAATTCATGAAACCGAATCAGCTGAGCATGCATCAGAAATGATCACTAAAGCCTGTATCAAACAGGGAATTGCAGCCTTGGAGTGGCCACTGGTTCTGCACTCAGATAATGGTAGTCCCATGAAGGGTGGCACTATGCTGTCAACACTGCAGCGTCTTGGGGTCGTGAGCTCATTCAGTCGTCCCCGGGTCAGTGATGATAACCCCTTTTCCGAGGCCATATTCAGAACCCTGAAATACCGCCCTGGTTATCCGCGCACGCCATTTGCTGATCTTGAAGCAGCACGTAGCTGGGTGCATGGTTTTGCCCAATGGTACAACGAAGAGCACAAGCACAGTGGGCTGAAATTTCTGACACCCGGGCAAAGGCATCGTGGTGAAACCAAGGTGCTTATGGCTAACCGCAGAAAGGTTTATGAACAAGCCAAAGAACGTCACCCAGAGCGCTGGGGAAAGAGGTCAACAAGGAACTGGGATCTGGCTGATGAAGTCTGGTTGAATCCCGACAGACCTGCTGATGATCAACTAAGCAAAGCCGCTTAAGTTGAGGCGACAACTATGTTGACAAACACCGGATCTAACATTGAAAAATACAACCTTAACAAACTCCCTTATAACAGCTCAAACCCCACCCCCTGAAGATTCATTCGTTAATTTTTTTCAGCCATCATCATCACCACCACCCGTTGCTGCATTTGATCCATTGAATAACAACGCACAACAGCAAGTGCACACCAAATCTGTTGAGTTTACAGCACATTCCGAACCTGTGACCCTCAGGTTTAAAGAGGTAAGCACATGCGATAAACGCAAAGCAATACAAGCCAAATACAACGCATCCGACAAAGGCAAGGCGAGCAGTGCTAAACGCTCCGCCAAATACAACGCATCGAATAAAGGCAAGGAGAGAAGATCCAAATACCTGGCATCCGAGAAAGGCAAGTTATGCATAGCCATAATAAATGCAAGAGCAAGTGCTTACAGGTCAGCTATAAAAAAAGGCTTTAGTGAAGAAGCAGCAAGGGAAAAAGGAGAGTCGGCAGCTAATGCAAAAAAAGCAAAACTTGCTTCTGCCAGCCAACCTACTTTTGCTTCGGTCTCCCGAAAGATATTGCCAGCATGACAATCCGGTTGCTTGTAGCTGCTTCCAGCACTGTTAGCACTCATAAAACCAGGATCCATTGTGAAAATGACTTTTCTTCTATCTGTAGATCATGGGTTAATCATGGGAGGGTTTCACATGGTAGAACTGGTATTTGAACAGCCCAATGTGCTCGGCACTGAGTTAGAGACTTGCTGCCAAAGTCCAGTGACTGGCTTCTTCCGGGACGGATTTTGCCATACCTGCCTGGAGGATTCCGGCAGTCATACCGTCTGCGCCAGGATGACCGATGAGTTTCTACAGTTTTCCCTGTCCAAAGGTAATGACCTCATCACACCCAACCCTGAGTTTGGTTTTCCCGGCCTGAAAGCCGGTGACCGCTGGTGTCTGTGCGCAACTCGCTGGGTAGAGGCTAATAAGGCAGGTGTTGCCCCACCGGTTTACCTGAATGCGACCAATATGGCAGCGCTTGAAATTGTTGAGCTGGCTACGCTGAAGCAGATGGCATTGGATTGATATTAGTAGCAGCAAATTGGTCTAGGAGGCTGTCCGAGAACTAGCTATTGAAAAAACGAAAGCTTCAGCATTTTCTTGGCTGATCAAATATTGACCTAAATTTAGCCTGTTTTGGGGTAAAAATTGCGTTTTTTACCCTTTTGCTTGCCTTTATGCTGCCATTTTAAGCCTTTTTGCTTCTTCAAGACGGATTGATCCCGTTGAAACCGATTTGACAATTTTTTTGAAATTATAAGCACTGCAGACCAGTGAAAATTCTCCAGCCACTTTTTCCTTACCCCGGACACTGAACCCTCTGAATCCTGAGTTCTTGATTTGGCCAAAAGGCGGTTCCGCAATCACCTTGCGACGCTCATAAACCGCTTTGGCCTCTTTGGTTTCCATTTTGCGGTTCATCGCCTGGCGTATGGCTTCGTGGCGGTCTGTGCGAATCACTTTCCCCGGGTCTTTGTTGTCACCACTGCACCTTTTACGTAACGGGCAATCCCGGCAGATATCTTTACTGACGCGGTAGCTTTTGTGTTTTGCTTTGCTAGCCGTGTTATAAATCAGCTTCTCACCGGCAGGGCAGGTAAAGCTGTCGTCTGCTTCATGGTAAATAAAATCCGCTTTGACAAACTTTCTGTCAGAGTCTTCCAGTCCCTCTGTTGCAGGCTTCTCCTGTCGATCCGTAGCCATGTAAGCGTCAATGTTCGCATCATCAAACGCTTGCAGGTTGGGCCCTGAGTAATAGCCATTATCCTCACTCATTTTGCCAATGGACGCGTTATCTGTTGCTTCTGCAATGGCTTCAAGTGCAGGCTTTACTTCCTGCTTGTCATTGGCATGCTGGCTGATGTGCTGGCCAACAATGATACCATTATCGCTGTCGACGCTGATCTGGGCGTTATAACTGTACTGATAGCCACTGCCTTTTTTACCCATGATCCTGGCATCATGATCAGCAAAGCTGATTTGCTTTTTGTCGTCTATCGGCTTATCGGGATTCAGGGCCTGTTCCCGTTCTTCAAGCGCTTTTTTGGCCTCCTGGATTTTCTCTAACCGTTCCTGCTTGAATTGCAAGTCTTCAGGAATGCTGTAGCCAGTCTCCTGCTGATAAGCATCGTCCTCTTCACTGTCACTGGTTTCGGCTTTTTTAATCAGGGCCTCAACTTCAGCCATTAATTCAGCTTCTTTGGCCTTAAGTCGTGCGTAGCTCATGGCCTTATGCTTTGATGAGTCGGCTTTGAATTTGGAACCATCAAGAGCGATGTGGCCCAGCGAGGCCATCTGTAGTTCCCGGGCGAGCAGCACGCTCTGTTTGAAACTGCTTTTAAAAAAGGTGGCCTGGTTTTTACGAAAGTCACTGAGCACCCGGAAATTTGGGCAGTGCTGTTTGGCGATATACATGAAAGCCAAGTCCTGATTGCAGCGCCGTTCAATCTCCCTGGAGCTGAACACACCATGGCTATAGGCATAGATCAGGATCGATATAATCAGTCGTGGGTGGTAGGCATTCTGGCCAAGATGGTGATACTGCTTTTCCACTTCAGAGGTGTCGATATGCTTGAAGATATCTTCAAAAACGAAGCAATCATGATCTGGTGGCAGCAGGTCGAAGATGTTCGATGGGAACATCAGGTGCTGGTCAAAATCAGCAGGGTTATCTTTGAATTTGATTGATGACATCCGTTTCGGCAACAACAAAGTGGGCAGAAGATGCCTGATTATACTTAATCAGGCTATTCTCGGACAGCCTCCTAGACTGGAGTCCTTAAGGAAAGTCACAAACCAATTAATCAACAGAATATCACTCAGGAAATCAACTAAATGCCCGGTCTTATTGATAACACCCCATCCATAACGGATATTACCCTGTTCAAAGTTGGTTCGAGTTGTCTTTGGTCGACGCTCCCCTGCGAGCATAGGTGTTTAATGTACCTCGCTGATGGGACCAACCATAATGTGCAGTTAAGCGCCCCCGGTATACTTTACTTACACAACAGACTTAATGAATCGCAAGTACTTGACCAGTGGGGCAAAGATCACTTTTCTGAGCAAATGCCACGTTTGACAGAATCAGTCAAAGCGGAGCACCTGGAGAGATTGAAAAATCATGTTCGTATGTAAAACAGTCAAGAGTCTGTTTGCTCTCTCGGTTGATCGGGGGACTGTAAATATTCCTTCAGCTTGACGACTGAAAACGGGGGGGCAGTACCTTCTAAATTTTTACTGGAACTCCGGGTCCTTTCAGTTAAATTAGAAGTCAGTGGTAAATCACCTGAGTTTTTAGCTGAATTGACTGACTGACGATACCGCTTTTTGCGCTCCCTTTCGCGCTCGGCGTAAGCGGGATCTGTCTGGTAGCGCTTCCTGTGGCGCTCCCTTTTGCGCTCCCTTTCGCGCTTGGCGTGAGCGGGATCTTTGCGAAGCTCCCTTTGGCGCTCCCTATTGCGCACCCTTTCGCGCTCGGCGAAAGCGGGATCTTTGCGACGCTCCCTTTGGCGCTCCCTATTGCGCACCCTTTCGCGCTCGGCATGAGCGGGATCTTTGCGAAGCTCCCTTTTGAGCTCCCTATTGCGCACCCTATTGCGCTCGGCGTAAGCGGAATCTTCGCGAAGCTCCCTTTTGCATTCAATATGTGAAGGATTTTCAACAATAGCTTCTTCGGCTTGAATCGCAGGAGATGTATATTGTTGATGATGTTCACTTTTCAATCGTGGGTTAAAAATCGCAATCGGCACTGTAGATTTAGAGTAATTACCAATACCGTCTTGATTAGGAATTTGGATAGGTGGATTAGGTTTAGTATCAACCTCTGTCGAGCTTTGCGAGGTTGATTGAACACGCTTTGTTAAGGAGTATATCGAAAAAGTATTATTTCCAGGGTCATGTTCTACAACCTGATAATTTTCCAGCGGTATAGCTACTGGAATTGCAGGAGAATCTTTATAGCCAGTTTGATTTTGTACAGCGAAATCTTTCAACCATTTTATTTTAGGATTTAAATACTCTTGATTATCTGAACTTGTAGATTGGTCAGTATTGTCATAGCTAGTTACAGGTTGTCCGAATTCAGTAACCATTCGGGAGAAAGCATGACCTGTTGCACCAGATTCAGCTAAAGACATGCCTTGAATATTGGAAAGGCCGCTAGGGGCTGGACTTAATTGAGAACAAGTTGGTCTATCCATTGAATTATGGAACTATTGAATTACAAATTAAGACCACACTTTCTTATAAAAGTTCCTCCCTTTCGCCACTTATTCACCATTTATTTATGCCAACCATGCATAAATAATTGCTATGGCTATTACTAATAGCAACGTAAAACTCTTTGAAAGTCAGCGCCTCACGGATGGGGAAAACGGTGACGGTCGGGTAACCGGAAACGAGGTCATTGATGGCAACATCAACAATCTCTTTCAGGATATTTCCCGGATCGACCGCACCATTGGTGATGTAGCCTTGCGAAAGGCGTTTATCGGGATCAGCACCGATAACAACGACACCAGATGGTTTAACGACCCAGTTTATTCGCATTACCGCAGTTACCCATCCCGTTGTGTGAAGCTTTCAGGTCAGGTTAACGGAACTTTTGTTCAAAAATGCAGTCTGAAACTACAACAAAGGAAAAATAATAATGAATACCGTATGAATCCCTCAACAATAAATAATAATCCTTCGCTGCTTTCTGCCACTGGAAGCGGTTTTCTCAGTCCCTCCAAACAATATGCTACGGGTTCCCTCGCCCTTAAAGAAGAAGGAAGGGCTACACATAACGCACGTTCAGTGGTAACACTTAAAGGCGGTAAGCCCCTTTATCATCGCCTGTGTACAGATGAATCTGCATTTGCCATTGATGAAGATTTTGTCGATTTCGCGGCAGGGTCATCCCAAAGCTATAACGAAATAAATGAGGCTATTTCAATATCAAGAGCTATGTATAGAGTCTTTTTGCATAACAAAAAGAGCATCACAGACGAAAACATTTACGATATTTGTAGCTGTATCCAAGCGCATAAAGACAGAGATTATCTTAAAAATAACATTCCACCTTCTTTTTCAAATGTTGGTGGTTACGCAGACCCCAAGAACTTACCAGAGATAGTATGGGCAGATCATGTGAACGATGGTGCAATAACTACCTATATCTTTATCCCCGGAGCAAAGGGAAGTCTGGAGAAGCTAAAGATAGCTGTCAAAAATTCCAAAGAAAGTCTGGAAACCTGGGGATTACACCCAAATAGTGCGAATAAAATCCCAAGAATTCATGCTGGAATAAAAAGAGCTGTTGATCGGCAAACTCAAATGGGGAAACCATTCAATAAAGTCTTAAAAAAATTCGCAATAGATAGCCTTAGCGAGAATAGAAAAATTAAAATACTCGCTCATTCTTTTGCAGGGGGATTTACAGATGCATTTCTGACCAAATTATACTCACCCAATGGGCTTCCGGGTTTTACTCCCGCTGAAACCGACGCACTCAAGAAAAATCTGGATATAGTCACTACAGGTGGGGTTTCAGTAGGAAACCAGACACACGCTGAATGGTTTAAATCTGAGGTAATCAAGGACACCAAAGACGAAAAAGGAAATATTATAGCAACCAATTATATGCGGATTACTTCAGACTATGACCGTGTTGCAAAAAGGCTCAGACCAAGAAATCCACTTAAAAATTTCTTTGGCCCTCGTACTTTTAAGATTGAGAAGGGATATAAAGTTGGCCATGACGATTTTTTTAAATTCTTCCAAAGAATTAACAGAGGACAATTCGATAAGGAAGAAAATAATTATTTAAGTTGCTGCATAGGAAAATGAACAAAAAATAAATATTAACCAACAATCTGGTTAGTTCTGGTAGCGGTAATTAAAAAATACCATTTTTTAAACAACGAAGAGAAATAATCGAAAACACACAATGGCTTTACCACCAATAAATAACAACCCTTCACCGGTTTCTACTGCTCAGAGCAGCGCTCGTGCTCTCTCTGGACAGGATTGCCCTGCTTGTCTGGGCGACAACCTCGCCCTTAAAGAAGAAAGAAGAGCTGAATATAATGGTCGTTCTGTCGTAACACTTAAAGACGGAAAGCTCCCTTATCATCCTCAGAATTTAGATGAATGGGCTGAAGATACGGAAAAACAGCTAAAACATAAGGAGCCATTAAATTCAAGGCTTATCTTGCCAGTTAATGAATCCTTGTCTGCTATGGATGAAGATTTCATCGAATTTGCGGCAAGATCCCCCCAAAGCTATGACGAAGCAAATGAGACTATTTCGATAACAAGAGCTATGTATAGAGCTTTTTTACATAACAGAAACCGCATTACAGACGACAATATCAAAGATGTTGCCACCTCTCTCCAGGTGCACAGAAGCAAAGATTATCTGAGAAATGATATTCCATCTTCCTTTTCAAATTTTGGTAGTTACAGCGACCCTGATAACGTACCGTATTTGCTATGGGCAGATCACCAAAACAATGGCGTAAGAACTACTTATCTCTCCATCCCCGGGGCACGGGCCAATTGCGACAAGCTAAAGGTGCTTGCCAGCAACTCCAAAGCGAGTCTGGAGACATGGGGGTTTTGCAGAAATAGCGCAAATAAAATCCCAAGAATTCATGCCGGAATCAAACGAGCTGTTGAGCACCATACTCAAGAGGGGCAACAATTAAATCAACGCTTAAAACAATTTGCAAAGGAAAGTCTTGGCGATAATAGAAAGTTTAAAATACAGGGAGAAAGTTTTGGAGGGGCATTTGTTGACGGGCTTCTGACCAAATTATATTCCCCCAATGGGCTTCCGGGTTTTTCTCCTGCTGAAACCGAAGCACTTAAGAAAAATCTGGGTGTGGCCACTACCGGTGGGTTTGCAATAGGAAATCAGTTACACGCTGAATGGTTTAACGCTCAGGTTATCAGGAACACCAAAGACGAAGCTGGAAGAATTAGCGCAACTAACTATATGCGGATTATTTCTGACTACGACATTATTGTACCAGCAGTCATCGCAAGAAACCCATTAAAAAAATTCCAGGGGCCCAGAGCTTTTAGGGTTGATAATAGATTTAAAATTGGTCATCTCGATTTTTTTAAGTTATTTCAAAAAGTCAATAGAGAAAAAATGGGTCAGAAAAAATGAAAAAATGGGTCATATATGGTCCGCCCCGGTGAAATTGGCTGCTACTCCCCCCCGCCCCGCCTTAAAATGCTCCGCCTGCTCAAACACATCCTGATAAACCTCGTTAAAGGTAACCGGCGGATAGCCATGCTTTGAGAGCAACATAATCAACTCAACCCGCAGTGAGGCCTTGATATCCCCCCGATGGTTCCAGTCCGGGAATTGCGCCTTGTCATCCACTACGGCTTTTACCTTGGTGGCCAGGTCCAGCAGGCGGTCTTCCTCGTAGGTGAACTCGTATTTTTCTGCCACCTTTTTCAAAATGTCGTAAAACGCTTTCTCTTCCAGGGAGATGCCCAGCGCTTCAAAGGAGCCCATTTCTGTTTGCAAATCCGCCATCAGGTCGAACAGGCCGTTGATGGCTTCATCGTGTACGGCGGTGGTAAAGGCATCCTCTTCCTTGCGCTCGTTGTACTTTTCCACCAGGGACTGGAAGCGTTTGGAGAAATCCACCGCCTTGACCTTGTTGGTCTTTTTAAACTCCGACAACGCCTTGGCCAGCAGCTTTTTCAGCAGCTGGATTTTGGTGTTGGGCAGTTTGATCTTGTCGATGCGCTCCAGATAGTCATCATCGAAAAGATCAATTTCGGTCGCACCATCCTCTCCAAGCTTAAAAATTTCCTCAACCCCGTCGCTCTTGATGGCCTCGGCCAGCATCTCCTTCACACGGGCATTCATCAGGGCGGTATCCGGCGCATCCCCTTTGGTGAGTTTGAAGACAATAGAACGCACCGCCATATAGAAGTGAATATGATCCTTCTCATCCTGAGAGAGCCGGTCACTGCCACAGCACACGTCATAGGCTGCCTTCAGCCGCTTCACCAAGGCCATAAACCGCTTTTCCAGCTTTTCGGTTTGCAGCACAAACTCAGCGGCATTATTCAGGCAATTCAACTGTTCAACAGGCTGGCCAGTAAAGTAAGGAGCAGCATCAAACGTGTGGAATATCTGGCGCAGCAGGTCCAGATGATCTTTTACCGCCACGATGGATTGTTCAATCTCTTCAAAATTGGCTTCATCCGCCTTGGAGAACTGCTTCAGGGCCTGATTCATGCGGGACTTGATGCCGATGTAATCCACCACCAGCCCCTTCTCCTTACCTTCGTATTTGCGGTTTACCCGGGAGATGGTCTGGATCAGGCTGTGCTTCTGAATGGGCTTGTCAATGTAGATGGTGTCAAGGCAGGGTACATCAAAGCCGGTGAGCCACATATCCACCACAATGGCGATTTTGAAGTTGGATTTTTCATTTTTGAACTGCTTATCCAGCTTCTTGCGATAATCCTTGCTGCCCAGCAGGTTATAAAGCTCGTCATCGTCGTCTTTATTGCGGGTCATCACCAGTTTGACCCGTTCCATGGGTTCGATCTCTTTTTTCTCCTGCTCCGTCAGGGTGGAGACCGACTCACAGGCCAGCCGCTCAAACCATTCGGGTTTCAGCTCCCGCAGTTGCTGATAAAAGGCCCAGGCCACCTTGCGCTCGCTGGCGACAAATATTGCCTTGCCCTTGATGGTGGAGCCCTCCGCTACCCGGTTTTCATAGTGCTGGACAAAATCCCTGGCCAGTGCCCGAATCCGGTCCGGGTCACCGAGAATGCTGTTCATGCTGGCGGTGGCTTTCTTGCTCTCTTCGATCTGGTATTCACTGGCACCGGCCTCGGCGCACTGGTCGTAATACTTTTCGATCTCCGCCAGTTTGCTGTTATCCAGAATCACTTTGGCGGCACGGCCTTCGTAGACAATCCGCACGGTGATCTCATCTTTCACCGCTTCGTTCATGGTGTAGGTGTCCACCGGTTGGCCAAAGACATCCAGGGTGGCATCAATGGGGGTGCCGGTAAAACCAACGTAGGTGGCATTGGGCAGGGACTGGTGCAGGTGGTAGGCGAAGCCGTACGTCTTGCGAACACCGTTGTCAGTGATTCTGACTTTCTGCTCTTTATTGACCTGGCTGCGGTGGGCCTCATCGGAGATGCAGATCACATTGGTGCGGTCGGTGAGCAGCTCGGTATCTTCGGTAAACTTGTGAATGGTGGTGAGGAATATGCCACCGCTGGTGTGCCCCCGGAGCAGGGTACGCAGTTCAGCCCGGCTGGTTACCGAGACAATGTTGTCATCGTGCATGTACTTTTTGGCATTGAGAATCTGCTTTGACAGCTGATCATCCAGCTCATTGCGGTCGGTAATCATCACGATGGTGGGGCTGGATAGCGCCAGGCTGGTCATCAGTCGCCGTGCCAGAAACTGCATGGTAAAACTTTTGCCGCAGCCGGTGGCACCAAAGTAGGTGCCGCCCTTACCGTCGCCTTCCGGTTTTCTGTGGATAAGTATGTTGTCGTATAACTTGTTGGTGGCGTAAAACTGCGGATAGCGGCAGACCACTTTGACCTCTTTGCCGGAGGTGTCGGGGAAGAAGATAAAGTCCCGCAATACACGGCGCAGTCGTTCCCGGTCAAACAGGCCGTTGACCATGGTGTGCAGGGAGTCTATGCCCTCTTTTTCTACTGATTCATCGCCGGTGATCTTGCGCCAGGCGTAGAAGAACTCATAGGGGGCAAACAGGCTGCCCATCTTGTTATTCACCCCGTCGCTGATAATGCACAGGGCGTTAAACACCATCAGTTGGGGGATATCCCGCCGGTAGCGCACGGTGAGCTGGCGGTAGGCGTCGTAAATGGTGGCCTCATCCTCACGGATGGCGCTTTTAAATTCAAATACCACCAGGGGCAGACCGTTGATATAGAGAATGGCATCGGGAATGCGGCTGGTCTCCCGGCCTTCGATTTCCAGCTGGTTGACCAGTTTGTAGATATTGTGGTCTTGCTCCCGTTCATCCTGAATCCCACCCCGTTTATTCTGGTCCGAACCCCGTTCACCCTGAGCCACGCCCCGTTTATTCTGATCCGAACCCCGTTCACCCTGAGCGGAGTCGAAGGGTGCATACTCCGGACCTTGGTGTTCACGCACTTCGACAGGCTCAGTGCGAACGGCGTTTTGAGCCGGGAAGTCGATCAGATGAATATGGACGTCTTGTTTTTTAACGCCATCTTTGCCCGTCTTGTCAGAAAAAGAGTCCCGCTTGAGGTTGAAACCATCGGATAGCCATTCACAGAACTGTTTATTGCTGTCGTACAGATCGCTGGCGGGCAGGGTTTCCAGCTGGCGGATAACGGACTCTATTTCGCCCTCGGTGATATCGTGGGACTGATAGCGGTTGGCCAGGTATTGCCGCAGGTCGTCTTTGATCAGCACCTGTTCGGGCTGGCGAGTGATGGCATCGCCGGGAAAGTGGGGGTAACCCTGTTGGCCCAGCAGTTGAATAATGGCTTTTTCCAGTTGTTCTTCTGTGAACTTCATCTTGTCTCTACCATCCTTTTTTGAACCACGAAGGGCACGAAGAGCACAAAGGTTTAACAGCTTTGCCTTTGTGGGCTTCGTGGGCTTTGTGGCGTACCGAAATCAGGCGGCTGCTGTCTCCTGTTGGGGGGCTGCGCTGGTGCTTTCTGGCAGGCGTAGTTCGCCGGAGATGAGTTTGGGGAGTAGGGTGTCTCGGAGTTTGGTTAAAGAATCGTTCGCCTCACTATAGGACCGGTAGCTCTCATAAAAAGGTCTGATAAAGTCTGCAAAGCATTTGTTAATTTCATCACCAGCCTTCAAGAAAGCGATACTATTCATATTTTTCTGGTTAATCTTCATCTGCACAGCACCGGTAACATAAGCAGTAATGTTTTGGGCTTGCATAAAGAGCATTAGATGCTCAGTCGAGACTCCATTCACTCCTTGTAATACATGGGCATGATTATTGACCCATGCTTTACCCCAGATATATTGAACGAATGGACTTCCGTCCTCTTTCATGACCGAGCCATCTTCTCCAATGAGCAAAAAAATATCATCAAAAATCCATTCGTTAATGTAATCATTAACGGATGTTGCACCGTAATAAGGGATATTTCCAGGTTGCTTTTCTTCTCGCTCTCTCTTTGAGAGCGGTACTCTGTGTTTATCAAAACACTGAGCTACTTTACCAAATGGGACATACTCCCACCCCTCCGGAATCCACCCCATCTGGGCATCCAGCACAAAGCGGTTGGGGAATAGCTGACGGATAGACTCCGGTAAAATGTCACCGCTCTCTTGTTCCGGGCTGTCGCCCGAAAGGGAGGCTTTGCGCTGTTCAGCACGAGCCTGCAAAGACTTTCTGGCTTCTGCCCGGGCTTGCAGCTCGGGGGGAATCTCATGCCCCGCCGCCAGTGCGTTATCGATCACCGGATCAAAATCCACAAACCAGCTTTTAAACAGGGCTTGCGCCATGGCTTCGAGGGTTTGGTTGGTTTGGCGGTTGAGTTGGATTTTGTTGTCAAGAACAGAAATTAAATCATCAATATGATCTTGAATTTTTCGCTTTGGCCACTTTGTAGGCAATAAATGAACATGATTTCGGTTAAGAGCAGGGTTTGCAGCACCAACATCCATTTTCTTCAGAGCTTCTGCCATATTTCTGAAGAAATAATAAACGAATCTTGGGTTATTTCCTTTGAAATCCTTTACCCAAAGAGTCGTATCATGCGGCCAGTAGTCTTCATCAAGATAAAAGACAGTGCCAAGGCTTCCTTTTCGACCCAGAACAACGCCAGGAGCTTGGACTTTTGACTCATTATGAAAGCTGGATATGCCACCAGAAGAGACAACAGGCACATCTCCTGGTTGTTGTTGTTTTTTAGTGATGTCGAATCCACGCTGGAGGGTTATTTGTTCACCGATGGTTGTATCGAAAAAATCAGCTGCCATAACCCAACACCTTCAGATTCCGACGAATAACAGCATCTAGTTTTTCCGCATCCTGCATCTGCTGATAAAGGGTCTGGCTCAACTCCTGCATTTTGGTTTCAAACAGTACACCGTCGTCTTCCAGCTCGGCAGTGCCCACATAACGCCCCGGAGTCAGCACAAAGTCGTTAGCAGCAATCTCTTCGATATTGGCTGCTTTGCAGAAGCCAGGTATGTCTTTATATTCAAGTTCCTGATCGGAAAATGCTCCTGCATTTCCGATCCTTCCGCCATCCATGGCGGTCGCACCACGAAAGGCATGATAAGTACGGGCAATCTCGGCAATATCGTCGGTGGTCAGTTCTTTGGTGGTACGGCTTACCATAGAGCCCATCTGACGGGCATCAATAAACAGCGTTTCCCCTTCACGCCCCTTATGCAGCTGCTCACCATCCTTAGAATAAGTCGCAGACTTATTCTTGGTCAGGAACCAGAGACAGACCGGAATCTGCGTCGTATAAAACAGCTGCCCCGGCAGAGCGATCATGCAATCCACCAGATCGTTCTCGATCATCTTGCGACGAATGGCCCCTTCACCACTGGTATTGGAACTCATGGAACCGTTGGCCAGCACAAAACCGGCAGTGCCGTTATCCGACAGCTTGCTGATCATATGCATAATCCAGGCGTAGTTGGCGTTGCCGGTGGGCGGGGTTTCGTAACCATCCCAACGTGGGTCATCGGAGAGTTCGTTTTCCTGCCGCCACTGTTTCTGGTTAAAGGGCGGGTTGGCCATAATAAAGTCGGCCTTCAGGTCCGGGTGCTGATCCTTAAAAAAGGTGTTGGCGGGCACATCGCCAAAGTTGGCCGAGATGCCCCGGATGGCCAGGTTCATCTTGGCCAGCTTGTAGGTGGTGCTGGTGTATTCCTGCCCGTAGATGGAGATGTCTTTACGGTTGCCCTTATGGCTGTCCACAAACTTGACGGACTGCACAAACATACCGCCAGAACCACAACAGGGGTCGTAGATTTTGCCCTTGTAGGGCTCAATCATCTCGGCAATCAGCGTTACCACACACTTGGGCGTATAGAACTCACCACCGCCTTTGCCCTCCGTGGCCGCATATCGACCAAGGAAGTACTCATACACCCGGCCCACCACATCCTGCTCGGTCATATGGCATTCGTTGGCGATGGTGTCGATATTGTTGATGGTATCAATCAGCGCCGACAGCTTGGAGGCATCCAGCCCCAGGCGGGAGAAATAGTTATCCGGCAAGGCACCGGCCAGGGACGGGTTGTTCTTCTCAATATCGTGCAGCGCCGAATCAATCTTGATGGCGATATCGTTCTGCTTGGCGTGTTGCAATACATAGGACGTAACTATTCAGCACTGAGCAAAGGCATATTACAGTAATTCCGAACAGCTCTATGAAGTGATTGATATATGTCCATTCCCTGTTTTCTGGCAGACGACAAATAGCTGCGAATCCGTGCAAACATAGAACCACCGTCTGCACTCCTGAAGCAGCCTGAGATTTTCTGCTTTAACTTGGCCATTCGAACATCCCGCTCACTGCCATTGTTATCGAAGGGAATGGTAAAATCTGACATGAAGCGCAGTGTCTCAGCCTTGAACTCAGTGAGTCGTTTGAAGAGATTGTAAGCTTTAGTATTCTTGACTTTCTTGCGCTTAAGCTCCTCTCGTTGCTTCTCCATATAGACGACTTCTTTCATTAGAGCCCGCTGAAGCAACCGGTCATAAATCTTCTCGATTCGTTCACAGACAACACTTGGCATCTGTAGCATACCTATGGTCTTAAAGCCCTTGCAGTAATGCCAGGAAAGCCTCAGTAGCTTCATCAATCGCAACGCCAGTTGATTGCTGTCCCTATCAACAACACCCAAAAGCTCCCTCAGGTGATGGGCATTGCAAAGTACGTGAGTTGCCGCATATGCAAAATAGGATTTCCAATGATCATGAACCAGAACGCCTGCAAATGTTAGCAGTATGCCCATCGTGTCCATGGCCTCACGACCTCGCTTTTCAGACAAGTAGTAGAGCGTCCATTGTTCATCCCGCATAACGTGTAGCCAGTGCAAAGAGCCCTCGGCCCGCATACCCGTTTCATCGGCTCCGGCAACAGACGATTCCCGCAAGGCGTCACGAATAACCTCTTCAGTAGAAGCCAGATTTTCATAGGTTCTGGCCACAAAATTGGCGACAGTGCCTGCACTTACACTCATTTTATAGAGAGTATTAAAATACTCTGACACGCGCTTAAAAAAAGGCAGGAAATGGTATTGGTTAAGATAGACGGCCATAGCCTGTGTGGCTGAGCCATATTGTGCGGCAGCGGTAACACCTTCCGGGAATTCAGCCTGATTCCGACAACCACAAGTGCAGATTTTTACTTCAGCTCTATGGGCCGTTACTTCAAATTCACCCGGTCTCCCTGGTTCAAACACCTGTCGTTCAATATATTTGACCGGCTCACTATCAAGAAGAGACGCCTGACATTTATTGCATTCTTTAACCGGAAGGTACTCAATATAGTCAGGGATATCGACCTGTTTAAGACAAGTGCCCTGATGCCCTTTCTTTCCACCGGCTTTATTACCAGAAGACTGTCTCAGACTTTTAGGATTGGGTTTTTCATCCGATGGATCGGTACCTTTATCTGCGGAAAGGTCGTCAGAATGATCTGGAGAATTACTGTTTTTACAAGGTTTTTGATAACCATCAGACGATGGCGGCTTGCTGCTGTTTTGACTGTTCTTGCCAACCTTTTCTTCCAATTCTCGACATCGCTCTTCCAGACAGGCAACTCTCATCCGCAGCTCTGCATTCTCTTTCAAGAGAATCTCAGCCGACATAGTTGCGGGTAGTTCTGGAATCATGCTGGCGAATATTGTGGAAAAATGGTGCTTAAGAGGATGGTATAAAAATCAGAAAATTCCAGATTTATGTGGGGGTGCTGAACAGTTACCATAGGACCAGCGACTTTCTTCTGGCAGATAAAAGACGTTGTCCTGGGTGTAGAAATCCACCATATCCACAAAATCAGCGCCGTACTGCTCCGCTATTTTCGCCTTCTGCACTTCAAACTTGTCGCTGATGAATTTCAGGAAGATCAGACTCAAGACAATGTGCTTGTACTCCGAGGATTCAACGCTGCCACGCAGCTTGTTGGCGGAGTCCCAGAGGGTTTCTTCAAAGCCTTTTTTTGAGGCTTTGGCTGCGGGCTTCGTTTTTGGAGAGGTGGCCATAGGAGATAGGTACGACAGGTGAGACATGAAAACCGAGTCATCGTACCACGTAAGACCATGGCTTTGTATTACCTTGGTTTAGATAAATAATTGGCATCGAATAATTTTCTCAACGCTTGAGCCAATAATGGCGAAAAAACAGGGCAACCAAAGTCCACTTTTTCAGTTACGTTGCTCCCAGGAGACGGGATTTTTCAGTGGGTAACATAGAGGTAAAAGGAATCAACAGAGAGCCTGAAAGTCCCTGTATACAGGGACTTTCAGGCTATAATGCATATAGCTGCAGTTGTCCTATAATTAGATGTTTATTAAATAATTATATTGATCACATTGGCAACAGATGCAGGTCGTAGAAGAAGATACGCCCACACAGCTCAGCCGTCAGCACCAGTACGGTACTAACCGCTGCCAGACCCACCGCCGAGTTATTGCCACGGGTAGCCGCAATCACCCAGATACCCAGACCAGCAAACAGCAGACCAAGCCGAGCCAACATCAAACTACCGTGGTAGTCAAACAGGCCCAGCGGGTTGGCAGGCAGGTCAACCTGACCCAGCCAGAACAGGTACAGCGGGTAACACACCAGCACCAGGCCCAGGGTGATAAAGCCCAGGGTGGCCAATGCACGATCGACTCTCTCCTGATAAGCTTTCTGGAAAGCACCCAAAGTGGCCGACTGACTTCTCAGCATCAGTGCCGCCGCCGGGATACCCACCACAAAAGCGGTCATAACAAACTGGAAGATGGTCCAGCCACTGTTCCAGGCGGGCACCGTAGCCAGGGTGTAAACATTGGCAATGGCCAGCAGTAACAGAACACCCAACCCCATGGCTCCCGCCAGTACCAGCTTCTGCAGCTTTGCCAGGATGCCGAAATGCACCATGGCCACATAGGTGAAGACCGCACCACCAAACAGAGCAGTGGTCATGATCTCAACACTCAGTGCAGACAGGTGTTGCAGACCAAAGATTACGTTTATGGCATGCAGTGGCTGGCCCAGGTGGGTCATGGCTGCAGCGCCGGCGATACCCAGCAGCACCAGAACCACCATCAGCAGTTTATTCAGCAACTGCTGACGATTGGTTTCGCTGTTCGCCATCAATAGGCAGGCCAGTACCAGGAACAGGCCAACGGTTCCCTGTGCCAGAACCGTAAAAAATACCAGTGACAACTCTTGCATGGTTACACCTCCCGTGTGTTCATAATGCGTCCGGTCTTGTCACCGGAAGGTTTGGCATGACGGCTCGCCTTCATCACCAGCGAAGGTCCGGTCAGTGAAGAGTCTGGCAGTGGCGCAATATCCGCCTCTGTTCCGTATTTGGCACGCAGTTCTTCGATCGGACCAAAATCCAGGGCACGCAGCGGGCAGGATTCGATACAGATCGGCTGCTTGCCCTGCTCAACCCGGTCGAAGCAGCCATCACACTTGGTCATGACTTTCTTCTCGGCATCAAACTGCGGTGCACCGTACGGGCAGGCCATTTCACAGTAACGGCAGCCAACACAGACGTTAGCGTCCACAACCACCAGGCCATCCTGGTCACGCTTGTGCATGGCACCGGTTGGGCAGGCCCTGGTACAGGCTGGCCTGGCACAGTGGTTACAGCTGATGGAGGTGTAATAGGCAAACACGTCCTGGGCGTAGGTACCATCTTCATTCTGAAACCAGCTACCACCGCCGTATTCATAGACCCGGCGCCAGTTCACGCCGACTTTCAGGTCATTTTCATCTTTGCACGACAGTTGACAGGTTTTACAGCCGGTACACTTGGCCGTGTCGACGTAAAATCCCAACTGTTGCATCGAGCGTTGTTTTATCGACGGTTGTTTTATCGAGGGTCGCTTCATCGAGCGTTATTCCTGTCCTGTTATGCTTTCTTACCGCTATGGCATTTGGCAATTTCAACCAGATTGGTGTGCATCGGGTTACCCTTGGACAGTGGCGTATTACGCTGAGTGGTCAGTACGTTGAATGAACCACCACGGTCAACACCGTCTTTACCCGGTGTGTACCAGGCACCTTCCGCCAGGGCGGCGACACCGGGCATAATCCGGGGGCTAACTTTAGCCGGAACCCGGGTCTCGCCACGGTCATTCCAGACTTTCAGCATGTCACCATCTTTGATTCCCCGGGCTTCGGCATCAGCCGGGTTCATCCACACCGCATCCGTTACGGCTTCACGCAGCAAAGCGACGTTATGGTATGTGGAGTGCACACGGCCCTTGGTGTGAAAGCCAATTAACTGCAGGGGATATTTTGCCGTCAACGGGTCCAGATGGCTTTCCCAGGTGGTCACGTACTGTGGCAGCGGGGTCACCACATCACCTTCTGGCAGTTCCCATTCAGCGGCAATGGTCGCCAGTTGTTCGGAGTAAATCTCTATTTTACCGGATGGTGTGCCCAGCGGGTTCTTCACAGAATCTTTGCGGAAATCTTCCAGGGCGATACGAATATTTTTCGGTGCCAGCTGCTTGTAGGGACCGTCGCGACGCAGATCTTCCAGCGTTGGGACCTGAGGCTGTTCTTTGCGCATCTGCTCATACAGTTCCGCCACCCACTGCTCATGGGTCTTGCCTTCTGTGTACTGTTCTTCCAGGCCAAAGCGTCTGGCAATACCTGTACAGATGTCGTATGCACTGCGGCACTCGTACATCGGGGCAATAGCGGGCACCAGCGGAATCACGGCTCCCATGCTTCCGGAGGCATAACCGTTGCTGGCCACTTCATGGTTTTCGATGGTGGTGATATCCGGCAGCAGAATGTCAGCAAAACGTGCGGTAGGCGTCATATGGTTTTCGAATACCAGGATGAACTCACACAGGCTCTCATCCGACAGGATCTCTTTTGTCCGGTTGATATCCGAATGCTGATTAACCGTGATGTTGCCCGCATATTGCCAGATAAACTTGATCGGATTTTTCAGCGAACTACCGCCCTGCAGGCCATCCGTCTTATCCGTCATTTCATGATGACGGTGAATTGCATCCGTCCATTTGAAGAATGGAATGGCCGTCTTGATCGGGTTGGTGCCAATCGGCAGGGTTTTCACCGGGAAGCCGTAGTTTCCTGGCATCTCTCCGGTATTAGTGCCGGCAAGGCCAATATTACCGGTCAGAATTGGCAACATGCAGATGGCACGACTCGCTTGCTCACCATTGGCCTGACGCTGAATACCGGTACCCTGAATAATGTAAGCCGGTTTTGCCCTGCCAATTTCCCGGGCCAGCTGAATGATTTTTTTCGCTGGAATACCGGTGATTTTTGCCGCCCACTCCGGGGTTTTCTCAATGCCATCAGCACCCTGTCCAAGAATGTGTGCTTTGTAGTGGCCATTCTTCGGCGCACTGGCTGGCAGTGTTTTTTCATCATAACCAACGCAGAACTTCTCGAGGAATGCTTCATCCACCATCTTCTCGTTGATCAGCACCCATGCCATGGCTTCTACCAGGGCAGCATCCGTACCCGGGCGGATTGGAATCCACTCAGACTCTTTGCCCAGCATGGTGTCGGTATAACGAGGGTCAATGATGATCGTGCGAATATTCTTGCTGTTCACAGCATTAATGTGCTCATAGATTTCACCACCACCACTCATGCGGGTTTCTGCCGGGTTGTAACCAAACATAACCAGCAATTCAGCGTTGGCAATTTCGCTGGTGAAACTGCCGAATGCCGCTGGGCGTCCTCCACCATAAGTAAACGGCAGAGCGAACTGAATCTGTCCCCAGCTGTAGTTACCATAATAAGGAAGAAAACCACCCAACATATTCAGCAGGCGCTTGGAGGCAAAAGGGCCATCGGTTTTATAACCCTGGGTACCCGAACCGTATTGGTAATAGATCGCATCGTTACCGTATGTATCAATGGTGTACTTCAATTGTCTGGCAATGGTGTCCAGCGCCTCGTCCCAGCTGATACGTTCAAAGCGGCCTTCTCCACGCTTACCCACCCGCTTCATTGGGTATTTCAGACGATCAGGATTGTATACCCGCTGCTTGATGGAACGACCACGCAGGCAGGCCCGGATCTGATGATCACCGTATATGTCATCACCCCGGTTATCGGACTCAACATGGGTGATAACACCATCTCTGGTATGAACCTGGACAGGACAGCGACTGCCACAGTTCACCATACAGGCGGACCAGGTCACCTTTTCATCAGAGCCCTCATCAGAGGCTTTTGCCTGCACTGAATCCGCTGCCATGGCTTTCAGAGGAAGTACATTGCCAGCGACGACAGCGGCACTGCCGGCAGCAGTCCCCCACTTCATAAAGGTTCTGCGTTTGATAGCAGACGACAGCGCACTATCGAGAAGTTTCTTCATTTATCGTAACTGTTCAGCACCCCCACATAAATCTGGAATTTTCTGATTTTTATACCATCCTCTTAAGCACCATTTTTCCACAATATTCGCCAGCATGATTCCAGAACTACCCGCAACTATGTCGGCTGAGATTCTCTTGAAAGAGAATGCAGAGCTGCGGATGAGAGTTGCCTGTCTGGAAGAGCGATGTCGAGAATTGGAAGAAAAGGTTGGCAAGAACAGTCAAAACAGCAGCAAGCCGCCATCGTCTGATGGTTATCAAAAACCTTGTAAAAACAGTAATTCTCCAGATCATTCTGACGACCTTTCCGCAGATAAAGGTACCGATCCATCGGATGAAAAACCCAATCCTAAAAGTCTGAGACAGTCTTCTGGTAATAAAGCCGGTGGAAAGAAAGGGCATCAGGGCACTTGTCTTAAACAGGTCGATATCCCTGACTATATTGAGTACCTTCCGGTTAAAGAATGCAATAAATGTCAGGCGTCTCTTCTTGATAGTGAGCCGGTCAAATATATTGAACGACAGGTGTTTGAACCAGGGAGACCGGGTGAATTTGAAGTAACGGCCCATAGAGCTGAAGTAAAAATCTGCACTTGTGGTTGTCGGAATCAGGCTGAATTCCCGGAAGGTGTTACCGCTGCCGCACAATATGGCTCAGCCACACAGGCTATGGCCGTCTATCTTAACCAATACCATTTCCTGCCTTTTAAGCGCGTGTCAGAGTATTTTAATACTCTCTATAAAATGAGTGTAAGTGCAGGCACTGTCGCCAATTTTGTGGCCAGAACCTATGAAAATCTGGCTTCTACTGAAGAGGTTATTCGTGACGCCTTGCGGGAATCGTCTGTTGCCGGAGCCGATGAAACGGGTATGCGGGCCGAGGGCTCTTTGCACTGGCTACACGTTATGCGGGATGAACAATGGACGCTCTACTACTTGTCTGAAAAGCGAGGTCGTGAGGCCATGGACACGATGGGCATACTGCTAACATTTGCAGGCGTTCTGGTTCATGATCATTGGAAATCCTATTTTGCATATGCGGCAACTCACGTACTTTGCAATGCCCATCACCTGAGGGAGCTTTTGGGTGTTGTTGATAGGGACAGCAATCAACTGGCGTTGCGATTGATGAAGCTACTGAGGCTTTCCTGGCATTACTGCAAGGGCTTTAAGACCATAGGTATGCTACAGATGCCAAGTGTTGTCTGTGAACGAATCGAGAAGATTTATGACCGGTTGCTTCAGCGGGCTCTAATGAAAGAAGTCGTCTATATGGAGAAGCAACGAGAGGAGCTTAAGCGCAAGAAAGTCAAGAATACTAAAGCTTACAATCTCTTCAAACGACTCACTGAGTTCAAGGCTGAGACACTGCGCTTCATGTCAGATTTTACCATTCCCTTCGATAACAATGGCAGTGAGCGGGATGTTCGAATGGCCAAGTTAAAGCAGAAAATCTCAGGCTGCTTCAGGAGTGCAGACGGTGGTTCTATGTTTGCACGGATTCGCAGCTATTTGTCGTCTGCCAGAAAACAGGGAATGGACATATATCAATCACTTCATAGAGCTGTTCGGAATTACTGTAATATGCCTTTGCTCAGTGCTGAATAGTTACCATTTATCTTACCGTTATCACTAAAACCGGAAACCAGTACTCAACCAGGTAGTTTTAAATACCCCTTTAAAATGTACTTTTGTACAAATAATGAACTGGTGAAAAAGTGCCGATGATACGCACTGGTCAATAAACAACCGATTGACCCGGGTCAATTTTTGGTAGGGTTTGGGGCAATTACTGAAGCGGTTAGGAACTTATCGAGCACGCTTCATAGCAAGGCGCACTGTGCAATTGATAATGATTCTTTGTTGAGTTAAGGAGCGTGGCAACTATGTTGACAATCACCATGGTTGACAATCACCGTGGTTATGGTGCCAGAACCTTGTGATTTTTGTGTTTTTTCTTACATTGATTCCAAAAAATAAAGCTCCTCCTGTTTCTTCCTGGGAAATATGGACGTCTTCTTTTTTCCTGACTATCTTAGGTATTCATCATCAGGGCCTAAACAGGCGAAGCTGGCAACAAAAGCTGGTTTCGTTTCTTGTGTGTTAACGAATCCGGAGTTTATGAATAACCTATCACAAAGCCAGCAGGCGGCATCAAGTACCAATACCTCTACACAGATACTGGATGCTCAATCAGGAGAGAAGGCTAAACAGGGTAAAGGGAGATTTAAAGGAAAGGTTGCAAAAGCAATGTCCCGTGCCAGGAAGCGGACACAAGATAATGGCAATATAGAACTATCAGCACTGAAACAATCCCGGTCAATGGGTAAACACGGACTAAAGAAGCTTTATAACAAGGGTTACCTGGATCCGGCAGCTGCTGACCGTTTATATAAGAAATTAATCAGTGATTTTTGCCGGGGCTATCAAGCAGCCTTGAATGTCTACGTGAAGCAAGACTGCAAGCATTACCGATACCTTCAAGGCTACCTGGCCGAAAATCCGGCTGGTTTTGTCTTCAAATTGCAGGAAAGTCCTGAGGGTGTGCTGTCCGTTATAGTGACAGAAATGCAGCCAACATTTAAACAATTTGCAGATGAAATAGCCAGTTTACTGAAGGGGCATGGACCGGGCGGAACGTTGGGAAAGGCGTTAATAAAAAGTCTTGGGCCCTTGGGTTTGTCGCTGTCCCCAACAATGATAAACAGAACTTGGTCAGTGCATATGAAAGCGCCAGAGACTGCTGATTCCGCAGTGCAGCCTGAGGCTGCTTGTGAAGCAAAAACCCAGCCAGGAAAACGTTACTTTCAACGCTCAGGCAGCGATGAGGCAATAAGAAATAAAAAGATAGAAAACAACAAAATAGAAGAAGAAAAATTGAAAAAGGGTTTGATGGATAACATTAAGAAGCTACGTCAGGAAAATGGGCTCGCATTTGATAAATGCACAATAACCAAACGTGTTGCTGAGGCGCATTTTCGTTTTGATTCATGTTGGCAAAAGCCTGAGAGAGTTCAGGATTACAGGGAGTTTCAGGTTGATAGCTCCGCTGATAATCTTGCAACACTCAGTTTGGAAATGCTCTCAGCTGAGGAGGAATCGCTTAAGTTTAAGAATCGCAAGTTGCAGGAATACATAGCGATATTATGGGAGAGTTTTCCCAGTCTATTGGATCAGCGTCCATTGGTTCGGTTTAATAACCGTTATTCCGTGGCACAGGTAAAAACTGAAGCGGATGAAATATTGGGTCAGCCAGCACAACATTCCCGTATATCCTTTAGGTTAGTCAAGTCACTACTGTTTTCTTCCCGGTATGCGCAGGAGCAAATAATGAGGGACTCAACTTTGGATGATCTTCAGTATCTGCAGGACCTCGGCACAAGTCTTGCCGGGTTTGAAACCCTTGCAAAAGCCGCTGAAAACTCAGCATGGTTTATGAATCTGGTTGGTGAGTGTCTGAGAAAAGGAATGCCTGAACCGGTATTGACACTGGGAAAGATCAAAGTTTCATCTGATTTTCGGAAAATCTGGAAAGAGAAGCTCGCACAATGGGGTATTGAGCGCGTTGACAAGCCCTCCCCGACGCCGCCCGCAACGGATCTATTAACTGAATAACAGGACCCATATCATTCTGAATAGTTCCTCCTTTCATTTGCGAAGGAGGAACTTCATACTTATTTACATGCCACCTGCAAACATATGCATGTCATAGAAGAAGATACGACCACACAGCTCAGCCGTGAGCGCCATGATGGTACTCACCCCTGCCAGACCTACCGCTGAGTTATTTCCACGAGTGGCAGCCATCACCCAAACGCCCAAACCGGCAAACAGCAGACCGAGACGGGCCAGCATCAGACGACTGTGGTAGTCAAACAGACCCAGCGGGTTAGCAGGCAGGTCAACCTGACCCAACCAGAACAGGTACAGCGGGTAACCCACCAGCACCAGACCCAGAGTGATAAAGCCCAGAGTGGCCAGTGCACGATCAGTGTTTTTCTGGAATGTGCCCAGAGTGACCGACTGACATCTCAACAGCAACGCCGCCGCCGGGACTCCCACCACAAAAGCAGTCATGACAAACTGGAAGATGGTCCAGCCGCTGTTCCAGGCCGGTACCGTCGACAGGGTGTAAACGTTGGCAATGGCCAGCAGTAACAGCACGCCCAGACCCATGGCTCCCGCCAGTACCAGCTTTTGCAGCCTGACCAGGATGCCGAAATGCACCATAGCCATGTAGGTGAAAACTGCACCACCGAATAGAGAAGTGGTGATGATCTCAACGCTCAGTGCCGACAGATGTTCCAGGCCAAAGATCACGTTTATGGCACGCAATGGCTGACCCAGGTGAGTCATGGCTGCAGCGCCGGAGATACCCAGCAGCACCAGAACGACGATCAGCAGTTTATTCAGCAGCTGCTGACGGTTGGCATCGCTGTTCGCCATCAGCAGGCAGGCCATTACCAGGAAAAGGCCAACGGTTCCCTGGGCCAGCACCGTAAAAAAGACCAGTGGCAACTCGTGCATGGTTATACCTCCCGTGTATTCATAATGCGTCCGGTCCGGTCACCGGAAGGTTTGGCATGACGGTTCGCCTTGAGCACCAGCGAAGGTTCAGTCAAGGACGAGTCCGGCAGTGGGGCGAGATCCGCTTCGGTGCCGTATTTGGCACGCAGCTCTTCCATCGGGCCAAAATCCAAGGCCCGCATCGGGCAGGATTCGATACAGATTGGCTTCTTGCCCTGTTCAACGCGGTCGAAACAGCCATCACACTTGGTCATGACTTTCTTCTCTGCATCAAACTGCGGCGCGCCGTAGGGGCAGGCCATTTCACAGTAGCGGCAGCCCACACAGACGTCGGCATTGACCAGCACCAGGCCGTCCATGTCACGCTTATGCATGGCACCGGTTGGGCACGCCTTGGCACAGGCGGGTTTAGCGCAGTGGTTACAGCTGATGGAGGTGTAATAGGCAAACACGTCCTGGACGTAGGTGTCGTCTTCATTTTGAATCCAGCTACCACCGCCGTATTCATAGACCCGGCGCCAGTTCACGCCTACTTTCAGGTCATTCTTATCTTTGCACGACAGTTGACAGGTTTTGCAGCCCGTACACTTGGCCGTGTCGACGTAAAATCCCAGTTGTTTTATCGAGGGTTGCTTCATCGAACTTTATTCCTGTCCTGTTATGCCCTGGCAATGTCAACCAGGTTACTGTGCTGGGGATTACCCTTGGCCAGTGGCGATGGGCGCTGGGTGGTCAGGGTATTCATACACGCGCCACGATCCACACCACTGCGGTCTGGTGCGTACCAGCTGCCCTGCCCCATGGCGACCACGCCAGGCATAATGCGCTCGGTCACTTTCGCAGCAACACGGATCTCGCCACGGTCATTCCAGACCTTCAGCATGTCACCGTCTTTTATCTTGCGCTTGTTGGCATCAACCGGGTTGATCCACACTTCCTGACGGTTGGTTTCCCGCAGCACATCCACGTTGCCATAAGTGGAGTGAGTACGGGCCTTAAAGTGGAAACCAAACATCTGCAGCGGATACTGCTGCGCATGATCTGCCTCATGCCCCTCCCAGGAAGAGACGTATTCAGGCAGTGCCCGAATAATATCGTTCTCTCCCAGTGTCCAGCTGGAGGCAATATTTGCCAGGCGTTCAGAATAGATCTCAATTTTACCGGAGGGGGTATCCAGTGGATGGTTTTCAGGGTTTTCCCGGAACTCACGGAATTGAACATGGGGTTCACCGGGGTTCTTCTGCTTGACAATGCCCTGCTCACGGAAGGTTGCAAAGTCCAAGTCCACCAGTGTCGGGTTCATTCTCTGGGATTCTGCATAAATATGACGCAACCAGGCTTCCTGGTCCCGACCTTCGGTGAACTGCGCCTCTACCCCAAGGCGTTTTGCAATACCTGTGCACATGTCGTAAACCGAACGGCATTCATACAACGGCTCAACCGCAGTATCACAGAAAATGGTGTAACCCATATTGCCGCAGAACCCGTTAGGGGCGAAATCCGGTTGTTCAGCCGCGGTCAAATCGGGCAACAGAATATCCGCATAGCGGGCACTGGGCGTCATGTGGTTGTCGATCACCACAATCATTTCACACTGGCTGTCATTCTGAAGAATGTCATGGGTGCGATTGGTGTCCGAATGCTGGTTGATAATGCAGTTACCCGCGTAGTTCCAGATAAACTTGATGGGCTGGGTCAGTTTTTCGGCACCACGAATACCAGCAGTTAACGCAGTCATTTCTTCATGACGGTAAATGGCATCGGTCCAGAGGAACATGGGAATGGACGTTGATACCGGGTTGGTCAGTGTCGGAAAGACCGCAAAGGGCATGGAGTAGCTGCCTTCACGGGCACCGGTACCACCACCGGGAATACCCACATTACCGGTCATCACCGCCAGCATGCAGATCGCCCGACTGGCCTGCTCACCATTGGCGGTGCGCTGCAGACCCCAGCCCTGCATAATGTTGCAGGGTTTGGTCATGGCAATTTCACGGGCCAGACGGATGATGG
Source organism: Endozoicomonas sp. SCSIO W0465 (assembly GCF_023716865.1). NCBI lineage: Bacteria > Pseudomonadati > Pseudomonadota > Gammaproteobacteria > Oceanospirillales > Endozoicomonadaceae > Endozoicomonas > Endozoicomonas sp. SCSIO W0465. Next base: position 6,966,745 of record NZ_CP092417.1, read on the forward strand.
TGTCTGCCGGAACACCGGTAATTTTTGCCGCCCATTGCGGGGTCTTTGCAACGCCATCATCGCCTTTGCCCAGAATATAGGATTTCCAGGAAGCACCTTTCAGTGCGCTGGCAGGCAGTGAGTTTTCATCGTAGCCGATGGTGTACTTGCCCAGGAATTCATTATCCACCAGGTTTTCGGTAATCATCACCCACGCCATACCGGCTATCAGTGCGGCATCGGTGCCCGGTCGTAGAGGAACCCACTCATCGTTGGCACCCAGGACCGTATCGGTCATGCGCGGATCAAAGGTGATCATACGTGCGTTACTGCGCTGTCGGGCTTCGGACAGCTGATAAACAATACCGGCACCACTCATCCGGGTTTCCGCCGGATTGTTGCCAAAATTGACCACCAGCCTGGTATTCACAACATCTGACGTGCAGTTATTATCTACCCAGCTGCCGCCGTACAAATACGGTAAACTCACAGCAATCTGGGCCGTACTGTAATCACCATAGTGGTTAAGATAACCGCCCCAGCAGTTCATCAGACGGGCGATCGGTGTGGCGGCTGGCGGCCAGGATTTGGAAACCGTGCCTCCCAGCGTACCAGTACAATAGTTGAGATAGATGGCTTCATTGCCATACTCTTTTTTGATGCGCTTCAGGTTATCAGCGATGGTGTCAAACGCTTCATCCCAGCTGATGCGCTCAAATCGACCTTCACCACGCATACCCACACGCTTCATCGGGTATTTCAGACGGTCAGGATTGTAGACGCGCTTGCGAAATGAACGACCACGGAGACAGGCCCGAACCTGGTGGTCACCATAGGTATCGTCACCGGTGTTATCGGTTTCGGTATGAATGATCACACCGTCTTTTACCTGATGACGCAGTGCACAGCGGGAGCCACAGTTGACCGTACAGGCAGACCACACTGACTTGATCTCTTCAACCGCAGGTTTGGCCTCTGTCGCAGAAGCTTTCACAGGCAGTGTGTGCGCAGCAACCGCTGCCGCACTGCCCGCAGCGGTTCCCCACTTCATAAACGTTCTTCGCTTCACCGCAGAAACAAGCACTTTATCCACAGTCTCTTTCATCGATATCCAGTCCCATCATAAATGCTGGCCGTGATCACAGGCTGCTCAAACAATTATCAAATTCTGCTTTCTCGGCATTCATATCGGTGTGAACAAAAAGTATCACCAGCCAAATGGCGGGCATGATAGCTGGGTATTAATCATCCAGTGGATGACTGGAATCAAGAAGCGCGTACTTTACGTTCAATTACTGATCAGTATGGGAAATCTACATAGTCAAATGGCAATAAAAAAGCCTCCTGGCCAAAACCAGGAGGCTATCAGAAAACCACTGCCTTCGATCAGTCAGTCAAACGTCTTACGTCTTCTACTGAATCCAGTGTCAGCGCTTCACGAGCCAGACTCTGGCAATGCTCATAGTTCAGGCTGCGAACACGGGCTTTAACAATCGGAATGGCAGGCACACTGATGGACAGTTCCTGAACACCCAGGCCAACCAGAATAGGCACTGCATTCGGGTCACTGGCCAGGCTGCCACAGATCCCCGTCCACTTGCCTTCTCTGTTGGCTGCTTTCACCGTCATATCAATCAGGCGTAATACCGCAGGATGAAGACCATCAATACGTGCCGCCAATTTTGGATGACCACGATCAACGGCCAGTGTGTACTGGGTCAGGTCATTGGTACCGATGGAGAAGAAATCCACTTCCCTGGCAAAATGATCAGCCAGCAGCGCCGCAGAAGGCACCTCAATCATGATGCCCACGTCAACGGTTACGCCCGCCTTCTCCTGCTCTTCCAGCACCAGCTTTTTCACGGCACGGAATTCATCCAGCGAGCTGATCATCGGAAACATGATGCGGGCATGACCGGCATGAGCCGCCTTCAGGATTGCACGAATCTGCTTGCGCAGCATGGCCGGACGGTTAATGCCGATGCGCACACCACGCTCACCCAGGAATGGGTTCTCTTCTCTTGGCAGCGGCAGATAAGCCAGAGGCTTGTCACCACCTACGTCCAACGTACGGATAATGACCGGACGATCTTTACCCATAGCGCCCAGGATGCCTTCATAAGCCTTTACCTGCTCATCCATGGTTGGCTCGGTGGCCCGCTCCATATAAAGGAACTCGGAACGCAGCAGACCGACTGCTTCAGCACCCATTTTGACTGCTTTTTCAGCGTCGTCCTGGTTGGCGATATTGGCAGCAATCTCAACATGGTGACCATCTATAGTCACCGCAGGCTGATCCGCCACTTTCAGCGCAGCTTCCTGTTCAGCCGCCGCACGCTCCTGCCGGGCAATCGTTCTGGCAATCTCTTCCTGAGTAGGATTCACCAGCACGTACCCCTTGTTGGCGTTCAGGATGACATCGGTACCGTTCTCGTACTGACGAACGCTGGCCGGTACGTTGACCAGGTAAGGAATTCCCAAGGAGCCTGCCAGGATCGCCGCATGGGAGGTAGCGCCACCATGCAGGGTCACGATACCAATCACGCGCTGGCGATCCAGAGTAACCACTTCAGAAGGTGTAATGTCTTCCAGACAGAGGATGGTGTTTTCCGGCAGCTGATCGGTACCGCCCTGAATGCCCATCAAGTAGCGCAAAACCCGAAGACCAACGTCTTCTACATCGATGGCCCGGGCCGCCAGCATCGGGTTATCCAGCTTGCGCATTTCATCCGCTTCAGCCAGAAAGCTCCGGTGCCATGCCCACATGGCACTCTTGCCAGCTTCAATCAGTTCACGGGCACGCTCACTGATTGCCGGATCATCCAGCAGCTGCTGATGGGCAACAAATACCTCAGCATGACCACCCACCTGATCCGCTTCCATTTTGGCAACCAGCTGCTGCAGGGATTCCCGGGCTTTCTGAATACCGTAGTCAAGCTGACCCAGTTCGTCACAGACACCAACCCCCTCTTCCGGGTAGCTGGGCAGCTCATGAACCAGATGGTACAGCTTACCAATGGCCATACCCGGTGCCGCTTTAACACCGGGTAAACGACCATCTGAGCCTTCTACCGGGCCAAGCAGTGGTGCTTCTTCTTCCATGACGTCATCTGTGCCCGGAAGAACATCGACAACGGCTTCACCCAGGCCACTGCGGAAACCATCAAGGATTGCTGCCATCGCGTCTTTGGCATCAGGGCCGGTAACGGTGATTTGCAGGTTAGAGCCCAGTACGGTCTGCAACCCCATCAAAGCAGTCAGGCTGTTGGCTTTGCTTTCCTTGCCATTGTCCTTGTTCAGAATCATGACTTCCGAATTGAAGCGCTTGATGATCTGAATCAGAGTGGCAGAAGGACGTGCATGCAGACCCAGTGGATTCTTCAGCACAAAACCTTCTGTCAGGGTTACGCTGTCCTGACGACTGTACTTGCTCTGGGTGGACATGACCTTTTCGGGTTCGGCACCAATGGCAAATACGGTATCCTGCCCCGCCTTGACTTCGGTACTGGGATTAACAACCATACCGGTCTCACCGGTAGTGATCATCATCGCTGTCTGCAGACTGGCTGCCCTCCCTCCCACAACCCCGGGATCAAAGGACAGCAGCTCCTGACCAACAGACACTTTGTCGCCTATTTTGACATTGGTCTCAAAGCCTTCACCACGCAGAACAACGGTATCGATACCTACATGGATCAATACTTCCACGCCGGAATCTGTTTTGATAGCCACGGCATGCCTGGAGTCATGGAGTTGACTGATGGTCCCGGCGCAAGGCGCCAGAACCACAGAATCCGTTGGGTTGATCACAACACCATCACCAATCAACCGTCCGGCAAATACCGGGTCGGCCGACTCCTCGATGGACAACAGCATTCCAGACAAAGGAGCAACAAGTGACAGTTGGCAAAACTTGCCCTCTTTTTTGACATCTCGATCGGAGAGCGTCATTCAGAAACCTCAACTACATTACAGGAAAGATCATCCGTCACCGGAATCTTTTTCATTTCTTCAGCAATCATCTCAGCCTGGGGACCGACGACAATTTGCAGGTTCTTCTCGCCCACACGTACCACCGCGGCTGCCCCCAGGGCCTTAATGCTGTCATCACTGACGCCGACAGCATCTTTCAGCGTCAGACGCAAGCGAGTGATGCAGGCATCAATCTGAGTAACGTTCTGATGTCCACCCAGCACTTTCAGGCACTGACGAGCGAACAGTGCGCTATTCACCGGTTCAACAGAATTTACGTCCATTTCTTTCTTCACTGTTTCCGGGGAAACAGCCTCCCGGGAAACAGCAGCTGCTAATTCCCGGGCCTGACCAGGCAACTGGATAGCATTCAGATCTTCATCAGCGGCAATTTCCTTCATTTCACCAGCAATGATTTCTGCCTGTGGACCAAGAATAATCTGCAGGTTTTTCTCACCTACACGAATCATACCGCTGGCACCCAGAGCCTTGATGACACTCTCATCAGCAACAGAGGGGTCTTTCAGTGTCAGACGCAGACGGGTGATACAGGCGTCGATGTTGGTGACGTTATCCAGACCACCAATCGCCCTGGTGAACTGACGAGCCTGATAAGCGTTGTCGCTCATGCCCTGTTTGTCCACTGCCGACACTTCTGAAGCACTCTCTGCCAAAGAACCGTCTTCATCTTCACGACCAGGCGTTTTCAGGTTGAATAGTTTGATGGCAAAGTAAAAAACGCAGAAGTAGATGGCGGCAAATGCCAGACCAATAACAATCAGGGTCCATGGTTTAGTTGCCAGTCCCCAGTTTAGCACCATGTCAAACAGACCGGCGGAGAAACCAAAACCACTCAGAACGCCCAGGGCATTGGTAACCACCAGAGAAGCACCGGTCAGCACAGCGTGAGCAGCATACAGGCCAGGAGCCAGGAACATGAACATGAATTCCAGAGGCTCGGTAATACCGGTCAGGAACGCCGTCAGGGCAACCGAGAAAAGCACACCACCCACCTGTGTACGACGGCTCTTATGGGCAGTCAGGTACATGGCCAGAGCTGCTGCAGGCAGACCAAACATCATGACCGGGAAGAAACCGGTCATGAACATCCCGGCCGTTGGATCACCAGCAAAGAAACGATGCAGATCACCGTTGACGACTTCACCGGCAGCATTGGTAAAGTCACCCAGACCAAACCAGAAGTAAGAGTTCAGAACGTGATGAAGTCCGAAAGGAATCAGGCCACGGTTCAGAGTACCGTAAACAAACTGGCCAACAGGACCAGAATCAGCAACACCGTGACCAAAAACATCAATACCATTTTGAATGGCAGGCCAGATGTGACCACATGCCCAGCCGATTGCCAGCATGAACAGACCGGTCATGATCGGTACCAGACGCTGGCCACCGAAGAAGCCAAGGTAAGTCGGCAACGACACCGCATGAAAACGGTTATAGGAATGACCGGCAACCATACCGCTGATGATACCACCGAAGAAGGACATATCGATGTCAGGATTAATGGTTGCCGTCGTTGCTTTCAGAATGAAAAAGCCAACAGCACCGGCAATGGCTGCAGCGCCGGCACCATCAAACGCCAGGCCTACCGCTATACCCATAGAAAACAAAAGTGCCAGATTACTGAAAATCGCGTTCCCCGCCTGCGCCATAAAGGGAATATCCAGCAAATCAGGCTGGCCCAGACGAAGCAGCAAGGCTGCGACAGGAAGAACGGCAATAGGCAGCATCAGCGCCTTACCGAGTTTCTGCAAGTAACCAAGGATGTTCATGATTGATCAACCATTAATTCTTTATAGTGAGAGTATGTCTAGTTCTGTGTGCCGCTAAATCTTACTGATTTATTTTTTTAAACAAAATAAAAACCCTGGGAAAGTTGATCCAGATCATTATTTCAAGACATTTTCTGCCCATTTACCGCCTTGCCAATTGCAGTTATTTTTCATCAAAAAATAAATAAGCTATGATCTAAAACATCACAATTCCTCCTGAGCAGATTGAGAGAAGCCCGGAGTTTACGACATGCGCTTTATACCTCTGAAAGACAAACCCGCAGTTGGCCGTTGGGCTGCCCGATACATCGTCAACCGTATCAAGGCATTTAATCCGACGCCTGAGCAACCCTTTGTGCTTGGTCTGCCTACCGGCGGTACGCCAATCCCGACTTACCAGGAACTGGTTCGTCTGCATCAGGAAGGGGAAGTAAGCTTTGCCAATGTTGTTACCTTCAACATGGACGAATACGTTGGCCTGCCAGCCAATCACCCTGAATGCTACCGGATGTTCATGCACCGCAACCTCTTTGATCATGTGGATATCCCGGCAGCGAACATCAACTTTCTGGATGGTAATGCAGACAACCTGGAAGCTGAGTGTCTGCGCTATGAAGAAGCGATTAAAGGTTATGGCGGCATTGAGCTGTTTATGGGTGGTGTCGGACACGATGGGCACATCGCATTTAATGAACCCGGTTCTTCACTCGCCTCCCGTACCCGCCTGAAGACGCTGACCACTGAAACCCGTGAAGCGAACGCTCGCTTCTTTGATCAGGACATCAGCCACGTACCAAAACTGGCGCTTACCGTGGGCGTGGGAACGGTTCTGGACTCCCGTGAGCTGATGATTCTTGCCACGGGTTCTGATAAATCCCGTGCGGTTCAGGCCTCGGTTGAGGGATCAGTGAACCATATGTGGACGATCTCAGCCCTCCAGCTTCATCCAAAAGCGATGATGATCTGTGATGATCCTGCAACTCTGGACCTGAAAGTTCGCACTCTGCGCTACTTCCAGGATATCGAATCTGAGAATATCAAGGACTTTTGATATGTCTGCGGAGCTTATCATCAGCCCGGAAAAGACTTATGCCCTGGTTAATTTCAAACCGTTAACCGTTAATCCGGGGCAGGCGTCGATTGATACCATCATCATAGAGAATGGCCGAATTTCGGCCATTGGCAGGGCAGAGGATATTGCCGGTGATCATCAGGGTGATGACAGTCTGGAAAAAGTAGACATCAGTGGTCTTACGTTAAGCCCCGGTTTTATCGACTTGCAATTAAACGGCTGTGGCGGTGTGCTTTTTAACAGTGATATCTCCATTAATACGCTTGATATCATGCATGAAACCAATCTCCGCTCAGGTTGCACTGCATTTCTTCCTACGCTAATTACCAGCAGTGATGAGGATATACGACAAGCAGTTAATATCACCCGTGACTACATGGCCATGCATCCGGATCGTGTACCCGGTGTTCACCTGGAAGGTCCTTACCTGAATCTTCAGCGCAAAGGCATTCATGATCCGGACTACATCCGTGAGCCATCTTCTGCAATGATCGACTTTTTCTGTGACAATGCAGATGCCATTGCCATGGTGACACTGGCACCGGAAGTCTGCCCGGAAGGAACCATTGAAAGGCTGAGTAACGCGGGCATTATTGTTTCCATCGGCCACAGCAATGCCACCTGTGCGCAGGCCAAAGCGGCAGAAAAGGCCGGTGCAACCTTTGCCACTCACCTGCATAACGCCATGAGTCCCCTGGGCAGCCGCGAGCCTGGTGTGGTAGGTGCCATTTTTGATAGTCATTCCATCGGAGCCGGTATCATTGCTGATGGTCATCACCTGTCATGGGAGAACCTGCGCATCGCCCACCGCCTGATGCTGGACCGACTGGTGCTGGTGACCGATGCGACCACACCGGCTGGCACTGATATGGCAACCTTTGTCTTCTCGGGACAAACCATCTACCACAAGGATGGCAAGTGCTCCAATGCTGATGGCACCCTTGCCGGCTCCGCACTCACCATGATTGAAGCGGTGGCCAATAGCATTCGCGCAGGAATTGAGCCCCAGTCTGTGATTCGCATGGCTACCGTCAATGCAGCAAAAGCCATTCATGTTGACAATAAGATGGGGAGCATTGCCGTTGGGCAATTTGCCAACTTCGCCATCTTTGATGACAGCTTTACCCTGCAGGGTACGGTCAGCGGCGGAGAATTGAAACTTAAACAATAACTCTACCTTATACGACTCTCCCAGAGCGTGAGAACGAAACTTAATGACCACTGTAATTGCCAATCTGGACTTCGTAAAAGAGCGGAACATTTCTGCGGTTTACAAAGCGATTGTTGACCATGGCTCCATCTCGAGAATTCAGATAGCCAGACAATGTCGTCTGGCTGCCGGTAGCGTTACCCGTATCACCCGGCAACTGATGGAAGCCGGTCTGATTGTTGAGCAGGAGCAACAGACCTCTGAACGTGGGCGTCGGGCTACATCGCTGGCTCCCGGGCAGGGACAGATCCAGGTTCTGGCAGCAAGGGCAGGCAGAACCAGGCTGCACCTTGGCTTGTGTGACCTGTCAGGAACGCTGCTGGCAAAATACTCAGAGCCTGTTCAACCTTTGAATCAGGTTGAATTTACCGAACAGCTGATTTCAACCCTCAGAAAATTCCTTAAAACACATAAAAAGCATATTCGGTGTCTTGCCGGTGTAGGAATAACGACACCAGGCCTGGTTAATTCAGCCAAAGGGATTATTTCTTTCATGCCTCACCTATCTGTCAGTAATCTCCCTCTGGCAGAGCAGGTGTCTGACGCCCTGGGGATTCCCTGCTTTATCAACAACTTTATTTCGTCCATGGCGCTGGCCGAGTCACACTTTGGCGCCAGCCGTGGATTTAACAACAGCCTCTTTGTCAGCATCCATAACGGTGTGGGTGCAGGCATGATTCTGGACGGCAAGCTCTATGAAGGCAGCACCCTCGCCGTTGGAGAGATTGGGCATATTCAGATCGACCCGCTGGGAGAACGCTGTTACTGCGGTAACTTTGGTTGCCTGGAAACACTGGTCTGTAATCCGGTCCTGGAAAAGCGCTGTCATAAGCTGCTGGCGTCGGGTGTTCCCAGTCTTTTAAATAAGAGCCCTAACGAAAAGGTGGATATCACTGCAATCTGCAGTGCCGCTAACGATGGTGATCAGCTGGCAAATGACCTATTGAAAGAAGCCGCAGGTAATCTCGGCAGGGCCATTGCCATGAGTGTCAATTTGCTTCGGCCAGATCGGGTAGTGCTTGCTGGTGAAATCTGTGGGGCTGCAAAGATAATCCACCCTGTAATCAAGCACTGCCTGAAAACACAGACAGTTTCAGTTAATGAAAACCTTGAAACCATAGTCGTTTATTCAACGCTTTATGACAGCCCATGGTATGGGGGCTTTACTTTAGTGAGAAGGGCGCTACTGGAAGAAGGCCTGCTGCTGAAGCTTATACACTGAACGCCTTTGCTTCTTTGTGGTTGTTTTCTGGATCCAGTGCAAAATGTGACCAGTTCATAGCTGCCGATTATGACCATAGAGCCGGTAGGCTTCCAGGGCCAAAGCTTCATCCACCAGCATTTTCTCAAACTGCTTACGCTCCCCTTCCAGAGGAGATGACACTTTGGGGGTTTGCAGTTCAATTTTCAGGTCATTTTCATGGATGATCGATAACTTCAGTTCGTGAACAGCCTCAACGTAGGCTTTATCAGCCTGCTTGAAGTCACCGGTAACCTCTGCAGCAACACAGTCTTTGAGGCAGTCCACAACCCGCGCCCGGCCTTCGGTAACCCTCGATTGCTCTCTGCCCTCCAGAAGGTCCAGCCAGAGCTGCGATTGCTCGCACTCCAGTTGCAGCTTTCTCAACGCCTGATTACAGGCGCCCTCCGCTTTACCTTCTCCCAGGCGCTGCCAAGCCATTTGATTTTTCTGCTGAACCAGCGCAATCATTGCACCAATTTTTTTCAGCTTATGAATGGGTTTGAGACGGGAAACCATCTTATAGATGAACGTCGGCAGGAAGTTTTTTATTCTGGCTCTAAAGCTCTTGTTATTGATCTTGAGACTCTGGCGAGAAGAGGGCTCAGCCAATATGACACTGCGATTTTCAAGGATTTTTTTCAGCTCTTTAAAGAGCTTCTTATCTTCACTGATGGCAGCCGACTCAAACTGTGAACAGTTACTTACCGGTCTCTTTACAGGATCTGATAAATCCTCTATCGGGCCACCATCAGACGGGTCCGGGTCACTCATTAAGCATCCTTAGGTCTATTATGATCCAGTAAGGATAGTCAATGGCGCATCCATGTGTGGTATTTTTCCACAAGTGACAATAGCCCCCGGGGGGCATGGGCTTTCTTCCACTCACCAGCGGCATACTTGTTGGCCTCGCTCAGTGTTGGATAGATATGAATGGTACCCAGAATTTTATTAAGCCCCAGACCATGCTTCATCGCACTGACATATTCGGTAATCAGCTCCCCGGCGTGATAACCCACAATGGTGACTCCCAGGATCTTATCTTTTCCCGGCACGGTAAGTACCTTCACAAAGCCCCGGGCTTCTTCATCAGCAATGGCTCTATCCAGGTCATCAATACCATATTTAGTCACTTCACAGGCAATACCCTGCTCCCGTGCCTCCCGCTCATTCAGCCCCACTCTGGCCACCTCAGGATCAGTAAATGTGCACCAGGGAATTACTGAATAATCCACTTTGAACTTTTTGAATCGGCCAAACAGTGCATTCACGGCGCAGTACCAGGCCTGATGTGCCGCCGTATGGGTAAACTGGTAAGGTCCCGCTACATCACCACAGGCATAGATATTGGGGTAACGGGTCTGCAGATAGTCATTCACCTCAATGGTTCCCCGCTCAGTTAACCCGATACCCAGTGCTTCCAGGCCAAGATTGGCCGTATTGGCTTTTCGGCCCGTGGCAAACAGGGCAACATCAAAATCAATTTCTACTTTCTGACCGTTAAAGCCAGCTTCCAGAAATTGGCGTTCGGCTCCGGTGTCTGGATCCTGAAGCTTCTGGAACGAGCGGACTTCGTGTTTCAACCTCAAGTCGACTCCATCCTTGATAAACTGATCCATCACCACTGTCGAGACATCTTCATCTTCACGATGCAACAGCCGGGCCCCATGATCCACCTGAATGACCTGGATACCCAGCCTGGTGAAAGCCTGAGTCAGCTCACAGCCAATAGGGCCACCGCCAATCACCAACATCCGACCGGGCTTATTTCGTAAATCCCAAATGGTGTCCGATGTGTAGTATTCGATTTTATCAAGACCCGCCAGAGGGGGAACATAGGGTCGACCGCCACTGGCAATGACAATATTTCGGGAGGTGATTACTTTACCATCGACCTCCACCTCCCAGGGGCTGATCAGCTGCGCAGAGCCACTGATGCAGTTAACCCCCAGACCGGAATAGCGCTCTACAGAATCGTGTGGCTCAACCTTGCGAACCACCTCCTGAACCCGCTCCATCACCACGGAGAAATTGACCTTCCCGGATACCTGGTCAATACCAAACTCATCGGCCCGCTTGAGGTAATGCGCCATTTTGGCTGAGCGAATCAGGGCTTTACTGGGCACACAACCCGTATTCAGGCAATCTCCCCCCATTTTATGCTTTTCAATCAGCGATACCCTGGCCTTAACCGCTGCAGCAATATAGCTGCTGACCAGTCCGGCAGAGCCAGCACCAATCACTGTCAGATTATTATCAAACCGTGCCGGCCGCTGGTAGCGACCGTATAACCGGCGTCGTCTCAGCCATTCCATTAACATTCTGGCAATCCAGGGAAAAATACCCAAAAGAATGAAAGAGGCGATCAATGGCAGCGTTAAAATACCCTTGAGAGAGAGCTCTTCCACCAACCCAAGCTGGGCACCGGCATTGACGTAAACGGCCGTTCCCGGCAGCATCCCCAACTGACTAACCCAGCTGAATGTTCGGACCCGCATAGCGGTCAGCCCCATCACCAGATTGATGACGAAGAAAGGGACCGCCGGAATCAGCCTGAGCGTGACAAGATAGAAGGCACCATCCTTTTTTACCCCCTGGTTAATGGTGTCCAGATAGCCAGCAAACTTTTGTGTGGCCCAGTCTCTTAATAAGGTTCTTGACAACAGAAAAGCCAGAGTAGCACCGAGTGTGCTGGCAAAAGAGGCCAGCAAAAGCCCCTGGAACAGGCCAAAAATGGCACCGGACACCACCGTAAGCAGCGCCGCTCCCGGCAGTGAAAGGCCGGTCACAGCAACGTAAATAACAAAGAAAGCGGCAGCCGTCAGTACCGGATCATCACGATAAAGGCCCTGAAAGAAATCACGGGTCAGATATTGCTGGCCGTTCAGGAGGTAAAACGCACCAATTACTGCGACAAGCACTGCCAGTAACAGCCATTTCTTTTTATTCATAACGCCTTCCAGTAGCTAACACCTTGAGTTGGATACGACAATTCCTGCAAACTCATACGTTCTTTCCCGTATAATGCCACCGCCATTGCAGAAAGAAAAATCGTCAAATTTGAAAACGGGGCTGTTTTTTAACAGCTCTGAAGGATAACCCCTATGATTCAGCGCCCTTTTCCTGCTGCCCGCCCAAGGCGTATGCGTTACAACGACTTTTCCCGCCGCCTGATGCGCGAAAGTCAACTTTCCGTCGACAACCTCATCTACCCACTGTTTATCGTTGACGGTAACCAGCAGCGTCAACCGGTTGCATCCATGCCGGGTGTTGAACGCCTCAGCATTGATTTGCTTCTTGAGGAAGCCGCTGAGCTGGTCGAGCTGGGTATTCCAGCGATAGCACTGTTTCCGGTCACCCCGGCTGACAAGAAATCCGCGCTGGCGGAAGAGGCCTGGAACCCGGAAGGCCTTGCCCAGAGCGCGGTTCGGGCACTGAAAAACCAGTTCCCGGAGCTGGGTGTGATTACCGATGTTGCGCTGGATCCATTTACCTCCCATGGTCTTGATGGCCTGACCAATGAGGATGGTTATGTGATCAATGATGAAACGGTTGCAGCCCTTGTCCGTCAGGCACTGTCTCATGCAGAGGCAGGCGCCGATATTGTTGCCCCATCGGACATGATGGATGGTCGGATTGGTGCCATCCGCCAACGACTGGAAGCGGAAGGCCACATCAATACCCGTATTCTGGCTTACTCTGCCAAATACGCCTCCAACTACTACGGCCCCTTCCGGGACGCTGTGGACTCAGCCGGCAACCTTGGCAAAAGCAATAAATTCAGCTTCCAGATGGACATTGCCAATGGTGATGAAGCGCTGCACGAGGTCGCTGCAGATCTGGCAGAAGGTGCGGATATGGTGATGGTCAAACCAGGCATGCCCTACCTGGATGTCGTTCATCGCGTTAAAGAGGCGTTCAAGGTGCCCGTCTTTGCCTACCAGGTCAGTGGCGAATACGCCATGCATAAGGCCGCAGCTGCCAATGGCTGGCTCGATGGCGATGCCGTTATGATGGAATCGTTGATCTGTTTTCGCAGAGCCGGAGCTGACGCCATTCTGACTTACTTTGCAAAAGATGCCGCCAGGCTTTTGGCCGCTTCATAGCAATAGATAAACGTTCATGCCGGGTAACTATTCAGCACTGAGCAAAGGCATATTACAGTAATTCCGAACAGCTCTATGAAGTGATTGATATATGTCCATTCCCTGTTTTCTGGCAGACGACAAATAGCTGCGAATCCGTGCAAACATAGAACCACCGTCTGCACTCCTGAAGCAGCCTGAGATTTTCTGCTTTAACTTGGCCATTCGAACATCCCGCTCACTGCCATTGTTATCGAAGGGAATGGTAAAATCTGACATGAAGCGCAGTGTCTCAGCCTTGAACTCAGTGAGTCGTTTGAAGAGATTGTAAGCTTTAGTATTCTTGACTTTCTTGCGCTTAAGCTCCTCTCGTTGCTTCTCCATATAGACGACTTCTTTCATTAGAGCCCGCTGAAGCAACCGGTCATAAATCTTCTCGATTCGTTCACAGACAACACTTGGCATCTGTAGCATACCTATGGTCTTAAAGCCCTTGCAGTAATGCCAGGAAAGCCTCAGTAGCTTCATCAATCGCAACGCCAGTTGATTGCTGTCCCTATCAACAACACCCAAAAGCTCCCTCAGGTGATGGGCATTGCAAAGTACGTGAGTTGCCGCATATGCAAAATAGGATTTCCAATGATCATGAACCAGAACGCCTGCAAATGTTAGCAGTATGCCCATCGTGTCCATGGCCTCACGACCTCGCTTTTCAGACAAGTAGTAGAGCGTCCATTGTTCATCCCGCATAACGTGTAGCCAGTGCAAAGAGCCCTCGGCCCGCATACCCGTTTCATCGGCTCCGGCAACAGACGATTCCCGCAAGGCGTCACGAATAACCTCTTCAGTAGAAGCCAGATTTTCATAGGTTCTGGCCACAAAATTGGCGACAGTGCCTGCACTTACACTCATTTTATAGAGAGTATTAAAATACTCTGACACGCGCTTAAAAGGCAGGAAATGGTATTGGTTAAGATAGACGGCCATAGCCTGTGTGGCTGAGCCATATTGTGCGGCAGCGGTAACACCTTCCGGGAATTCAGCCTGATTCCGACAACCACAAGTGCAGATTTTTACTTCAGCTCTATGGGCCGTTACTTCAAATTCACCCGGTCTCCCTGGTTCAAACACCTGTCGTTCAATATATTTGACCGGCTCACTATCAAGAAGAGACGCCTGACATTTATTGCATTCTTTAACCGGAAGGTACTCAATATAGTCAGGGATATCGACCTGTTTAAGACAAGTGCCCTGATGCCCTTTCTTTCCACCGGCTTTATTACCAGAAGACTGTCTCAGACTTTTAGGATTGGGTTTTTCATCCGATGGATCGGTACCTTTATCTGCGGAAAGGTCGTCAGAATGATCTGGAGAATTACTGTTTTTACAAGGTTTTTGATAACCATCAGACGATGGCGGCTTGCTGCTGTTTTGACTGTTCTTGCCAACCTTTTCTTCCAATTCTCGACATCGCTCTTCCAGACAGGCAACTCTCATCCGCAGCTCTGCATTCTCTTTCAAGAGAATCTCAGCCGACATAGTTGCGGGTAGTTCTGGAATCATGCTGGCGAATATTGTGGAAAAATGGTGCTTAAGAGGATGGTATAAAAATCAGAAAATTCCAGATTTATGTGGGGGTGCTGAACAGTTACTATGCCGGAAGAGTGGCCTTTAATTATTTTCTGTTAGAATTAAATGAATAATGCGACACTCTCCCTGCCACTTAAATTACCGTTCCGAGAGTCGCCTGTTTTCCGGGCCATTGGTTGAATCTCTCACAAGATCCATGACAAAAGCCACTGAAACCGGTCATCATAAGCCTGACTGCTGCTATTTTTGCTGAGAAATGAGGTCATATGGATAATCCCCAACAGTCGGATGTTCAGGACACCCAGGCCCAACCATCTGAGCTTGCCGAGCCAATAGCCAACAAACCCCCAAAGGTCAGTGACTACCAGAACCCGGACTATTACATCAATCGTGAACTCAGCCATCTGGCGTTTAATTTCCGGGTTTTGCAGCAGGCATTAAATGAAGAGTACCCGCTGCTGGAACGCTTCCGTTTTCTGCTGATTTTCAGCTCCAACCTCGATGAATATTTTGAAATCCGGGTTGCGGGTCTGATGCAGCAGGTCGACTTCTCCCGTGAGCAAGTGGGACTCGATGGCATGGGACCACAGCAGGTCCTGAAAGAGATCAGCCAGAAGGCCAAAGAATACGTTGAGCTTCAGTATCAGATACTGAATGACAGTCTGTTACCTTCGCTCAGAAAAGAGGGCATTCGCTTTCTGCGCCGCAATGAGCTGACGGAAAAACAAAAGGCATGGATCAAGCGCTTCTTTTACCATGAAGTGATGCCCATTATCAGCCCCATTGGACTGGACCCTGCCCACCCGTTCCCAAGGCTGGCAAACAAGCTGCTTTGCTTTATCGTCTCCCTGGAAGGAAAAGATGCTTTTGGCCGTGATACCGGCATGGCCATCATCCCGGCACCACGGTCTTTACCACGGATCGTCAAACTGCCGGAAGATATCTGCGATGGTCGGGGGAATGACTACGTATTTCTCTCGTCAATCATCCATCGTCATGTCAGCGACCTGTTCCCGGGCATGGATATCAAAGGCTGTTATCAGTTCCGCCTGACCCGTAACAGCGACCTGGATCTTGAAGATGAGGTTGAAGACCTGGCCAAGGCACTGCAGGGCGAACTGCTTTCCCGTCGCTACGGTAAAGCGGTACGGCTGGAGGTAGCCGACAACTGTCCACAACCACTGGTTGATTTCCTGCTCAATGAGTTTGGCCTGACCAATGAAGACGTTTATCAGGTCAGTGGTCCGGTAAACCTGACCCGCATGATGTCCATTTGCGATACCAATAACAAACCGGACCTGGTGTTTCCTCCCTTTACCCCGGGGTATCCAAAAGGGCTACACAGTAAACGCAAACACAGCAACAATGTGCTTGATCTGGTCGCCAAACAGGACATCCTGCTGCACCACCCCTTCGAATCCTTCACGCCAGTGGTGGATATGCTTCGCCAGGCCGCCAAGGACCCTGATGTGCTGGCCATTCGGCAAACCCTTTATCGCACAGGTGCTCATTCCGAAATGGTGGATGCCCTGGTAGAAGCCGCCAGGCAGGGTAAAGAGGTGACGGTTGTTGTCGAAATCCGTGCCCGGTTTGATGAGGAGGAAAACCTGGCGCTGGCCCGTCGCCTGCAGGAAGCAGGAGCCGTCGTCGTATACGGTGTCGTTGGCTATAAGACACATGCCAAGATGATGTTGATTGTTCGCCGTGAAGGGCGGCATATTCAGCGTTATGCCCATCTTGGTACGGGTAACTATCATGCCGCCAATGCCCGTCTCTATACCGATTACAGCCTGCTGACCTGTGACAAGACACTGACCAACGACGTTCATAAAATCTTCCAGCAGCTGACGGGCATGGGGCGTGCAGTTCGTGTTCGCAAGCTGTTCCATGCGCCCTTTACGCTGAAAAAGAACCTGATTGATCTGATCAATCAGGAAACCAGTAATGCCAAAGAAGGCAAACCGGCCCGAATCATCATCAAAATTAACTCGCTCACCGAGTCTCACATGATTAAAGCGTTGTTCAAAGCTTCCCAGGCCGGTGTCGAAGTTGATCTGATCGTGCGTGGCATCTGCTGCCTCAGACCCGGCATTGAAGGGCTCTCGGAGAACATCCGTGTGCGCTCCATTGTCGGACGGTTTCTTGAGCATACCCGCGTCTATTATTTTGAAAATGGCGACGATGATGCACTGGTCTATTGCTCAAGCGCAGATGCCATGATCCGAAACCTGGATATGCGTATCGAAACCTGCTTCCCCATAGAAGACCCAAAACTGGCCGCCCGGATCAAAAAAGAGTTGGACTACTACCTCACCGATAACACCCGGAGCTGGCAGCTGCAAAGTGACGGCGAATACGAGAAGAACCGGCCTGTTCGGAGTCAGCGTCGACGTAATGCCCAGGAACGGTTGATGGATACACTGGCAATTATCGCCAACAAACCGTTGACTGACTAACTTATAATCTGCGGTGGTTCAGGCAGTAAGTTCTCGAAAAGCGCTGGAAGCAGGATAATTTCGGTCAGTCGTCTATCATAGCTTTCATTGGTGTTTATGTGGAAGGAAGGTGTTGATCTTTAATCAATTGTTCTGCATGGATAGGTCTGCATGGATAGGTGGCAGGCTCGATTTTGGAAGAATTTTAAATGCACTCTCAATAGATGATTTTTGATAAGAGTCAGGGTATTTCGTCTATTGAAAGTGACGCCCAAAAGTTTTCATCGAATAAATCAAAATTCTCTGATGAGAGGAGTTCATCAATATACCCTGGTAGTTCCAGATTCTTGAGACCTATAGTTTCTATAATTCGTGAAATTAAATTCTCGTTCGGAAAGCCTTTACCATGACAGATGGAAGAAATGGATCTCAGCAGTTGCCGGTCAAGCTGGCCATCCTTCTGGAGGTTTGGTAGCTTCAGCAGCATGTCCACTTCCCCGGCTTTGGGAAAGCCCCGGCTACTCATCATGGAAGAAATGGAGCTCAGCAGTCGCTGGTCAAGCTGGCTATCCTTCCAGAGGCTCGGTAGCTCCAGCAGCGTGTCCACATCCCCGGCTTTGGGAAAGCCCCGGCTACTCATCATGGAAGAAATGGAACTCAGCAGTTGCCGGTCAAGCTGACCATCCTTCCGGAGGCTCGGAAGCTTCAGCAGCATGTCCACTTCCCCGGCTTTGGGAAAGCCCCGGCTACTCATCATGGAAGAAATGGAGTTCAACAATTGCCGGTCAAGCTGGCCATCCTTCCGGAGGCTCGGTAGCTTCAGCAGCGTGTCAACGTCCCCGGCTTTGGGAAAGCCCCGGCTACTCATCATGGAAGAAATGGAGCTCAGCAGTTGCCGGTCAAGCTGGCCGTCCTTTTGGAGGCTCGGTAGCTTCAGCAGCGTGTTCACGTCCGCGGCTTTGGGAAAGCCTTTACCATTACGGATAGAAGAAATGGAACTCAGCAGTTGCCGGTCAAGCTGGCCATCCTTCTGGAGGCTTGGTAGCTTCAACAGCGTGTCCACGTCCCTGGCTTTGGGAAAGCCTTTTCCATTACAGATGGAAGAAATAGAGCTCAGCAGTTGCCGGTCGAGCTGGCCATCCTTCTGGAGGCTCGGTAGCTTCAGCAGCGTGTCCACGTCCTCGGCTTTGGGAAAGCCTTTACCATGACATATGGAAGAAATGGAGCTCAGCAGTTGCCGGTCAAGCTGGCCATCCTTCTGGAGGCTCGGTAGCTCCAGCAGCGTGTCCACGTCCCCGGCTTCGGGAAAGCCTTTACCATGACAGATGGAAGAAATGGACCTCAGCAGTTGCCGGTCAGGCTGGCCATTCTTCTGGAGGCTCGGTAGCTTCAGCAGCGTGTCCACGTCCCCGGCTTTGGGAAAGCCCCGGCTACTCATCACGGAAGAAATGGAACTCAGCAGTTGCCGGTCAAGGCTGGCCATCTTCTGGAGGCTCGGTAGCTTCAGCAGCGTGTCCACGTCCCCGGCTTTGGGAAAACCTTTACCACTACAGATGAAGAAATGGAGCTCAGCAGTTGCCGGTCAAGCTGGCCCTCCTTCTGGAGGCTCGGTAGCTTCAGCAGCGTGTCCACGTCCCCGGCTTTGGGAAAACCTTTACCACTACAGATGGAAGAAATGGAGCTCAGCAGTTGCCGGTCAGGCTGGCCATCCTTCTGGAGGCTCGGTAGCTTCAGTAGCGCGTCCACGTCCCCGGCTTTGGGAAAGCCCCTACTCATCATGGAAGAAATGGAGCTCAGCAGTTGCCGGTCAGGCTGGCCATCCTTCTGGAGGCTCGGTAGCTTCAGCAGCGTGTCCACGTCCCCGGCTTTGGGGAAGCCTTTACCATTACAGATGGAAGCAATGGATGTAATAAATGGATAACATGCTATTGCTTGTACATCACGGTCTTCAATACTCAGAAACTCGTTAATGTTTTTCTTTGTTCTTGAGCTTCCTTCGCCCTTCAAGAGCATGCTGGTAATCGTACCCGTGTTTTTAACGGTTCTTTCCACACTGCTAAAATAAATGCCAAGCTTGGATATCAGTTGGACTTTCGACTCATTCGGGCAAGAATTAACCAGCTTATCCAGCGTTGGTTTGACGGTGATTTTGCGTTCCTGGCAAAAGCTCTTTAATTGATCTAAATTCGCTATCAATGAATCTTGTTGATACTCATTTCCACGAACCGGTCGTTTTCTTTTTAATTTTTCATCCTGTACTGCATCTTCAATGTGAGAAACATTTCTCTTTAGGCTCTTTTCCAATTCCAGACTGCTATGTAACCAGCAAGTTGACTAAGGGCTGAAGAAGACTTTTGCCTCTTCGGCCAATATTATGCAAAAACTCAAAAAAGCCAAGGTAAAGGGGTAAAGCCTCTTGGGATATTCCCCTGTGAGGCCTTAGCCACGAGCGTAGAAGTGACCAAAACCCCTCCATAGTATTAACATGCACCTCGTAAATACCGTCTTTGTCATCATCACGAGCATACTCACCTTTGCCGTGACAGACCGTTTTATGTCTGAAGCCCCAGCTTTCAAGGTCATCATAGATGTTGTATTCATCGGTATAAATCTGGCTCTGTGGGGCTACGTGTTTCTTGATAAATGGTTCGATTGTCGCCTTCTTAACGTTCGACAGCATGTTGATAATGACCTGACCTCCCCTTTGAATCATTCCCAATACCGGCGGTTTGTCTTTTTCAAGAGTCCCACGGCCCGGAGCGCCTTTAAGCCTTCTTTTTCTCGGTGGACGATCCAGATTTTTTTAATGCTTCAGGGTGTCCCTTGTGACCAGCTACAATGTAGACCTCGTCGAATTCAACTTCGCCATCAAGAATCACTTCAGGCTTTCGGTCAACAACACCATTTCGTAAGACTGTGGTCATATGGTGTGCATCACTGACACACAGATCAAGTTCCTGAGCTATCTGGCTGTTGGAGACGTTCAGCCCCATTAAATAGAGACAGGCAATCCAGACTTTGAGTGGTCGGTGGTGTCCTGCGAAAACCGTATTTGTCAGGTCATCGAAGTAGCGCTTACAGGACTTACAGTAATAGTGCTGGCACTCTACCTGCACATTGTCGTGTCCATTCTTTTTGACATTCTCAGAATCACAGTGCGGACAGAGAACAGTGCCATCTGGCCAGCGGTTCTCACGGATCATCTCAAAGCAGGTGTCATTACTGATGATATCTGAGATTCGGCCTATATTCATGGTCAATGCTGGCGATGGCTAATTATATCCACCAAGGATAGTTCAGCAGTTCGGAATTCGAAAAGAGCCTCTCTTTAAAGATATTTTTTCTTTAGAGGGCTCATAATTATCGATGGTTGGGAGACTGCTCCCAATGGGTTCTTGTCTTGATACGTGCCAACCTGAATAGAAAGAGCTTGATGGTCTTGATGATGTTGTGTGATCACTACCAGAAGTTAATCCTGTGGAATTCGCATTCCCCGTCGCCAGACTTGATTGATTATAGAGTGGGATCATTGTATGCACTCAAAAAGTATGCACTCAAAAAGCGATACTTGATTCACACGACAACCATTGTGCAGCACTCTCGATTTTCTGAGCCAATCTCGGGGATGCCCGCTACCTGCATGACTATCAGTTAAATAGTGCCAGAATGAAAGCCCATATTGTCGGCAGGTTTTCCTGAGGCTTGCAAAGCTATCCCGGCTCCGTCGGCCGCTCTCACTTTTGGTGCCACCACTGATTTTACGCCGTTTGACGTGTTCTCTTATCCGGCTTTCGCTGAGGTTGTTATGAAGAGACAGTACCGGGTTATCCAGAACCATCAACAATTCCTGTTCAATTACAGCAAGACCTGCCAGCGCCTCCTGTAGATCTGAGCAACGGGTTTGTGTCTGGTGAAGCTGAACAATGTGCTGTAGCTGCTGAGTTATGAAAGCAAGCAGCTTTTCAGTAGAAAGGTTATCAGGCAATGTATTCATGAAACTGAAAGGTAGACTGTAGAGACGGTATTTTCCTCAAAATATTAGTTTTTGAGGACATACTTCAGGCAGGGCATTTGCTGGCGAACTCGCACCAGCTCTGCCAGATCCAGTTCCGCGATAATCACCCCAGCTCCTTCAGCAGGGGCTTCAGCAAGAATATCCCCCCAGGGTGAAATGATCATGCTGCGCCCATAGGTCTGCCGGCCATCAGCATGTGTACCCGCCTGATTGGCTGCCAATACATAGCACTGACTTTCAATGGCCCTGGCTCTTAGCAACACTTCCCAATGCGCTTCACCGGTTACTTTGGTGAAGGCAGAAGGTACGGTGAATACGGTTGCCCCCTGCGCCACCAGATAGCGGTACAGCTCAGGAAAGCGGAGATCATAGCAAATAGAGAGACCAACCTTTGCCTGGCCAATATCGACCAGCTCAGGTCCTGCTCCGGGGATAAAATCATCAGACTCCCTATACCGTCCTTTACCATCGGATACCTCTGCATCAAACAAATGCATTTTCTGGTAACAGGCGACTTCCTTTCCTTCAGGGTTATAAACAAGACAGGAAGCATGGTGACGCCCATCACAACTATCCCGAATAGGCACTGCACCGCCAATAAACCAGGCAGCCAGTGTTTTTGCCGTTGATGCCATCCACTCTCTTATCTCATCCGCTTGTAAAGCCACTTCAGCCTGGGGGCCGCCCAGCATGGCAAAGCATTCCGGCAGAACAAAAATATCTATTTGCTCTTGTTGATGAGCCATTAATAGACGTTCAATTACCGCAAGATTTTCAGAAACAACAAGTCCCGAGCAAACCTGAATCACTGCTGCTTTAAGCCTACTCATTATTATTTCCCCATGCTTTTTCGCATAATGGATGGTAATTTATTTTTGCTGAATCTGATAAAGCTACCAGATAATAAAAAACATGTGTCTTATTGTTTTTTCATGGCAGCCCGATAGTCAGTATCCGCTTATTCTGGCTGCCAATCGAGATGAATTTTACCGGCGCCCAACGCAGGCAGTTGACTTCTGGAAAGACTGGCCCGATGTATTTGGTGGCCGGGACCTTGAAGCAGGCGGTAGCTGGATGGCCATTAACCGAAATGGGCGCTTTGCTGCCGTGACCAACTACCGGGAAACCCCCAACCCTGCTGGCTTATATTCCAGAGGTGCCCTGGTCGCCAACTTTGTCACAGGCTCCCAGCCTGCATTTGACTATCTGCACACTCTTCAGCAACAGACTGATAAATGGGCTGGCTTCAATCTCCTGGTTAAGGACTCAACAGGTCTTTATTACTTTAGCAACCGAGCAAAAGAGCAAAAGATTTCGCCCTTATCTTCCGGGATATATGGTTTAAGTAACCATCTGCTGGACACACCCTGGCCAAAGCTGTTGAGAGCACGCCATCGCTTTACAAGAGCAATGCAAGAATCAATTCCCCCAGACAGTAAACGGCTTGTTGAGCTAATGCAGGATAGTTATCAACCACCGGAGGAACAGTTACCGGATACCGGGGTCAGTAAAGAAGTGGAAAAACGGCTTTCCAGCTGTTTTATTGCCAGCAAAGACTATGGTACCCGAAATACCAGCGTATTGATGATTGATCACCAAAATCAGCTGCAATGGGCTGAACAGGGCTATCTACAAGAAGGAGTCACCAGTGAAAGTCGTCAGTTCAAGATCAAACTGCAGCAGAATCAGCTAAGCTAGGGAAGCACTCAAACAGCAGTTGCCAGAACCGAGACCTCGCTTATGCTTGCCCGCTTGTGCTATGCCATGCTTCTCTCTTTGTTGGTACCATTGACCTGTATTTGGGCTGACGATAGCTGGGTAGAAATCGGTTCAGCCAAAGCAAGGGTCAGTGAAAATACCTTGATGATTTTTCCCCGGACTGAAGATGCATACAGCAAACTTCGTTTCCATATCGTTCATGGGGATATCATCTTGCACCAGGCTCACATCTATCTGAACAAGGGCGATGTATTTAATGTCAATCTGCAGAAAACGATTAAAGGCAAAAAGAATGGCGATGATGGACAGGATTACTCCAGAGCAATTCCACTGACAGTCTCACAGCAAAGTCCCATAAAGAAAATCAAAGTATTTTATAAATTTAAAAAACAGCAGGTAGCATCCAGGCCAGTCACTATTGAATTGCTTGGCGTTCCTGCAAACTAGCCGTCTGCTTAACGTTGACCAGCTAGAAGCGGCGACTCTTGATACCAAGAACCTTTCCCATTCCTTCTTTACAAAGGGATAGTTCCAGGGAACTACGGATAACCTGAGCATTATCGTGCTTCATTAAATCCGACAATATCTTCTTGGCACGATCCATACCGATGCGCCGTAATACCCACTTTACCTTTAACAGGTTAACTGCGCTCATAGACAGCATGTCGAAGCCCATCGCCATTAACAGCACTGCAGCCGCAGGATCTCCAGCCATTTCACCGCAGATGCTGACCGTCTTTCCTTCCTGATGGGCATCATCCACAACCTTTTGCAAGGCATGCAGAACGGCGGGATGAAAGGAGTGATAAAGATCTGAAACCCGGGGATTGTTGCGGTCTACGGCCAGCAGGTATTGAACAAGATCATTAGACCCGATGGAAAGAAAGTCAACGCGTTGTGCAAGATCTTTAACCATATAAACGGCTGCAGGCACTTCGACCATCACACCCACCGGTGGCATCGATACCGGTAAACCTTCGGCAAGTACTTCTGCATGGGCACGATGAATCAGGTGTTGCGCTTCCTCGACTTCAAAAACACTGGACACCATAGGCAACATAATCCGGAGATTACCCAGACCTGCACTGGCTTTCAACATAGCCCTGACCTGCACCAGAAAGATTTCCGGATGATCCAGTGTTACCCGAATACCCCGCCATCCAAGAAAAGGATTATCTTCCTTGATAGGAAAATAGCTCAGAGACTTATCCCCTCCAATATCCAGTGTTCTCATGGTAACCGGTCGCGGGGCAAACGCTTCAAGCTGATGACGATAGATTTTTTCCTGCTCTGATTCACTGGGAAAACGATCCCGAACCATGAAAGGGACTTCTGTCCGGTAAAGGCCAACACCTTCCGCCCCACGATCCAGTGAGCGGATAGTATCGGTCATCAGGCCCGTATTGACCCATAGCGGAATACGGTAATTATCCGGGGTCTCACAAGGCAGATCCCGGATGGCTTCCAAACCCTTGCTGAACTGATTCTCCTCTTCGAGTACTTCAGTGTAATAATCCAGCAGCTCCTTGGCTGGAGAGGAGTACACCAGACCGAGATTGCCATCCACAATCAGTTTTTTACCGGAAAGCTTATGAAAAGGAAGGTCAACCACTCCCATTACGGTGGGTACACCTAAAGCACGGGCAAGAATAGCGACATGAGAGTTACTGGAACCCTGCATGGAAACCAGACCCGCCAGGGACTCCTCCGGAACCTCACCCAGCATGACCGGAGAAAGCTCCTCACTGATCAGAATCGTTTTCTGCGGGTATTCAACTCTCGCATGCTCTCCCTGCTGGAGATGAGACAGTACTCTGCGTCCGAGATCCCTCACATCAGTAGCCCGTTCACGGAGATAATGATCGTCCATCATTTCGAAATTGCGGATATGCTCTTCAATAACCTGCCGCAAGGCACCTTGCGCCCAGGCACCGCACCGAATCCGCTCTCTTATCTCCTGCCCAAGGGCCCGGTCATCGAGCATTCTCAGATAGACGTCAAAGAGCGCCTGTTCTTCAGCAGGCAAACGATCAGAAAGCCGCTCAGCGGTGTCTTTCATTTCTTCCCGCACTGCAGCCAGCGCGCGGTCAAGCAACGCAAGCTCAAGATCCATATCCTTACAGGCTCGCTCAGGCACTGCGCCAAGATCAGCCGGAGGCGTAATAACCACCGCATCACCAATCGCTACCCCTGTGGCACCTGCACTCCCCTGAAAGCGCGCAATTCGTTTTTTTCGGGTCGGCGTGGCGACATTATTGATGGAGCCGGTTGCCTGAGCATGGGCAATAACCCCGGCCAATTGAGCAGACATAGTGACCAGAAAGGCTTCTTCATGCTCATCAAAGCGCCGCTGCTCAACCTGCTGAACCACCAGGACACCAAGCGTGTTGCGATGATGGATGATGGGGACACCCAGAAAAGAGGTAAAGCGCTCTTCCCCAGTTTCACGGATGTAGTGAAACTTCGGATGAGAAGCAGCCTCTTCAAGATTTATGGGCTCTTCACGCAGCCCGACCTGGCCAACAAGACCTTCGGAGTGAGAGAGAGTAACCTGCCCCACAGCAGAAGGATTCAAACCTTCTGAAGCCATCAGCGTATAAAAGGCACTCTCAGAGTCATATAGATAGACTGAGCACACCTCGGTTTTCATGGCACCACGAACCCGCTGCACAATAATCTGCAGTGCCACCTGTAGATCAGAGGCAGAACTGACTTCCTGTACGATATTGCGCAGGGTGTTTAGCATATCTATCACATCCCCGGTCTGATAATACTTGCTGCAACTACTTTAACAGTACAATAGCAATCCATGGCAAATTATATTGTCTTGTAACATCCTTCTTTCTATCGCAGCCCACCAGTTTGAACATATATCCATATGTCAACACAGGATCACTGACTGACAAGCAGTACATCGTTATCAGTCGTTGGACTGTAACTTCCCGATTCTGGGCACCAACTCTTTCAGTGCCCGTCTGTATACTTCCCGTTTAAACGAAACCACCTGGCCAAGAGGATACCAGTAACTCACCCAGCGCCAGCCATCAAATTCCGGGGACCTCGTGTGGTCAACCCGAATACGGTCATCATTGCTCAGCAGCTTCAGCAGAAACCACTTCTGTTTCTGCCCGATGCACAGCGGTTGCTGATCCCGGCGAACGAGTCGTCTCGGCAGACGATAACGTAACCACCCCCGGGTACAGCCAAGGATTTCTACATCCTCTGGATGGAGACCAATCTCCTCAAACAGCTCTCTGTACATCGCATCTTCCGGCGTTTCCCCATCGTTGATACCACCCTGGGGAAATTGCCAGGCATCCTGCCTGATCCGCCGAGCCCACAATACCTGACCGTGATGATTCGCCAGGATAATGCCTACATTTGGCCTGAATCCATCGATGTCAATCACGTATATGGCTACCTTAGGGCCACCATACTGTGTTACGAATACCCCCTCATCCGGGAACATAACCATAGCCACACACTAAAATGGAGCATGCAGCTGACTATTCCGGAAACCATAGGATTAGACGCAGTCACTTTTCGGTGGCCACTTAAACTATTACTTATCACGCATTGTTTCACAAACGAATACAACACAGCAAACCGGCTTTTCACCAGGGGGGTGATTCTCAATTTAAGCCAGGCAGGTCAAATCTGTATAATATCCTCAAGTTCAGCCTGAATAATAAACTGGAGTAAGAATGGCACTGGCAATCTTTGATCTGGATAACACCCTGATTGCTGGCGACAGTGATGCCCTGTGGGGAGAGTTTATGGTCGCCAACGGTCTGGTTGATACTGAAAGTTTCAGGGCAGATAACAACCGCTTCTATGAACAGTACAAACAGGGCGTTATGGACATTTGGGAGTATCTGGATTTCTGCCTTAAGCCATTGACGCAATATCCCCTTGAAGCGTTGGAAAGCTGGCATGGCCAGTTTATGGAGCAGGTAATAATTCCCATCCTTTTGGATAAAGGCCTTACCCGGATTGCAAAACATCGTCAGCAGGGAGATCACATTATGATGATCACTGCGACCAACCGTTTTGTGACCGAACGCATAGCTGAACAATTCAAGGTGGATACCCTGCTGGCCATTGATCTTGAGGTCAGCGATAGCCACTATACCGGCAAGGTTACCGGAACTCCCACCTACCAGCAGGGGAAAGTACTCCGCCTGCAGGAGTGGCTCAACCAGCATCCTGAACACTCTATGGCAGGTAGCTACTTTTACAGTGACTCACAAAATGACCTGCCGCTGCTGAAAAAGGTCGATAACCCTGTCGCCGTAGACCCAGATCCGGAACTCAAAAGATTCGCCGAGAAACAGGGCTGGAAAATAATCAGTTTCCGCTAATCACGGAAAAGTTAACCGGCCAACAATCGCTTTGAGAGATGTTGACAAATTCAATAAATCTTCATTTGTTCTGCTGTTGACTTGTTAATAGGAAGAATGATTCTTTTTAAGGCTATAAAAAATCAGCTAGGTTAATTGGGCTTCTTTTTTCATAACAATGATCTGGAGAATTTTATGGATAACAGTGGGCAGTACGGTTTGTCCCATAGTCATTCATCAGTTGACAATACCTATCGACTTCAGACAGAAGAACCATCGGCAACCGGCTCCGGAGGCAGTGCAAGTGTGACCTTCCAGGGCGCGTCGGTGTCCACTGCCGACAATAGTACTACCGGATTTCCCGGAAACAATGCCCGACAAGATGCTGTAAATACAGAAATTGCAGCAAGAAGCGTACTAACCGTTGAAGCGCCCGGAACTCAAGGCATTTGGCTACCCGGAGGTATCTATAGATATTCCTCAGATACGGGTGACCGCAGATTCAAGGTGCTATCAGTTGATGATCATGGTGTTCACATCAAATTATTCCCGGTAGACGCCCGGCAAAAGTCGTTTACTGCCCGAGAAAGAGGGAATTCAGGCGATCATGGAATGGTTCAGGGTTGTCCCGGCCATTCCCCGGAAAATCTGTTGGTTAGTCATGCCCCCTTCACGCACGATGCGATGAATCAATTAGATGCGTCTCTAATGGGCATTGGGCAGGTTGCTGGATGGGAAATGGAAGGATACAACCTTTGGGCAAATAACCCGCGCGCTGGATATTTCATTAATTTAGAACACTTTATGGATTTTTTTGCTTCCCACAAGTGAGTAATAAAACATGGCTCTTATCTCTTCCGTATAGTGGGCTCTATTGGTAAAAGAGGAGCTTCTGTTGTAAACAATTGTTTCTTTACAGTGGCAGCAGGTAGCAAAACTTTATCTGAAAGATAAGGCTCATATCTGCTGATCATTCCCTATCTATATCGCCTGTCGAAATGCAGTTTAGTGTTCTATTGATGCCAATTAACAATCGACACGTGCAGTCTATTCCAAGAAATCTGCCACTCCCATGCAGATATCGTTAACTTTGCCCTTTAATCATAAAGATCACGAACACCAGTCGGCTACTTTTTAATATGACTTCAGTGCATATACGGATACACTCCTTAAAGATGGAACTTTAGTCTCTAACAAGCTTAATACTAAAGTACATGACGAGGAGCTGTAGCGATGTCTCACTACAACGAAGAACAGCTGAACACCCTGCTCCAATCATTGATGGATAGCACCGATAATCGCTCAATGATGGATCTTCTCGAGTCAGCCCATAAAGGCTTTTCCCGGGGAGCCAATGACTTTGTCGAACTGGCAACAGGAAACATGTTGCCAGCCGATATTAAAAATAATCTGCGGATTTACCCCCTGGCACAAATTCTGGTCAGCATTGTCAAATATCATGAGCTGAACAAGAACACGGATATTATTCGCAAAACCGTACTGGCCTTGCTGGATAGCCTTGAAGATAGCCTACATCCAGAGACTTATGATGCCCAGACACTGGAGACAACGCTGCACTGACAACCTTCTATCAAAATCCACTGCATCCTCGACTTTAGAGTCTGTATAAAACGATAATTCGGTCAGCTTTTTATAGTGAAGCAAGCCGAAATCAGTGAACTGTTTTTCCAAGTTCGTTATTACTTCCGTTTTTTGCCTAAAAGCCTTTAGTTATGCTGCTTCTGAATTATCCGGTATTAACTGGTCGATCAGATCGCGAAAATTGAACTCATATTTTTGCTTATATCTGTTCCAGCCCTTGCGAATAGAGAACCTCGGAATAATTCCTGAAAGAGCAATTTTCATCATGCCTGCAGTGGTTGTATCCGGGCTTCTCCAGGGTATCCGAGAAATATTCAGACATGCCTGATTTTTACAAACGGTTAATAACTGCAATGGCTCTTATTGGATTACAGACTGTTCCCAGATTGAACCTGGCTGAAGCACTTATCATTAAAGGCTCTCAGAGCTTTGCTCGGCAATTTGCCCTCAAGCCTTACATTGCGTGGTCCACATCCAATTTTCACTGCAGAGCAGTTCGGAAATCAAATAGAGCCACTGCAATAATGCATAGCCTGCCATTTTCAAATGCATCCATCGAAGCAGTGTTCGCAATTTCTGCTGCCATAAATGGCAACAGCCAAAAGCATGTTTGAGTTGGTGAAACATTGGCTCTACCGGCCATCTCCGGGAATAGGCACGAAGCACCTCCAGTCCCTCAAGTTCCGGATTGGTCGAGATGAATATTCTGCTTTCGGTCAGACCTTTGTCATTTTCAAAGCGACTCCAGACGACGCGTACTTCACGACCTTTAAGGAATCTGGCGCGACAGATCAGGGTACGATAACGTATTTTGCGAAATTTGCCGTACATCCATACTGTTGCTTTTTCTTCCGGCAGTTTCTTAACCTGTTCTGTCGTCATCTTGATGCCGTACTTTTTTGGGCGCCCTCGCTTCTTTACGGTGGGTGCTGGCGGCAAAGCATAGAGGGCCCGATTTGAAGGTATCTGACCAACAACTTCTATGTTCATTTCCAGAGCTGGCTTTATCAGTGTCCAGTTCATATACCAGCAATCGGTTAGCAGGCGTAGCACTCGATCCTTCACTTCATTGCGTACCACCCTGAGCATGGCCACGGCAATTTTCAGTTTGCTGGTGTTACCTGAAGCTGGTGTCGGAAATGAGATCACCGGTATGGCGGTAAATACTTCATCTGCAGCCCGCTCAAATATGATGGCCAGGGAAACCCAACACTGCCCCCAGATGTACGTCGGCCGATTGCGTTTCTTGCTGTGTTGATGATGTGTACGACAAGCAGGGGCTTTGTCGGAAAACCGTTCGATTACCCAGTCATCAAGCCCCAGGACCACAGGTTGATTCTCAGGAGCTTTGGAGCAGACCAGACGGATCAAGTGGCGTGCCAAGTTCTTCCATTGCCACTTGCCCTGAGATAGCCAGTGGTGGTAGCTGCTCCACACACAATGAAAATCAATTGTTAACAACGCCTGTGTAACAAAGCCGTCGGCTGAAAGCATGCAACCGAACAGCAGTTCGCAGAACGTTGGTACTGCAGTTGATGATAGCGCTCCAGCAAGAAAGGTTGTATATGAAGCGAGCTCCCTGAGGATTACTTGATGATCTGAAGTGAGCATGGCAACCATCTCGAATTTCGTCATTGGGGATGGTTGCTTTTAGCAGATTATGCGCCGGAACTATTGTGCTCTTAAAACTCTAAAGTCGAGCACTGCATCAAAACCGCATCAAAAACCACTGAATGGGGTAATTGAATAATGATCGACCCGAGTGAACTGCAGGAAAAAGGTTACCTCATCGTTCCTGACCTGGTTCCTGAGCAGTTACTCCAGCCCGCCATCAACGCCATTACCGACTTTCTGGATGTTAATC
Source organism: Endozoicomonas sp. SCSIO W0465 (assembly GCF_023716865.1). Taxonomy (NCBI): domain Bacteria; kingdom Pseudomonadati; phylum Pseudomonadota; class Gammaproteobacteria; order Oceanospirillales; family Endozoicomonadaceae; genus Endozoicomonas; species Endozoicomonas sp. SCSIO W0465. Next base: position 6,997,658 of record NZ_CP092417.1, read on the forward strand.
TGGATGATCCCACGACCTGGTATCAGAAGAACCTGGGGAGCAATGGCATTGTCCCCATTCATCACCATCAGGCACTCTGGAATATCCGCCAGTATGAGCCTGTTTATCGATTGTATGCGGATCTGTTCAAGACAGATGATCTCTGGGTAAGATTGGATCGGGCCTCCTTCAAACCTCCCTGGCGCCCAGAGCATCCGGATGACAAAGACGACAGTCAGATCCATCTGGATAGTTACCCGGAAAGGGTGTTCCAGCCAAGATACCAGGGCATGCTCTACCTGACGGACACAGCGGAAAATCAGGGGGCATTCTGTTGTGTTCCCAGTCTCTATAGCGGAAAACAAACAACGCTGAATCGCAGCTCTCTACGTTTCACGGATGAAGACCTGAAAGGTCATGACATTGTCCACCTGGCGGGAAAGGCCGGAACCTTCCTTCTCTGGGACTCACGACTCCCCCATGCCAGCAGCCTGAACCATCACGCCAAGCCGCGTCTTACTCAATATATCTCTATGTTCCCGGCGGGTACCGAAGATAATCGGGAGGCGCGTATTCAGTTATGGCGTGAAAAAAGAGCACCTGAACGCTGGCGCAACCTTCCTTACCAACAGGATCCGGAACCTGGTCTGCCTGCTAAACTGACGCCACTGGGAGAACAGCTTCTGGGTCTGAGCCAGTGATCAGGAACCCACCGTTCCCTTAGCCTCTTCAATAAGGCGCACCGTCGTTTCTGTCAGCAAGCTTACCGAGTGCCAGAAGTGGCTTTTGGCTTCTATCGACTCAGGCTCACTCGCTTTCAGTTGCATCAAACGCTCTTGCAGTGCTTTCGGGCAGACCGCCGGACGCAAGGGAGCCTCATACCCCGGGTAGTTCTCCCGATAAAAACGGTGCCAGTCAAAGAGCATTCCGGGGTCCGCTTTGCCACGAAAGCCAGCAATATGCTCATGGCCAACGACTCTCTCAGGGTGCCGGAGATTCGGATAATGTTCTTTAAATCTGGCCATCACCCCATGCAGAGAATGATATTGCTCGTCAGTAAACGGAAATACATTGCCGTTATAATTCACCAACTCAATGCCAATAGAGCAATCATTTAACCCATGAACCCCTTCCCATTCACTAACCCCCGCATGCCAGCCGCGATGTACATGGCCATTCAGGCAGTCTACCAGCTCATAAATCTCACCATCAGTATCGATCACCAGATGTGAAGACACACAGGATTCGGGGTTCGTAAATATAGCCAGAGTATCTTTCAGGTCTACCGCTGTATAATGAATTACCAGATAATCCACAGGAATTAACCAGTCATCCCTGTTCGCAGTTTTTACCCTGTTGACATTCAAAGTCATAAGCAAGCAGCCAGATAGGTATCGATCAATTTATCATTGTCTGATTCTCCAGAGACTGCAAGCTGTCACAACGTAACGAGAAAGAAATTATTGGAGGATACACAATGGCCAAAGGGCTATTAAAGCACCGGGAGCGACAGAGTGCCCTGAGTCTGTTGGGAAAAGATCTGGCGCGCCGGGCAAAATCAAAATGTGAACTGTGTGAAGCCTCCGGAGTTCCGCTGTCCATCTATGAGGTAGAGCCCGTTCCCGGCGAGCCAGACTACGACCATTGTCTGATGCTTTGTGAAACCTGTAAAACGCAACTGGAGAATCCAAAGCACCTGGAGCCTAACCACTGGCGCTGCCTGACCAAAAGTATCTGGAGCCAGATACCCGCCGTTCAGGTGGTTTCTCTCAGGCAGTTGAGGAAATTATCGGCAAAACAGGATTGGGCGATTGAAGCACTGGAACAGGCATACATTGAGCCTGACATTGAGCAGTGGGCAGGCTCAGAGTAAGTAGCCAGAAATATTCGATTCCATATGGCCAGCTACTTAACAGTCAAGAAAGCTTTTCATCAAAAAAGCCCGGATTCTTGTTGGGAAGCATCCGGGCCTGATATTACCATTATTCCAAAAGCTGGCTTTAGTGTTGTTTAACTTTCGTATAAATAGCTAAACGACAATTATTACTTAAATTTTCCCATTGTTCTTTGGTCTGTCGCATAAGGGCACCATCAGCTTCATTTTTAGTATTTAATATTGCCTCATCCAGGGCACGTGCAGTCCCGTTTATTGGCATTGTTATAACGGTGGGTACCGTGAATGGTTCATGATCATTACTTCCCAAATGCATTCCCATCGAATTGGCAAGATAAAGAAGACCGTTCTTATCATCCCTGAGAAAGGTGACATAGTGTGTTTCGGATATATTGACTGAGCCAGCGAGCTGATATTCAGTACATGTACCATCGCTGTGATATTTTTGAACTTTATCTGAAAGGGAAATACCACTCCTCTGGTCACGGCCATATGTCGGCGGTGAAAGTAGCAAAACGTCCGGGTCTTCCACACGTGCACCAGAGTCACGAGCAATCTCGTCCAGGTAAACAAGATTGAATGCGTCGTTCATATCCTTGCCTGCAAGTTCTCTCTGCTTATGCACAGGAAAGTTGAATATTTCGATAAGTCCTTTACTTTGGGTAAAAGATTGCAGGGTTCTCAAGTCGGTTATCATCCGTTCAAAAAACTCATCTGGCTCAAGGTTTACTCCTTTGGCAAGACCAAAGATTGTACGGATGTCGTTCAGGTTATCATTTACTCGAATCGCCCCAAGTCGTTGCGAATCGTACTGTACTAAAACGCTATCCAGGTCTTTCAGTCTGCCAAGAGCCTCCAGAACCATTCTGTGATCTCTTTCAGCCTTAACATCAAACGTATATTTAGGTAAGTTTGCTAACTGACGCTGTGTCTCTTTTACTGCTTGCTGGATTTGTCCAATAAGCAACCTCAGGCTACCCTGGTGTGACATCCCCATTAATACTGAAGCTATCGCGCAGTTATTTCCGGCTGCCTGGATACCAGCTCCCTGCATGACGGACACCTGGCCATGGGCGTAACCTTTTACCGGATAAGACTCGGCATTAGCTAATCTGTCTATTTCCTGTCTGCCAGCCTGATTCTGAGCCCGAATGGCCTCTATGGCATCAATTAAGGAGGGGGGAGCTGCATCCAATGGTAGTTCATCATCCGGTGCAGCAAGCAGAGCGTTCAGTCCCGAGCGAAAAACCTGTTCATGTAGCTGGTCCCATTGGACAGGAGCTTGAGCTATTGGTCGTTCAGACCTGGCGGGTGGCGATGCAGTGGCACCATCAATAACATCGTCTGAGCCTCCGGGATGAGTAGGACTGGCTGCAGCGTGAACTGGCATCCGACTGGTCACTGCAGGAGAAGATTGAACAGAGCCGAATGCAAACTTAGCATATGCCATTTGAATTTTATGCAGGTCCCTAATACTCCCACATGCTGCATTCTGGATAATTTTTCTATCTATAGGAAGTTGCCTGAAAATTGTTTTAATCTTCTTAAGAGATTCAGTGCCAACGTCCAGGCCACTTAAATGTCCAACAATTTGATCAATTTGCCTGTCAATAGCTCCATTACTAAATGAAGGAGCAGACTTTAAAGGTGGTACTGGTTTTGTTAACAATGCATTTCCAACATCGGCTTCAAACCATTTTTTTGCCTCCCGGAACCGCTGATCAAAATTTGTGATATCGCTGGGTACTGGCAGCCCGGTACACTGTCCATCTGCTGCCTTCCATTGGTCATACCTGACCTTCAGATTGGCAAACTCCTCAGCCGACAAATCAAACTCAGGTTTACGAGGAGTTTGTAAAACCTCTTCTACAAGACCATGGTCGAAAGACCTATGCCTGCTTTGCATAATATGAATCAGCTGCTCTTTTCTGGAGGAGTATACCTCCTGAAGCAGTTGATTGCCTGAAGCTTTTTCGTGTGTTTGCGGAGCAGCCACTTTAACTGATCGTGAATCACCACCCACTGCTGTCAAAGTATGTGGGCTATTTGTAGGTGAAGATTCTGCCACTTTGGGTGACGAACTACTCATTGATTGCACTTTGCATGCTGACAACCTGACACCATACTTATGGATTGCAGAATATCTATTTGAGTAATTGAAATGACCAAAACCTGTTGGAATTAATATGCTTTCTATAAACTTCTTATTATCGTACTTATGATGAGCACCTTCACCAAATGTGATAAGTAGCTTTCCATTATCTTCCATTAAATTGTTAAGTTTTTGAAAAAGACATTGATTTGCAGAAGCGTCATCAAACACATACCCAGGAAGACCGGTAAAGTGTATCTCCTTAAACTTTTTACCCGGTGGGATTTGGTCTACTGTTACGTGTATATCTCCATTCAGGTCTGAATGCCCCTGTGCATCGGCAAAGACTGTTCGTTGTTTTGTAAAATATTTACCCGTTCTATCATCTATTTGTGAGCCAATGGCCAACACATCATATTGGGGCTTGCTTATATCTCGAAGGCTGAACTCCAAAGCAAGCGTTAGATTATTCTCATAATCAAACTTTGCGATCTTAGCCTCTTTTTCTTTTACTTGCTTTAACCGGTCAGCTTGTTCAGCTCTAATGGCCTGGTCTTCCATATCTGCTTTATGACGGGTATTCATTAAACGATCAATTTCATCACGAGAGAATACACACTCTAAAACACCATGAGCCTGTTTATCATCCAAACCGATTTCATATTTTAACGTATGATCCAGCTGCCCAATTTGCATTTTATCCGGTTCTAATGCAATTATTTGAAAACTTTTAGTAAAATCGATTCCTAAACCAATCAACTTCATCTTCAATTGCAATTGTTTTGCATCATCCGAGAGCATTGTGCCAGTTTCATTCTCCTTTGTTTCTGGTCGAACAGGACCAGAAACGCATGCAGCAGCTGCTCCATCACTATCATCGCCGACCCCACTGAAGTCAAAAGCAGGATGTTGCTTTATTTCCGCAGCTGAGCTGGGTAAAAGTCTGGTTTCCAATATCTGGCATTGCGTAACAATGGCCTCGAGAGCTCCTCTTGCGTTCCAGCTACCTCCTCCGTGAAGGGCGTATTCAACAGTTTCAGCATCGAAGTCGGAATAATTAAAGTTTTTCTGTATTCTGGAAAGAATCACATCATCGATAGTGGGATAGGCTGCTCTGATATTTGCAATGATTTTGGATAATTTAGAAGCATCCTTACTTTGAATTTCGGCACTTTTTGCTGGCTCAGTTCGGATATGAACTGGAGATTTAATGCTTATACCTTGTCTTACTGGTAATGAGTGAGGTGAAGGAGTTGCCTCTGAGTGTGATTCATGAGTCCTCCGAGTTTTTTTAACTGCCTGAGTCAGCTTATCGTAATGCCTGTTTATGTTAATGGCAGACGCAGGCATCTTTGCTCTTTCAACATTTTCAGCGTTAAGTTTCTGGCCTACTTTCGACAGCTCGTAATGCCTGACAACATCACGAAGTGCCTGTTGTTGTTCTTGACTTAAATCCCCATCAGCTTTCAGCCCCTTTAAATTCCACACTATGCCTGATTTCATCCCTAACTTATTCAGAACATTCTTAATCTCTGGATAAGTAACATTTTTCATGAAACGCAATTCAATAATTTTTTCATTCCGAAAGATATCAACACATGCCCTGGCAATGTTCTCTAAAAAATCTTCCGGTGAGTGAACGCCTGAACTTCGGCTGCATGGTGAGGGTAACTGAGGAGGGGTACACTTGTATCTTATTTGACGGGAAGCAAAGGCTGCTGAAGCACGTTGAGATCCCGGATTCTGCCGGATATCAGTGCCCATAACTCTGGAAAACCCTGACGGCCTTGAACATGGATGACCTGCGAATTCCGTCGGTTGTCCGGGTTTTCCTGTTCCACCATGGTTACCATAACTTTCATTGCTTTCACCAGTACCAGCTCCATATTTACGTTCTGTAGAACCAGACTGTTCAATACTACGAGACTTGGTTGTGTCATAACCTGAATGTCTAATACGATAATCCATTTTTAGCTCCTTAAATGCTCAGGAAAGACCAAATTAACCTTATGGGGTTTAAAGCAGCGTTTGAACGTCCCTTGTCCACAAGGAATTAATATTTCGCTTACCTCAATTTATGATAATTGGAATCATCCGGTAATAAATCTTCGGTCTGAATAAATTTTGAACAGCTAACCATTTTCTTTTGCATCAATCACTGACTGGTTAGTTAGTTAAGATAACACCTTGGCCCGGCACTTGCCCCTTCCATGGAATGGAGGTTATGTATACAGAAATGCTGTTATAGGTTCACGGCATCCCCTGCTACACAAGATTTCAGACTTGATTACTGATTATCCGATCAGCAATAACAGGTTATATTGGGTCAACTGCTTACGGGCATTCTTATTAACCCTTTTGATCAATAGCAAGAACAATAGTTCATTAAACAAATAAATATACCAGATCAGAAGCTTGCACTCTGCGCCAAGAGGGCTTTATAGTCATTAGCATGAGACAACTAATCAAATATCATACCTTCCTGTTACTTCTGCCCGCCCGCTTAATGGCAGAGACAACAGAACCTGCCAATCCGGTCAGTGAACTGGACCTGTTTCAGGTTGTCATGCCCATGGTGATGGTCGTCAGCCTGATTTTTGTGCTGGCCTGGCTGGTCAAACGGTTTAATCCCAGGCTGCCGGCCATGGGAAAGGATATCGAACTGTTATCCAGTGCCCCGATCTCGAATCAGTCCCGCCTGACTCTGGTTCGGGTGAGTGGTAAAGATCTTCTTATTGGCATAACGCCAAACCAAATTACTCTGCTGAAAGATTTTGATGCCCCGGTAGTGGATAAAAGTCAAATCAAAGGGCAGGCAGATCTGGCAGAGCAGTTTAAAAAACTCCTGCGCTCCAAATCGGATGGTGATAACGCATCTGAAAAAACGGATGTTTGATGGGGACCTCGTAAAAACCCCGGACTTCAAATCTGACCCATCTATTGTAATCTCCGGGGTGCCGCTGCTGTTTTTCGGGCTTTCCACACCCGGTTATGAACAACTTATCCATTACTGGGAACAGGAGTTATACAGGTCATGCACAAGTTATCCACAAAAACCTGTATACAACCGGTAAATGACTGTTTATGTTTCCATGGCATACCGCATCCGTATATCAATCAGCACTGCAAGTGTGTCTCTCAATATTTCCCGGCGTAGCTTGATAGAGATTTCCACAGTTTTCCTGATCAACTCCCTGAATGATCTGTGGATAACACCTTTTACCCCCTGCTGTTCCTGAGCAGAACAACATCTGTATATTTTCTGCACAGAGACATTTTTACTCACCCTGCTTGCAAAATATTTGCCGGCGACTCTCGGAGCACCCGGCGAATGCCGAGCCATCCGGCAAACCCGAGAACAAGAGCACCAAACAGGGGCAAAGCAAACCAGATAAACCAGGCCGGCTGCCAACTCAGCTCAAAAACCCGGGTATTGAGCAGATAGCTGGCAAGCTCGGTACCACAAGCCGCCAGCAGACCCGCCAGAATGCCAAACAGCACAAACTCGCCAACCTGCATCATTAAGAGCTGTCGACGGGTTCCTCCCAGTGAGCGAATTAATGCGCCCTCGTGCAGGCGTTCATCAATGCTGGATTCAATCACCGACATCATCACCAGCAATCCTGCCAATAGCAGCGCAGCCAGCATCGCCTCTACCGCAATGGTCGATTGCGCCAACATCTTCTGAACCTGGTTAATCACCGCATCCAGGTCCAGTAAGGTCATGGTTGGAAACTGAGTGATTAAAGCGTTGAGCAACAGCTTGTCCTCAATATCCAGGTAGAAGCTGTTCAGCCAGGTTGTGGGTAAATCCTGCAGAACGGCCTCAGGGAAAATCATATAGAAGTTTGGCCGGAAAGACTCCCATTGGACCGTGCGAATACTGCTTACCGTTTCAGTAAACTCATGCCCTGACACAATAAACGTCAGCCGGTCACCCAGACCAACCCCGAGCTTTTCAGCAATTTCTGCCTCAATGGAAAGGCCTTCTTCACTGCCGGGTTCCCACCAATCGCCCGCTTCAAGACGGTTTTTTTCCGGCAGTGTTTCTGACCAGGTCATGTTCAACTCACGGTTCAGAGCGTTGTGGTTCTGTTCCTCCTTGGACACTGCTTCCCTGACCGGCAAATCATTAATACCGACCAGGCGACCACGAATAATCGGATAGAGTTGGCTGGTATCCACATCATTCCCGGTGAGAAACGCCGAGTACGCCTCAACTTCGGATGGCTGAATGTTCATGGCAAAGTAGTTGGGTGTCTCTTTCGGCAACTCATTCTGCCAACGATCCAGCAAATCCGTACGGAGCAGTAATACCACTGCCATGGCCATAAACGTCAGGGTAAATGCCAGCAGCTGAGCGGATGTCTTGCCTTTGCCCTGGATGATCCGGCTGACGCCAGGGCGCCAGAATACCGGTAACGAGGAAAGCCTCTGACGGTTGCCCACATGGGCAAGCAGTAGTTGCACGCCAAGGGAGATCATTAACAGCACAGCCCCTGAGGCCAGGGCGAGCACCAGGGCTATAACCACTTCACCGGTGTGATACCAGAGCAGCAGAAAAACCGCCATCAACGAAAAGCCATAGACCAGCCAGGAAGCTGCAGGAGCTGGCGACAGATCCCGCCTCAGCACCCGCAATGGCGAAACATCCTGCAATCGTAGCAGCGGCGCAAGCCCAAAGCCGGCAAGGGTAATAACCCCCGTTGCCCCGCCAATAACCATCGGCATGATACCCGCTGCCGGCAGCCAGGCGGGCAGCACACCCTTGAGCAACTGCACGACGCCTGCCTGAAGAAACCAGCCAATCAACACACCGGGAAGCGCCACCAGCACAGCCACAAAAGCCAGCTCCACGAGCAGCAGTCTCAGCACCTGCTGTCGACTGGCACCCAGGCAACGCATCACCGCACAGCTATCAAACCGTCGCTCTGCAAACCGCTGGCTGGCCATGGCCACCGCGACTCCAGCCAACAGCATCGCCGCCATACTGGCCAATCCGAGGAACTGTTTCAGCCGCACCACCGAGTTACGAAGATCACGTCGACTGTCGTCGGCCATCATCAACCGTTCACTGTCATCCAGACGATCTTTGGACCACGCCTTGAATTGCTCCAGTGCTGAAAGCTCCCCCGCCATCAGTGTTTTCCAGCTGACCCGGCTGCCCGGCTGGATAATACCGGTGCTTTCCAGGTCTGCCATACTGAACATCAGCCGTGGGGAGAAGCTGTAAAAATCGCCTCCCCGATCCGTTTCCAGGGTGATTGCCCGGGTAATGGTCAGCCAGGTGTTACCCAGCATCACCTGATCGCCGATAGCCACACCCAGTAAAGGAAAAAGCCTGGGTTCAAGCCAGGCTTCACCGACGCCGGGTGTGTCACTGACGATCTGGTCCGGCGCAAAGGGCTGATCTGCGGTCCGGATATGACCACGCAGTGGATAATTGTTTTCCACAGCCTTGGCAGAGACCATCTGCATCTCATCCCCGGCCATGACCACCGATGGAAATTCAAGCACTGTGGATAACGTCAATCCCTGATTTTCCGCTGCTTCCAGAATGACTGGCTGCACCGGTCCCGGGCTGCGAATCAACATATCAGCACCAAGAACTTCTGCCACCTGTCGCCCAAGAGCCAGCTGCAGACGTTCACTGAACAGGGCAATGGCAGTACTGACTGCAACCGCCATCAACAGTGCAGCCACCAGCAGCCAGAGCTCACCGGAGCGCCAGTCCCTGATCAGGAAGCGCCAGGAAAGTCCGAACGTACTGTTTGGCCTGTGGGTAACATTGCGCCTGAGGCTTGCTGAGGAAGTATTCACCGTCATGCGACCTCCTCCAGACGACCACCGTGCAGTTTCAGTACCCTCTGACACCGTCTGGCAAGATCCATATCATGGGTAACCAACACAATAGTGGTGCCGCTGCCCTGATTCACTTCGAACAAAAGTTCAATAATGCTTTCCCCAGTTTTCTCATCCAGGTTACCGGTTGGCTCATCGGCAAAAAGAATATCCGGCTCGCCAGCAAACGCCCTGGCAATGGCCACTCGTTGCTGCTCACCACCAGACAGTTGTTTCGGGTAATGCTCCAGGCGGTGCTCAAGGCCAACGCGGGTCAATAGTTTCCTGGCCCGCTCACCCGGGTCGTCCACACCCGCCAACTCAAGGGGTAGCATGACATTTTCGAGCGCCGTTAAGTTGGAAAGTAACTGAAATGACTGAAAAACAAACCCGGTATGCTCGCCACGCACTGTTGCCCGCTCGTCTTCATCCAGATGATCGATGCGCTTTCCCGCAAGACTGACACTACCGGCCGTTGGCAAATCCAGCCCGGCCAGAATACCCAACAATGTAGACTTGCCTGATCCCGAGGTGCCAACAATCGCCACAGACTCACCGGACTTGATCTGCAGGTCAAGTCCGGACAAGATGGTGAGCGGGTTATCACGGGCAACTACGGTCTTTTCAAGGCCAGAGGCAGTCACCGCCAGTGAATCAGATTCTATCGATGCAGTTGTTTCAGCAGCGGTCTCAGATGTGAGCGTGTTGCGGGGACTGGAGAGCGCGTCATTCATGAGAAAATCCTTATTTCGTCGTCTTTTTACCAGCTCAGGGCCTTTTACCAGCTCAGGGCCTTTTACCAGCTCAGGGCCTTTTATCAGCTCAAGGCCTTTTATCAGCTCAAGGCCTTTTATCAGCTCAAGGCCTTTTATCAGCTCAAGGCTGTTAACTGCTGTCTTAATGACCCTTCCAGCCATCAATCTATCAGCTTCAGAAAAAACACTACTAATGTATGGTGACAGCCTCAGCGCTGCCTACGGTCTTACGGATATCGATCGGGGCTGGGTGCAATTACTTCAGGAAAAAATCGACAGTCATCAGTACCCCTGGAAAATTACCAATGTCAGCATCAGTGGCGAAACCACCGCCGGAGGCCTGAGCCGATTCCGATCAACGCTGGCACAAACCAACCCGGACCTGGTGTTACTGGAACTGGGTGGCAACGATGGTCTTCAGGGAAAGCCGTTGAAAACCATCAAATCCAACCTTGATCAGATGATTGCACTGACCCGGGAATACCATTCTGACATTATTCTCTTTGAAATGAAGATCCCACCCAACTATGGGCCGGTCTATACCCAACGTTTTACAGAAACTTTTCATGAGCTGGGCAAGAAGTGGGATGTTCCTGTCATCCCCTTCTTCCTGGAGGGCGTTGCTGGTAATGATGCACTGAATCAACCTGACGGGATTCACCCAACGGAAGCAGCCCAACCAATGATGTTAAAGAATGTATGGCCAGAGCTGTCCCCACTTTTAGCGCAATAGTATGTAGCGCAATAGTATGGCAAAGAGCGCTTCAGACGATGCCAGATTAGATTCTTGTATATTCACATCTGAAAGATTGGCGATAACATCAATTTCTGAGATTCCGGTTAAAAAATAACCGGAACCTTTTTTTTGACAAATTGTCAGAATTTAGATGGCAAAGCATCGCTTTTCAAACACAAATAAATTTAACAGTAATTTTATGAGGTAAATTATGGATAATTTATTATCTGGAGTGAATACTTTTCAACCATCTTTTTGCCCCCAACATGAACAATCTGCTGGCTGTGATGAATTTGAATCTGAGTTCTCCAAGGCTCTCCAAAGTCAGAGTTTGGTTGGCCGGCAAGCTTCTGAAAAGTCAATTCAAGAGCGTTCTGCAACTCGTGTGCAAGATAGTGCAATGCTTCATGATTCAGGCGCCTCTCCCATGGAGATTACAGAAACGCTTCCTGCAGAAATACCCTACAAGGATGAGTGTTCAAAAAATACCATTGTATTTCCTGTGACCAAACAACAGTTATCAGTTCATAAAAACTCAACCGGTAAAACACCACCTGCACAAGTTCAAGTCAATGGGCATCCTGTTACCTTCTATGTGCAGTGGTCAACATGTAGCTCCGGAAGCTCTGATGTGTTTCTTGTCGCTAAAGGCCCTGACTGGGTATCAGCCAATAGAGAACCGGTGCCATCACCAGAAATTCAGAAAGAAATACAAGACTCAATAAATAAGAAGCAGTTGGAGTTGGCTGAGTTGCAAACACTGACTGAACAGTTTTTTGCGAAAACCGCCCATCTGAAGCAAACAGAGGACTTGGAATTATTACGTCGTTATATAGGGGATATGGATGGGGTATTTAGAAAGTTCCTACCGGAAGATGCCGGATCTACAACTGATGCGACCAACTACCTATACCGACATGGTAGTAAGCAGGTTTACATGCTCGAATTATGCGATAAAGAAGGGGGTATCTATAGCATCCCTGAAGAGGAAATTTGCCCAGTCGACATTCAAATAACTTCTTCAGACACCTCAGATCAGGACAAAAATCCGTGGCAGCAATGCACAACCTGGAGTTTAGCGTTGACAGATACCGATGGAAAACTCCTGGCAGAACATCCTTATATTACGTTTCAGGATAAAGCTGATACCTTTTTATTGGATGGTCACGCAATGGACGGCTGGAGATTCGATGAGTTTAAAGAGCATATTGAAACCAGGAACTTGCTCAAGTTCGATTCTGACAGTATTGATGATGTTTTTACTACATTTAACTCCTGCAAAAAGCACAGAGATGAACTCATTCAGGCAGATCCAATAACATTTACAAGACTCTTTAAGCAACACGAACTGAAAAAGCTGTTTCGGGAAGCTATAAAAACAGCTGTTGAAGATGCCAATTGTCCTGAGCAACTCCAGTTCAGAGTTTCTTTAAACCATCGGTAGATGGCTACTCATGATTATAATTAGAGAAAATATTCATCAGCCATTTTACTAAATGGCTGTGGGTTGGCCAGGAGCCTGTCGGACTTAAGGCTGTCCTACTGTGGTTGCTATGAATTGGTCTAAAAATTTCTGCTTCTTCGTCAAATAGCCCTGCTATTCTCCTCAGAATCAGAATTTTTTATCCTCAATTTCTCGCAATCCTCGCTACGGACGCTTAAGTACGACAGGCTCCTGGTTTGTACTTCGAGTAATACTATAAACTCGCATTCTTTATAATGCTTTGATGTATCTCCTGATACTTCCATTATTGACAAGATCAATAAAATTATCCCCCAACCGTTTACTCTCATCCACAACCCGTTTCCAGTAACGAATGCGTTCATCATAAGTAAATCGGGCAAAGTCATTGCGATCGGGTATTTTTTGATAAGGAAGCCGGTCAACAAATGCCTGTGAAGGAGAAATCAGCACCATATTATCGGTATTCTGTGGCAACGGCCTGCGATGCTTTAAAGCCTTATCAAACCATCCGGGAATCATCCTTGGATAAAAGTGTGGATAAAGCACCAGGCCATCGCCTTGATGAAAACGCATATCGAAGTGGTAATCGGTAATTCCACCATCCCGATAGCAGCCTGCAGGAGCACCAGAGATATGCTTCACACCCTGCATCACCGCAGGAATGGAGCCAGAGGCCAGGATGGCATCGACCAGATTGGTTTCCGTCAGTCTCACACGCTCCGTTGGCAGATCGCTGGCGTGATAAAACGCAGGCTTATCTGAAGTACCATAGGCAGGATGGTAGAAAAGCGTGCGGGTAAAAAATGACGACAAATGTTTTCTATTAATCAAATTACCGGTAGCAGCAAGCCCCAGACCTGCCATTTGCAGCAATTTGTGCTCAGAAGCCGTCAGTCCATGGCTTCTCACGGCAATCAGATTGAAACGAAAAACGGGATTATTAAGAATCTGTCCTACGCTTTCAGGCAAAACAATATTCTCTACCAATTCTCTGGCTTTGCGACTTATTTCTGCAGGATCTGGCTTTTCGGAATAATGGGTATGAAGATAACCCTGTTCAAAACGCTCATGGGCAGCCAGCGGATCATCCTGAGCGTAACAGCTGAAGCGCCAGCTGCCGGCAGACGTTCCAATAAGATCGAGAGGTGAGGTTCTATTGCGGAAGTATTCACCCAACAAGGCTTTATCCAGCCCACTGAGCACAAACCACTTTGGTCCTCCGGAAGCACCCACCATCACTTTGACACTCTCATGGGGCAGGCCATTGGCGCGAATATAATCCAACGCCTGTGCTCCGGCCTGAATGTCAATCAGACTGCCCATACATCTCTTCCCCCGGAAATTTCCAACCAGTTTTACTTATAAGGATGACGAGTATGCCAATGTTGAGCAATCTGTTCACGCGTGCATAGCCATACCCGGTCTTTGGATTGTACATAGTCCAGAAAACGAGACAGGGCTGCGGCTCTTCCGGGCCGACCAACCAAACGACAATGAAGGCCTACTGACATCATTTTGGGAGCGGTAGCGCCCTCATCATAAAGTACATCGAAAGCGTCCTTCAGGTAACTGAAAAACTGATCACCACTGTTAAAACCCTGGGCGGTGGCAAAACGCATATCGTTACAGTCCAGTGTATAGGGTACCACCAACTGGGGCTTACCAAAGCGAGTATCCCAGTAGGGAAGGTCATCGGCATAACTATCGGCGTGATATAAAAACCCCCCCTCTTCTACCACCAGTTGCCCGGTATTTGGACTGCAACGTCCGGTATACCAACCGGTTGGACGATTACCGGTCACCTCAGTATGAATGCGGATCGCTTCCTCCATATGACGGCGTTCCTCATCAACGTCCATAAACTGATAGTCAATCCAGCGATAGCCATGACTGGCAATCTCCCAGTCAGCATCGATCATGGCTCTAACCGCTTCCGGGTTGCGAGCCATGGCCATAGCCACACCATAGACAGTGACCGGTATATTGCGCTGTGTGAAAAGCCGGTAAAGCCGCCAGAATCCCGCTCTTGAGCCGTATTCATAAATGGACTCCATACTGATGTGACGCATACCCTTATGAGCAGGAGCACCAATAATTTCTGAAAGAAATGCCTCTGATGCTTCATCACCATGAAGAATACAGTTCTCCCCGCCTTCTTCGTAATTGATAACAAATTGAACAGCAATTCTGCTATTACCTGGCCACTTCGGATCAGGAGGGGTTTTGCCATAACCAACCAGATCTCTTGGGTAGTCACTCGCCTTGAACAGCGGGTCGATCGTCATTGGGCTCTCCATTTTTTTATTGCCTGCCTGATGGTTTCTATGGCATAAATGCTGAAAAAAAATTGACCAATTAGTCAAATAACAAAACATAGTCTATCAGGATAAAGCGGTATAAGGCTCATCGATGTTTGCCGCTATCCATACGTCGTAAAAATAATAACATCAGGTCTGACATTTTTATGAATAACACTTCTTCTGATGATCTCGCAGCACAGTGGCAGCAAACACGAATCGATCTGGCAGCCCGTGCGCTGGGCGGTGATATTCTCGACTGCAGCGATGATTTCTTTGCTGAAAAAGATAACCTGCTACTGGTCGAGGACCCGATATTTCTTCCTGAAAAGTATACGGCCTACGGCAAATGGATGGATGGCTGGGAGTCGCGCCGACGTCGGGATGCACCGGGTTATGAAGGCTGTGACTGGGTCACTGTGCGCCTGGCTTCTGTGGGCGAAATCGAAGCGCTGGAGATTGATACACGTCACTTCAAGGGTAATGCCCCCGGTGCTGTGCAGCTTGACTACCTGCTTGATGATGCTGATCCTGACGACCAAAGCAACTGGCTACCTCTTACGGATCGGGTAGACGTCAAGCCTGATTTCAGAAACCTGGTTCATCTTGATCAACCGGTAAAGGCAAGCCATATCCGACTGCGAATCTATCCGGATGGCGGCGTTGCCCGTCTGCGGGTCTATGGCAAGATTCATCTTGATCAGCGCTATCGCTTACCTGGTGAACCTCTGGATCTGGCGGCACTGATGAACGGTGGCCGCTCTGTAGCTTGCAGCGACTCATTCTTCAGTCCTATGCAAAACCTGTTACTGCCCGGGCGCGGCGCTGATATGCATAACGGCTGGGAAACCAAACGCCGACGCCAGGGTGGCAATGACTGGATGATGGTAAAGCTGGCAATGCCCGGAACCATTCATCGAGTAGAAGTAGATACCTTAAACTTCAAAGGTAACTACCCGGACCGTTGCAGCCTGGAGGCCTGTACCTTCAATGGGGATAACCCTGAAGATGCGGCTGATCATGTTCAGTGGCATACCATTCTTCCTGAGCAAAAACTGCATGCCCATCGCAACCACTCTTTCTTGAGTGAGTTGCAGAATACTGAGCAACAATACACCCATGTACGTCTGAATATCTTCCCTGATGGGGGTGTATCAAGGCTTCGCATTCTTGGCTATGAGAGTGGTTATGAGAGTCGCTATGAGAGTCGCTATGAGAGCGGCTATGAGAGCAGCTTGAAAGGAGCATGATTCATGACACTTGATGAATTGAACCACCTGGATATTGACAGCGCCAGAGATTTTTTCCGCCAATGCTGTACCAGTGACCTGTGGTTGGAATCCATGGCAAATAACCGACCATACTCCAATCAGGATGAACTGTTATCCACAGCGGACAAAAGCTGGTCGGTCTGCAAAGAAAACGACTACCTACAGGCTTTTGAGGGCCATTCGAAAATTGGAGACGTAAGCAGTCTGAAGGCAAAATATGCCAACACCAGCGATATGGCGGGTCATGAGCAATCAGGTGCATCGACTGCCAGTGACGAAACACTCAAGGCACTGGCAGAGGGTAACACCGTTTACCAAACACGCTTTGGCTATATATTCATTGTCTGTGCCACCGGGAAGTCAGCCGATGAGATGCTATCACTGCTAAATGACCGGCTAGATAATCACCCGGAAAATGAGCTGGAGATTGCCGCAGCCGAGCAACATAAGATTACCCGACTGCGCCTGAACAAATTGATTGAATGGAGGCAAATGGCATGACCGGCATCAGTACCCATATTTTGGATACCGGTAGCGGGCTGCCCGCTGAAGGGGTTCCTGTATCATTATCCCGGCAGGAAGGTGATTGCTGGACGCCTGTTAGTAGCGGTGTCACCAATCATGATGGTCGCATTCAGAACCTGGCGGTTGATGGCCTGAACTTGCCCAAAGGGGTCTATCAACTGCATTTCGCCATTAAGGATTATTTCCACAAGCATGAAGTCCAGTGCTTTTATCCGGAAGTTGTGGTGACTTTTCAAGTCAGTGATGACCGTCACCATCATGTGCCACTGCTATTGTCGCCCTACGGTTACTCTACTTACCGGGGAAGTTAACACAAGCCATCACGAGCCGCTGATTAGCCCCATGTAATAAGAAAGAGAAGAAGGCACATGGATGAAAAAATGCCAGCCAAAACGCTGAAGGTGGAAGTACTGACCCGTGAGGCCTTTGAGCCTTTTGGCGACGTACTTGAAACCCGGGATACACCCGTCGTGATTAATCAGGGGCGCTGTCATAAATACAGCGACCTGACATCAGTAACCACTGATGATCAGGGTCACACGACAATGCATATTTATAAAACAGCCCCGATTAATCACTCATATCAACTGGACCTGCTTGAGCGACACCCACTGGGTAGCCAGACATTTATGCCCCTGGCAGGCCAGCGTTTTCTGGTGGTAGTTGCCTCTGGCGCCAGTGACAGCACAACACCAGACCTGGCATCCATTCGCTGCTTTTTGAGCAATGGAAAACAGGGAATCACCTACCACCCCGGTGTCTGGCACCATCCTCTGCTTTCCGTTGATGATGGAGAAGAGTACCTGGTCATTGACCGCAAGGGGCCAGGTAACAATTGTGACGAAGTCCCGATGCCTGCTGCACAGCGATATAAGGTGGAGGTGCCACGATGAGCAGATCGGTTGTCTGGCGAGCCTCTGTCCTCCACTTCCTGGATGATCCGGCCAAAAAACAGCAGCCGGGAGATCCGGACACCTGGGAATTTTTCGAGGATGGCGCCCTTTTGGTTGAAGATGGTCTGATAACCCGATGCGGTCCATCCGATCAGGTTTTGCAGAACCTGCCCACAGGAACCGAAATAAAGGATCTGACCGGTCGGCTTCTGGTACCCGGTTTTATCGACACCCACGTGCATTACCCTCAGCTTGAAGTATTGGCAGGCTGCGGAGTTCAACTGCTGGACTGGCTGAACCAATATACCTTTCCGGCAGAGCAGAAGTTTGCTGATGAACAGTATGCCAGTGAGATTGCCCGGTTCTTTCTGGATCAGTGTCTCAGCCATGGAACCACCACCGCATTGGTGTTTGGTACCGTGGCACCTCAATCCGTCGATGCCTTTTTTGCTGAGGCCCATCAACGAAACCTGCGCATGATCGCCGGCAAAGTGATGATGGACCGTAATGCCCCTGACTATCTGCTTGACACTCCTGAAAGCAGCTACGAAGACAGTAAAGCGCTGATCAATCGGTGGCATAACAAAGGGCGGTTGTCTTATGCAGTGACCCCGCGCTTTGCCCCCACCTCATCCTCTGAGCAGCTGCACCTGGCCGGCCGGTTGTTGCAGGAACACGATGGTCTTTATCTTCACACTCACCTCTCGGAAAACCTGAAAGAGATCGATTGGGTTCAGACGCTGTTCCCCGACAGCAGACACTATGTGGATGTCTATGATCAGCATGGGCTGCTTGGGCCGCGATCGGTATTTGCTCATTCGGTCCATCTGTGTGACCACAGCTGGCAGCGCATGGGCAACTCAGGCTCCTCCATTGCTTTTTGTCCCGGCTCCAATCTGTTTCTCGGTAGCGGGCTGTTCAATCTGAATCAGGCTAAAGCTCATGGTATCCCCACCGGTCTTGGTACCGATGTTGGTGGTGGAACCAGCCTCTGCCTGCTTAATACTATGAAAGACGCCTATCAGGTATCTCAGTTGCGGGAGGAAACGATCTCACCGCTTCAAGCTTTTTACCTGGCCACACTGGGAGGTGCGAAAGCACTTCATCTTGAAGACAAGGTTGGTAGCTTCCGTATCGGAAATGAAGCGGATTTTCTGGTGCTGAATCCTGCGGCTACCCCAATGCTTCAATTCAGAACGAAAAAAATAAGTGCCCATAGTGAACCAAGGGCACTGGAAGAGTTGCTTGGCGTGTTGATGGTAATGGGTGATGACCGGGTCATTGAAAAAGCCATCATCATGGGTCAGGAAGCCTGAAAGCCGGAAGTGCTGACGACATTATTGCAATGACAACCATTACATCTGCAATAACAACCGCAATAACAACCGTCGCTCAGCACTTTCAATAATAACAAGAGTATTAAACCATGGAATCCTATCTACAAGAGTGGTTAAACCTGCTATTTCGCTGGCTGCATGTTACTGCCGGTGTCGCCTGGATTGGCGCCTCCTTTTACTTCAACTGGCTGGAAGGGCGGCTGGAGGCAGCTCCGGCAAACAAACAGAAAAAAGGCATCAAAGGAGAGCTGTGGGCGCTTCACGGCGGTGGTATTTATGAAGTGAATAAATATCATCTTGCCCCTGAGAAGCTACCAAAAACATTGCATTGGTTTAAATGGGAAGCGTATGTCACCTGGCTTAGCGGTATGGGATTGCTGGCCATTATTTATTATTGGGGGGCCGAGAGTTATCTATTGGCACCACAATCAGCGCTGACACCCATTCAGGCCATTGCCATCAGTATCTTCAGCCTGCTAACCGCCTGGCTGATCTATGACCTGTTGTGCAAATCCCCACTGTTTAAGCAGGAAACCCTGTTCAGTCTGGTTCTGTTTTCACTGCTTGTGTTTGCCGCCTGGGGGTATGCTCAGCTGTTCAGTGGTCGTGCCGCCTACATTCATGTCGGTGCGCTGATTGGCACCCTGATGGTGGGGAATGTTTTCAGGGTTATTATTCCTTCACAGAGAAAACTGGTTGCCGCCGCTGAAAATGGGAACACCAGCTTCGATCCTTCTTGCCTTGGAAAGAGTGCCCAGCATGCCCTGCTGCGTTCTCGTCACAACAACTATTTCACTCTGCCACTGTTGTTTATCATGATCAGTGGCCACTATGCCATGACGTTTGGCAGTCAATGGAACTGGGCAATTCTCGCGGTTCTGGCAGCGGCTTCCGTTCTGGTTCGTCATTTCTTTAACCGACGCAATCAGGGCGCCATTTTAACCTGGCTATGGCCAGCGGCTGCCGTATTAATGCTGACGCTGGCCTTTATCATCCGACCACAAATGGCGGTTCAGCAGACACCGGTGGCAGAGCAGTCTGCGGTTGGCCAGGGTGAAATCGTTGAAATTGTGACGGCTCGCTGCAGCACCTGTCATTCAACAACACCAACGGACCCTCTCTTTCAATCACCTCCCGGCGGTCTGGTGTTCCATGACTATGATTCAATCGCTAACAAGGCAGATAAGATTTATAGCCAGACAGTGCAGACACAGATTATGCCATTGGCAAATCGCACCGGTATGACCGATGAAGAGCGAAATTTACTTGGCCAGTGGTATCAGCAAATTCAAGCGGATGGATCGGATGGATAAAATGGCTCATGATGTCAAAGCCTCTTTTTGAGAGGCTTTGTTAATGCCACAAATACAGTGGCAAAAGATTACATCGTTATATTCTGAAGGCCTGAAATCTGATGGCCGGAATTCCTCAACAAATATGATCCGGCAATTAACATGGCTCTTGTAGGATTTCAGACTGCTACTGGGTTGAACATTGCTGAAGCCCTTTATCTACAAAGGTTGTCAGCATATTGTCCGGTAATGTTGCCCAATCCTTGTTTTTCGTGACCTACAGTCAGTTTTCACTGTAGAGCAGTTCGTAATCAAAATAGAGCCATTAACATTTACGGCAATAGGCTATTTGATAAAATACTGACGATAAAACCGAAGTTCAGCAATAGATTCACGAATATCTTCAAGCGCCAGGTGAGTTCCTTGCTTGGTGAATTGGGTCAATAACTCAGGCTTCCAGCGGCGGGCCAGCTCTTTCAGGGTGCTGACATCAATATTCCGATAGTGGAAGTAATCATTCAGCTCCGGCATATAGCGCCAGAGAAAACGGCGATCCTGTCCAATAGAGTTACCACACATTGGAGAGATGCCCTGGTCGACATATTTACGAAGAAAATCCAGAGTCATCTGTTCAGCCTGCCTTTCACTGATGGTGCTGGCCCGGACCCGATCAGCCAGGCCTGTCGCCCCATGCGTGTTGACACACCACTCATTCATGCCATCCAGAACTTCATTATTCTGATGAACAGCAATAACCGGACCTTCCTCCAGAATGTTTAACTGGCCATCGGTAACAATGGTTGCGATCTCAAGAATCCGATCATTTACCGGATCCAGGCCCGTCATTTCCAGGTCGATCCATATGAGATTATCCGATTTAGCCATCCAACACCCGGCAGTTACAGTTTAGAAAATAACGAATGAGCTGACATAATAAGTCTACTTCATTCATAATTGCAGCGAAATCAGCTCAACACAAATTTATGATACTTTCACACCTTACCATTCAGACTCCCTCCTGCACATCATGAGTAAGCGCAGACTAACGCGCAGACAAAGCTGGCGCATTGAGAAAATTCAGGAAGAACGCAAAGCACGCGCCCAAAAGCGTGAGGATAAGATTGCCCGGGAACTTCAGGATGACTCGCTGGGACCAGAGCAACCGGGGCTGATCATTGCCCACTATGGAGCACAGCTGGATATCGAACCCATTGACAAACCCGGTGAGACTTATCGCTGTAACCTGAGGGCCAATCTGCCACCACTGGTGACCGGAGACCGTATTGTCTGGAAAGCCTCCAGCAAAGGTGGTATGGGGGTTGTAGTGGCGCTTGAGGATCGTGACAACCTGCTATCCAGACCGGATATGCGAGGACAGTTAAAGCCGGTTGCTGCCAATATTGACTACATTGTTCTGGTCATTGCTCCGGTTCCTGTCCCCCATATGAATCTGATTGACCGTTATCTGGTTGCTGCTGAAACCGTTGGTATTGAACCGGTCATCCTGCTGAACAAAACTGATTTGCTGGAAGATAAAGCGAGTCAGCAATCTTTTGTTAAAGAGATTAACGATATGCTCATTAGCTATGAGCACATTGGATACAGGGTACTTAAAGCATCCACCCGGACGGAAGATGGACTCAATGAACTCAAAAGCCTGCTGAAGGAACGCACCAGTGTTTTCGTCGGCCAGAGTGGTGTCGGTAAGTCGTCCCTGGTCAATACGCTTCTACCCGGTGTTGATACCCGGGTAGGCCCGTTGTCTGAAAGCACCGGTAAAGGTACCCATACCACTACGGCAGCCAGACTTTTCCACTTCCCGGCAGGTGGAACACTGATCGACTCTCCCGGGATTCGGGAATTCGGACTCTGGCATATGGAACCGGAGGCTGTGTTGCACGGATTTAAAGAGTTTCGACCATTTATTGGCCACTGCAAGTTCCGGGACTGCCATCATGAACAGGAGCCGGGTTGTGCCATTCGCAAAGCCCTGCTGAATGGCGATATTCTTCCGGAAAGAATGGACAGCTACCAGAACATCCTGAATTCTCTGGAAAAGGCTTAGTCGGCTGTCGGACAACCCTTTGCAATGAATTTTCATCAACTGGCCCACAGACTACCTATACTGTTCAGCGACATCAGATAACACTGCCTGACGACAATGATCAACTACCAGACCACCAGCCGGCACCCAAGACTCGGCTTTGAAGTAGGTCAGAGTCTGGACCTGAAAGCGCTAACCAACAGCCAAAGGCTTGGTCTGAAGCATGCACTTTGGCAGCATGGAGTGATCTTCGCCAGAAACCAACACATGAATGCCAGTGAGATGGAACAATTTGCACTGGATACTTTTGGTCCCATGATGATCGGCGACAATCGCCAACGCAAGGATCGCCCACCGTTACCACCGGAACTGGTCAGTAATCATGTTGCCATACTTGGCAATCCTCTGGGTCCCGTTGCCCGACCACCGGAGGCAGTTGCCTGCCAATGGCATCACGATAAGGACGCTCTTCCCCGCCTGGAAGGGCTGTCGATGAATGCACTCTATATTGTGATGCTTCATATGCACAAGGTGCCTGAGACCGGGTGTGATGGACAGCCTCACACAACGCACTTCCTCGACCAGTTGGAAGCCTGGTGTTCATTCAGCCCCGGACGGCAGGCAGAGTTGAGAAAAGTAAAACTTATTCACTCGCCACCGTTTCTAACGCCCGATGCATGGACAGCGGAAACACCGTTAAAAACCCATCCCCTGGTTTCGGAACATCAACTGATTGCCAGGGAGGGTCTCTATATGGGATCAGATACTGCCATACCGGTTGGGCTTGAAGATGCTCCTGAGGCCGCCAGAACATTCTGGGAAGCACTGTTGGATGAAATCCTCGGCAAGTGTGTCATTTACGCACACCGTTGGCGGGAAGGGGATATTGTTTTCTGGGATAATTCCCAGGTCATGCACCGTGGACAACCTTACGACTCAATGCAGAATCAGCGGATCGGCCTTCGATTGGGTGTCATAGATAATTGTTCTGTAATTAATCCTGAAATGGAATTAATAAAATCCTGAAATAGTTTATATTGCATAAGGCTCCCCGACGCAGTAGAAGACAGGAGCACAACAGTTCTTTCAACTGGTAAAGGGAACTTAGCCCGGAAACGCCATGCATTTATGTTCATAATCTTTGGCAAGGGACGGAGGCCTGATTCCAGTTGGACAGTGTAAAAGGTATACATTGTGATAGCGATAAAACTCGGCATTGTGATGGACCCTATTGCCTCCATCAATTACAAAAAAGACAGTTCCCTTGCCATGCTGCTGGCGGCCAGCCAGAAAGGCTGGCAGCTGTTTTACATGGAACAGGCTGACCTTTATCAGAAAGAAGGTATTGCCATGGGCAGCGTTAAACCATTGACCGTGAATGCCGATCCTGAACACTGGTTTGAACTGAAAGAACGTCAGGAGATGCCTCTGGATGCACTGGATGTCATCCTGATGCGCAAGGACCCGCCCTTTGATATGGAGTTTATTTACAGCACTTACCTGCTGGAACAGGCTCAGGCGGCCGGAACACTGATTGTGAATAATCCTCGCAGTATCCGTGACTGTAACGAAAAGATGTTTGCCACCCTGTTTCCACAGTGTACGCCTCCCGTTATGGTATCCCGCAGCCCAAGATTACTGAAGGAGTTTGCGGCAGAGCATGGTGATGTGGTACTAAAGCCACTGGATGGTATGGGCGGCAGTTCTATTTTCCGCTCGACCCCCAATGATCCGAACCTGAGCGTAATCATTGAAACGCTGACGGAAATGGGCCAGCGTCAGGCCATGATTCAAAAGTTTATTCCGGATATTACATCCGGTGACAAGCGCATTCTGATGATTGACGGGGAACCCGTTCCCTACTGTCTGGCACGCATTCCTGCTGCCGGGGAACTCAGAGGCAATCTCGCTGCGGGCGGTACAGGAGAAGGCCGTCCCCTGAGTGAACGGGATCTGTGGATTGCCCGCCAGGTAGGCCCGGAGCTTCGCAAGAAAGGCCTGATCTTTGTTGGACTCGATGTCATTGGCGACTACCTCACAGAAATCAATGTTACCTCGCCTACCTGTATCCGTGAGCTGGACAACCAGTTTGCACTCGACATCGCCGGTCAGTTGATTGATAAGATTGAGGAAAAGCTCAAGGGCAGGCACTAACCAGACGATTATTCTATAGACGGTTTTTTTCCAACAGAATCTTGCATATAGTCTTGAATATCAGACTTGCCCTGTAAGAGAGAGCCCTTGCGAAAAGGGCTCGTATCGTATTCATCAGGACGGCTCTGCCATTGTGCTTTACCAAGGAAAGCTGTAATCAGAAAGCTATGACTCAGCCAACGACCATTTCATCAACAGCCGTATCGTCGGCAGACCGCCTGGGTTTTACCCTTTTTATGGCGGCGGCTCTGCACGTTTTGATAGTACTGGGAGTAACGTTTAGCTTTAAAGACAAGCCGGCACCACCGCCAACGCTGGAAGTGACGCTGGCCAGCTATCAAAGCAAAGAGAAACCCAAAGAAGCCGACTACCTGGCCCAGATCAATCAACAGGGCAGCGGCACTCTGGAAGAAAAAGCATTGCCCTCCAGTGATCAGCAGGCGCAGTTTCAGGAAGACACCATCAAGGAAGTCCAGCCACAGTCACAAACTGCGGCTCAACCAGAACATACCCTGACACAACAGACCCGTATTACCACCCGGGCCAAGAGCGATCAGACCGTTGCTGCCACCGATGACCGTGAACAGCAGGAACCGGTTGCAGTTGAAAAAGACCAGCCACGCAAGCACATTGACCTGAAAAATGAAATTGCCAGCCTTGAAGCCCAGTTCCATCAGCAGCGTCAGATGTACGCCAAGCGCCCTCGTATCAAGCGGCTGACAGCCGCATCCACCCTACAGGAAGCCGGTGCATTCTATAAAGAATCCTGGCGGCGAAAGGTTGAGAAGGTTGGTAACCTCAACTATCCGGAAAAAGCGCGTGAATACCAGCTCTATGGAGAGTTGCGCTTAATGGTTGCTATCAATCGGGATGGCACATTATCAACGGTTGAGATACTGGACTCGTCTGGCTATCAGCTTCTGGATGATGCTGCGGTTCGTATTGTCAAAATGGCTTCACCCTTTGCCCCATTCGACGACACGCTCAAGAGCTATGATATCGTTGAAATCATTCGTACCTGGCGCTTTGAGCCCGGAAACCGACTATTGAGCCAGTAAGTGAGCCAGTAAGTGAGCCAGTAAGGTTTTAGTGTCTCGCGCGAATGTATGTATCAGGACTTGCCATAAATGCTCTTTACCTTAATACTGCCGCTATGAGCAGTGTTCCTTTCCAGAATTTCAAAAGCCACTTCCTGATTGCCATGCCCGGCATGGTCGACCCTTCTTTTGCTGAAACGCTGACCATTATCTGTGAGCACAGCCCGGAAGGTGCCTTGGGTATTGTGGTGAATCGACCAAGCACCCTGCCGATGAGTGAGATTTTCCGGCAAATTGGCATTGACCACCATGAACAGTCAGCAGTGAGTCAGCACGCTGTCTATTCTGGAGGCCCGGTGTCTCAGGAGAGAGGGTTTGTCCTGAATTCAGGGGAGTCCAGCTGGGATACCAGCCTGGAGATATGCCCGGGGCTGCAACTGACTACATCAACCGATGTACTGATGGCCATGGCAGAAGGCAAAGGTCCAAAACAGGTATTGGTTGCTCTTGGTTATGCAGGCTGGGGAGCTGGTCAGCTGGAAAAGGAAATTTCTGAGAATGCCTGGCTGACCTGTGAGGCGCATCCATCCGTTGTCTTCGATACACCTTATCACCTGAGACTGAGTGCAGCGGCCAGTTCACTGGGTGTTAATCTCAATCTGATTTCAGATCAGGTTGGCCATGCATAGGTTTTTTTGACAAAGAGCGATGACTGATAGCAAATTAAGAACTGTGCTGGGTTTTGACTTTGGCACCCGCAACATCGGTGTTGCCACCGGACAGGTTATTACCCGAACCGCCTCTGCCCTGCCATCATTGCAAGCCAGAGATGGAATCCCGGACTGGAATCAGGTTCAGGCCCTGATCATGGAATGGAAGCCGGATGCTGTCGTCGTCGGCATACCATTGAATATGGATGGCTCAGAGTCAGACATGTCGCGACGTGCCAGAAAGTTCGGCAACCGGATTCATGGACGCTTCAACCTGCCATTTTATCAAGCCGATGAACGACTCACGTCTTTCGAGGCCAAAGAATGGGCCAACAAGCTCGGCCATAAAGGGCATTACGGATCAAACCCGGTGGATGCCATGGCTGCCCAGATTATTCTGGAAGCCTGGCTGAATGACCCCGGGAATGAACACCTTATGTATGATTAAGCCCGTCAGTCACCGGCCCCCGGCTGGCTCACAGGGGTGAGTCTCTATCCTCCTTCCATCTGCAGGATCAATTTAACGGAACGTTCGGTAAGATAACGCTCATTCACTTCTGAACCCAGTTTAATCATCAGGCGCAAGTCGTTTGCCGAATCAGCATGCCGAATCGCTTCTTCATGGCTGACCTCCCCTTCGTTGTAGAGATCAAATAATGCCTGGTCGAACGTCTGCATGCCCAGCTCCCGGGATTTTTTCATTAACTCTTTCAGTGCATGAACATCCCCGTTGCGAATCATATCCTTGGCTAGCGGTGTATTGAGTAGCACTTCAATAACCGGAAGCCGACCGGTGCCATCCAGGGAAGGAACCAGCTGCTGGGCAACAATGCCCTTCAGATTAAGGGAAAGATCCATCCAGATCTGGTGATGATGTTCCGGGGGGAAAAAATTCAGAATGCGATCCAATGCCTGGTTGGCATTATTGGCATGAAGTGTTGCCAGGCAGAGATGGCCGGTTTCTGCGAAGTTCAGGGCATATTGCATAGTATCCTGGCTTCGAATCTCACCGATCATAATGACGTCAGGAGCCTGACGAAGGGTGTTTTTCAACGCCACTTCATAGGACCTGGTATCAATCCCCACTTCCCGCTGGGTTACGATGCACTTTTTGTGTTGATGGATAAATTCAATGGGGTCTTCAATACTGATAATATGGCCAGTGTCGTTTTCATTACGATAGCCAAGCATCGCTGCCAACGTTGTCGACTTGCCCGTACCGGTAGCACCCACCACCAGGACAAGGCCGCGCCTGGCCATGGTCAGGTCTTTAAGAACAGCGGGAAGCCTCAGGTCGTCGAGTCTGGGAATTTTCTCTTCAATGCGGCGCAAAACCATGCCTGACTGGTTTCTCTGTTGAAAAGCACTGACCCGGAACCGACCAATCCCCATTCTGGCAATGGCAAAGTTAGACTCCTGCTTAGTCTCAAACTCAAGACGCTGCTTCTCGTCCATCACACCCAGCACCATATTTTTTGTCTCTGTGGCAGTCAGCGGTGTCCTGGTGACAGGCTTGAGACGTCCATCAAGCTTTACACTGGGCGGAAAACCTGCGGTGATAAACAGATCCGATGCTTTTTTAACGACGACCAACTTTAATAATTTTTCAATATCCATTTAAAATGCGTCTCGATCCTTGGCCTTTTCACGAGCCACATCACGAGAGATCAGTCCCTTTTTTATCAGGTTCATGAGGCACTGATCCAATGTTTGCATGCCAAGCCCACCGCCGGTCTGAATGGCCGAGTACATCTGCGCAACCTTATCTTCACGAATCAGATTACGAATACCTGCAGTACCGAGCATAATCTCATGTGCGGCCACACGCCCTCCGCCATTTTTCTTCAACAGTGTTTGCGAAATCACGGCCTGGAGTGACTCAGAGAGCATTGAACGTACCATCGACTTTTCTTCAGCCGGGAATACATCGATGATACGGTCAATGGTCTTTGCAGCCGATGTGGTGTGCAACGTTCCGAACACCAGATGACCGGTTTCAGCCGCCGTCATGGCCAGACGGATTGTTTCCAGGTCACGCATCTCACCGACGAGAATAATATCAGGATCTTCACGCAACGCAGAGCGCAGGGCATTACTGAAGCTATGGGTATCCCGATGCACTTCCCGCTGATTAACCAGGCACTTTTTCGGGATGTGGATAAATTCAATGGGATCTTCAATGGTCAGGATATGCTGATATTTGGTGTCATTAATGTAATCCATCATGGCAGCCAGTGTGGTACTCTTGCCAGAGCCGGTAGGACCAGTCACCAGCACTAACCCCCTGGGTTTATCCGCAATGGTTTTAAATACCTGCCCCATGCCCAGGTCATCCATGGTCAGTACTTTACTGGGGATTGCCCTGAACACCGCTCCCGCACCCCTGTTCTGGTTGAAAGCATTCACACGGAAACGCGCAACGCCGGGGACTTCAAACGAGAAGTCCGCTTCGAAATGCTCTTCCAGATCCTTACGCTGTTTGTCGTTCATGATGTCATAGATCAACCCATGAACTTCCTTCTGATCCATGGCTGGCAGATTGATACGGCGAACATCACCATCGATTCGGATAATTGGCGGAAGCCCTGCCGACAGATGCAGATCCGAAGCCCCCTGTTTAAAGCTGAACGCCAATAGCTCAGTAATATCCATTAATTATCCCCCTTACAACCGGAAGCAGGTAAACTGCGAATTTATTTTCCGGTAATGTACAACCTAATGACCATATTACAAAACCGATTTCAACGGGTTTATGGCCGAATTCATCAAGCTGAACAAGCCTGCAATCGCAACGGGCAAGTGCAGCTGCTGGCAGTCAGCAAAACCAAACCTGCCAGTATGGTGCGTGAGGCATGGCATCTGGGCCAAAAGCATTTTGGTGAAAACTACCTTCAGGAAGCCCTGGATAAAATGGATGAGCTCAATGACCTTTCAGACATCCAGTGGCATTTCATCGGCCCGATCCAGTCAAACAAAACCCGGGATATCAGCACCCACTTCGACTGGGTTCACAGTGTTGACCGCCTGAAAATCGCGCAAAGGCTCAATGATCAACGCCCTCAGGCACTGCCCCCATTAAATATCTGTCTGCAAGTGAATATCAGCGGAGAAGAGACAAAATCCGGCATCAGCCTGAATGAGCTGCCTGTGCTGGTGCAATCTATTACTCATTTACCCAACCTGAAACTGCGTGGTTTGATGGCCATTCCAGCCCCTGAAACGGAGCCTGACCGACAGCGCGAGCCTTTCCGGGCACTGACCCATGCGCTACACACCCTGAATGACCAGTTCTCTCTCACGATGGATACCCTGTCCATGGGCATGACGGATGATCTTGAGTCGGCTATTCAGGAGGGTTCAACCATGGTTCGTATCGGTACTGCCCTGTTTGGCTCCAGACACTCTGTTCAAGCTTCAACAGAAGCCTCAACAGGAACCCAAAATGGATAACAAAAATGACTGAATCAACCATCGCTTTTATCGGTGCTGGCAATATGGCCAGCAGTATTATCGCTGGCCTGATCAAGCATGGCTGGCCAACCTATCGGTTGGTTGCTACCGCTAAAACGGAAGCGACACTGTCCGATATCCGCGAAAGATTTAATATTGAAACCACCGTGGATAACCACCAGGCCGTCAGCAAGTCTGACATCATTATGCTCTGTGTTAAACCACAATCGATGAAGACCGTTCTGACCGATTTGCGTCCGTCCATCAAACCCGATGCACTGATTATCTCAGTTGCCGCCGGCATTACCATGGAAAGCCTGCAGAACTGGGGAGGAGAGCACCTTGCGATCGTTCGCAGCATGCCGAACACACCTTCTGCACTGCAATGTGGCGCCAGCGGTTTGTTTGCCAACAATAACGTCAGCACGGCTCAAAAAGCGCTGACCGATGACATTTTCCGTGCCATGGGTATCGCCACGTGGGTCAATCAGGAATCGTTAATGGATGCGGTTATTGCGGTTTCCGGCAGTGGCCCGGCTTACTATTTCCTGCTGATGGAAATGATGGAACAGGTGGGTACCCGCCTCGGCCTTGATGCAGACACCTCAAGACGGCTGACACTGCAAACCGCACTGGGAGCTGCCAGAATGGCCACTGAAGGGGATGTTGATGCCGCCGAACTTCGGCGTCGTATTACCTCTCCGAACGGAACCACTGAACAGGCCATCAAGACGTTTCAGGAACAAGGGCTGCCTGAGCTGGTGGAGAAAGCAATGAATGCTGCCGTCAACCGGTCGAAAGAACTTGCAGAGGCTCTGAAAGACTGATTTTCATTCTGTTGAAGCGTGGCGGCAAACCTTTATTGTATTATGCGTAACGATTATTAACTTCTATTGTTTTTTGATAATCTGTTCTTTATTGAAAAAAAGGGTAACCAATACACTCTATGTCTGCACTTTCTTCGAGTCTCAGCTTCCTGGTCCAAACCCTGGGTGGTTTGTATATCATGGCTGTATTGATTCGCTTCCTGCTTCAGCTGGTTCGGGCCGACTTCTATAACCCGATTTCTCAGGCCATCGTCAAGGCAACATCGCCGCTACTGAACCCCATCCGCAAGATCATTCCCGGTTACGGCGGGGTGGACATGGCCTCTCTGGTCCTGGCTCTGATACTTCAGATCATACTGCTCTACGTATTGCTGTTGATGGGTGGTTACTCTTTGGCGGCCATTCCATTCCCCAGTGTTTTGATCAGTAGCCTGATTAAACTGTGCATCGAGTTTCTGAATATTTATATGTTCAGCCTGATTATTATTGCCATTGCCAGCTGGGTAGCACCCAACAGCTATAACCCGGGACTGATGTTGCTGCTCCAGATTACCGAGCCACTCACCAGCCGGATACGCAAAGTGATCCCCCCCCTTGGCGGACTGGATTTTTCCCTGATGGTCCTGGTGATCATTATCATTACGCTGAAAAATTTTCTGGGTGCCCTGGCCTGACCCGGCAAATTTGACCACTGGTGCTGATCTCAGGATCAGGGCCAGTGTCCCGCCTGCCCGATTCTTTAAACTGTCTCCTTTTCGTCGATATTAAGGCTATTCCCCAAGCAACGCTGAGGCAGCTGAACACATCATGGGACAGGCCATTGAGTACACGCTCGCAAAGTCCATATGGCCGGAAGCAGGGTTTATTGGTACATCGACCAGACAACTGATTGCAGTGGCTGCCTGTATTGTAAGCCTCATCAGCCCTTTCTCTGCGACTGGCAATGATATACTGCTGCTTAGTGAAACAGGCTCTCCACCCTTCATCCACACCTTCGGGCAGGCCAGCTTTGAGAATGGATCTGAACTGATCATCAGTGGCAATAATGGCTCAAGTGACCAGCAAATCCTGATTGTACGGATTGATAATGAAAACTCATCAGATTACCGATCCAGGGTTAACCAGGAGTTCACTCTGTCACCCGGTCCGTTTGAAGTGATATTACCGCTTTCAGGACTGAAAACATCAGGTAGACAGCCATTTAAACAGCCATACACCAAACTGTTTGTTTTCAGTGCCGATATGTGGGCCGGCATTGATCTGGAAAAAATCCGTATCAGTTCAGCCGCCAGGCTTCCTGAGAACACCCTGGCACTGGATTTTGGATCAGGCAGCAGTGCGGCTTTTCCCGGCTTTGAAGCCATTGGCAAAAACAGCCCATACCTGAAAGGCAAAATCACCGAACGAGTTCGCACTTCCGGTGATTCGCTGATTCGCGATGGTATTGCCGGGGTCACCAGCCTGCAGATCCCCTGGCCTGATGGATTATGGAAACTCAGCCTGTGGACACAGGATCAGGGCGAATGGGAATACCTGCCGCACTTTCTTACTCGGCAAATCATCGCCAATGGAACCACCATCGTTGATGAGAAGTTGACCCGGGAGCAGTGGATCAATGATGTTTATCTGGCTGGCAGGAAAAAAGAAGGAAGTATTGATGGGGACCTCTGGGCATCGGTGGGTAAGCGCCGAAGTGACTTTATCAGCAAAAACATTCGTGTCACCAACGGAATGGTTACTATCGATCTGACCGGTGACTATGACGCCAGATACCTGGCAGCGCTGGTACTGGAACCACTTGATGGCACCTATGCCCTGGCCACTCAGGAAAAACGACGGGAACGGCTTCTTAATCAGTGGTCTGTCGTGACTGAGCCCTACACGCCTGCGGATACACTCACACTGGAAGATATCAGCCAGCAGGTAACAGATGATGACGCTTTTTATCTGGCAGCCAGAAACACCCTGCTTAACCTGGCCTTTGAAATAGAAAGTCCGATGGATGATGTGGCACCCGCTGTTGTGGTTTCCCCGCCTAAATCGTCGGATGGAACCTCGTTAACCGTCATCACCCGCTATGGGCACTGGCGTTATGAAAGACCGACCCCCAACGCAACGTCACTGATACTGGATGATAGTTATCTCCGTTCAGATTTGGAAAGCATCCGCCTATCCAGCAAAAGGCCCAGGCGTCTCCACGTACAGGTGGAGGTTCCCGCTGAAGCGCTCCCCGGCGACTACTCCGGTATGATTCAGCTGTTCAGCCGGGGTGAGCTAAGACTGCTGGATTACAAGGTGCGGGTACTTCCGACCCGGCTGCCTGAGCTGGATACCCCTGTAGGCCTCTACCTGGAGCCCCCTCCCTACTATCAGTGGTTCAAGGCACTGCAGGGGCAGGTTGCCAATACTACCTCCTGTGATCTTTCGCTGCTGGCTTCCCATGGTTTCAGCACCGTCGCTCCTGCATTGACAACACCAGACACTGAGACAGGACGCCGGGCGTTTATTCAGCAATTGAAGCAATTAGATCGCTTTGGCTTCAATGACCAGATTCTGGCTTACGCTCCATTAAAACGCCTGTTAAGGCAGAAGGGCGAAACAGCGGCCATTGAAGATTTAAAGCAGCTGCAACAGTTATCGAAGAACCAGAACCTGCCTGAAATTTACTGGTCAATTTTTGATGAGCCAGCCAACGATCACGTTGCTCAAATAAAGAATACTGCCCGTCTGCTGAATGATAACGCGCTTCAATTCAATACCGCTGGTCATATGAATCATGACCATCAGGCTGAACTTGCTGAAGTAACGGATCTTCTCCTGATCAACCATGGCACAGAAGTTACCGAGGACAATATCAGTCATTGGCAAGAAAACAGTACGGTTTGGCTATACAACATGCCAAAACCGACCATAGCTGCCGGCCTTTTCCTCTGGCGCTCCGGTGCCGAAGGCTATTTGCAGTGGCATGGCCGGATGCCCACGGCCGATCCGTTTGACCCTACCGATGGCCGGGAGGGAGATGTTATTTATATTTACCCTTCTGTCAGCCCCTGCCCGACAACCCGGGATATTCATCGTCGCTTGCTTGACCTCCATGAGGCGACCCTTGATCTACGTTGGTTACAGTGGCTTGAGGACATATCCCCCAGGCAAACGGAAGCCAAACAGATGTTGGCAGAACTTCGGGCAGAAATTCCTCCACAATGGGAACGGGCGGCATTAATGACAGAAGAAAGGCGAATGGAAATACGTGACAAAATAATATCCATAATAAGCAGATAATAAACCAGCCATAACCACCGGTTGCAACCTGTCCAGGGAACCATTATCCACACAAAATGTCCAAATAATAAGATTTATACCAAAATCGGGATTCTGATTTGCCTTGGTGCAATAGGGTAGTCGGTAATTTATGGCTATCTAGTGCATAAGAGCGTTAATACCCGTACACCCCGTTCATCCTGAGCGGAGTCGAAGGGTGGTGTCACCGTACTTCGCACGAACGGTATGGGTATCAACGCTTGGCTGCACTAGTAAACTTTGCCCTTGCCGCAAAGCATGGAAGCAGCGATTTTGGGTTCCCTAATAACTTATTGTCAAACATTGGAGTGACTACTATGGGGCCTATTACACCTTCAAACCAAAATATTTCATTTTTATCGCCGCCAATATATCCGGCTGATGCATCCTCCCTGCCCACCTTATCGGCTTCTGATGTCGTTAAACAATTGATGGATAAAGTATCATTTAAGTTATTAGCCATGACAGGGGACGTAAGCACGGCCTTGTCTCCTGCCAGCCTGGCGCCGGTTCTGGGTATGGTTCTGGCGTGTATAGAAGATAACAACAAAAAGGAATCAATCCTGGGGATCCCCGAAGGTTCCTTAACTCCAGATCTGGAGTCTGATATCCATCAAGAACTCGGCAAATTCAGCATAAAACACCCTTACAATAGCGATGATGGTAAGCCAGTTTCTTCCGTCAACTTTATTGCTTCTGACTACCACCACCGGGATGAGGCTCTTGATCAGATATTGTCTACACATTATCAAACCAAAAAACTGAACAGTGATGATGGCAAGAACGTAGCAGACATTACGGATCTTTTTGTTAAAGGTAATACCGAAGGAAAAATAACAACGCTGTTTGATGGCCTTGACGAATTTCAGCGGAAAAACGTTAGAGCGGTATTGGGTAATGTGATGGAGTTCCGGGGTACCTGGAAGACACGTTTTGATCCGGCT